>SHXM01000079.1 GCA_009693325.1 Rhodoferax sp.
GGCCAGAGGGCAGATAGCGAATTTCCGGGTCTCGGCCACAGTTGCCCACGAGAATGACTTTGTTGACGGATGCCATGGTTTTTTCCTCCAGAGTTTCAAAGATTATCCAGCCTTTGCGGCCTGTTGTGCAGCCCTGGATGGCGGGGCGCGCATTGGCCAGGCAATGAGCAGCCAGCACAGGCTGGCCAGGCTACAAACCGCAAAAAGTCCCTGGGTGCCGGTGGTTTTCACCAGGATGCCGCCCACCAGGCCACCGGCAAAAAATCCAAATGATTGCAGCGTGTTGTACACGCCCAGGGCCGCGCCGCGGGCGTGGGCCGGCGCCAGCCGGGTGGCCAAACTGGGCTGAGCTGCCTCCAGCACATTGAAGCCACAGAAATAAGCCAGCAGCAAGGCCGCCAAAGCCCCCAGTGTCGGCGCGCTGGCCACGGCCATAAAGCCCAGTTGCACCAGCACCATGAGCCCAATAGCGAGCAAAAAAACACTGCGCAAATAACCCCGGCGCTCGAGCGGAAAGAGGGTTATGCCCATGACCACAAAGGAGCCCGAAACAGCGGGCAGATACACCCACCAATGCTGCTCTTTGCCAAGCCCGGCCTGCACCAGCAGCGCCGGGACTGCCACCCACATCGCAATTTGCACCGCGTACAGCACAAACACACCCGCATCCAGACGCAGCATGGCAGGGTCGCGCAGCACCTCGGCCAGGCTGCCCCGCAGCAGGGCCGAGGTGCTCAGCGGCGGCTCGGGCGGCACCAGCCAGATCACCACCGCCGCACCGGCCAATGCCAGCAAGCCAGTCAGGCCAAACAGCCCGGCCAGACCAAAGCGGGCGGCCAGCAGCGGCCCAAGAATCAGCGAGACAGCAAAGGTCAGGGCAATGCTGCCCCCCACCAGCGCCAGCGCCTTGGTGCGGACCTCGTCACGGGTCTGGTCGGCCAACAAAGCAGACACCGCCGCCGACACCGCGCCACCGCCTTGCAAGGCCCGCCCGATGGTCAGACCCATCAGGCTGTCGGCCAGGGCGGCGGCAAAGCTGCCCACGGCCATCAGCACCAGCCCAGCCACGATCACCCGTTTGCGCCCCAGCCGGTCTGAAGCCATGCCAAAAGGGATTTGCAACAGGCCTTGGCTGAGGCCGTAAATGCCCATGGCCAGCCCCACCAGGGCCGGGTCATCGCCGCCAGGGTATTTGGCAGCTTCCAGCGCAAACACCGGCAGCACCAAAAACAGACCCAGCATGCGCAGGCCGTAGATGGCGGCCAATGACAGGCTGGTACGCCGCTCCAGCGCAGTCATGCGGTAAGTGCTTGCGGGAGAATGGGGGGGCACGCCGGTCACAGCCATGTTCTTTTTGAGCAGCGGATTGTCGGCCATCCGCATCTCTCTACCCTGCCGGGCTAAAACCTGAATTCAAGCGCTGTGAAACTTTTGCCACCACTCAACGCACTGCGCGCCTTCGAGGCGGCTGCCCGTACCAACAGCTTCACCAAAGCTGGCGATTTGCTGCATGTGACCCAGGGCGCCGTCAGCCGCCAGATCAAGCAGCTGGAAGAATGGCTGGGCAAGCCGGTCTTCATTCGTCACCCACAGGGCCTGATTCTGACGCCGGCTGGCAGTGTGCTGGCCAAAAGCATCGAGCAGGCCTTTGGCAACCTCACCAGTGCGGTGACGCAAATTCAGAACCTGGGCGCGCGCCAGCGCATTTCGGTCAACGTGCCAGAGACCTTTGCCTCGCGTTGGCTGGCGCCACGCCTGCGCGGCTTTCACAGCCGCCACCCCGACATCGACCTGTCGATCACCACCAACGCCGTGGCCAGCCTGCGCGAGGCCCGCCAATATGACTGCCTGGTGATGTACCTGGCAGAGCCCTGGAGCCCCTGCGACTGCCGGCTGTTGCGCCAGGAGCAGCACATTGCGGTGGCCAGTCCAGAATTGTGGTCAGACGGCCGAGCCCCGAGCCTGAACAAAACCACCTTGCTGCACATTTTGTCTGGCGCCAAGCGTTTGCCGGTATGGGAAAACTGGCTGGCCTCCAAGGGGATGCGCCAGGTGGACGCCCGCCCCGGCATCGCATTCTCCACCATGGACCAGGCGATCAATGCGGCGGTGTCAGGCGCCGGTGTGGCGGTGGTGGATGCGCCGATGGTGGAGCGCGACCTGCACGAAAACCGACTGCGCCGGCTCGACGAGCACGAACTCACCGGCCCGCAAGGCTACTGGTTTGTAGAGCCGCGCGAACGCAGTGTGCAAGACGCAGCCCACAGCGCCGTGGTGGCGCTGTTCAAGGCCTGGTTGCTGGGGGTTAGCCGAGTCACCCAGGCTTGATTCGGCAGCCAGCACCTATGATGCAGGGTTGCCCGCGCCACCCAAACCCATGCCCGTACCTGACCCCGATTCCCCCCGCCTGCCCCAGCCCCTGAACGCCCGCCAGATCAGCATCCGCGGTGCTCGCACCCACAACCTCAAGAACATTGACGTCGACATACCACGCAACCAGCTGGTGGTGATCACCGGCTTGAGCGGTTCGGGCAAGTCCAGCCTGGCCTTTGACACCCTGTACGCTGAAGGGCAGCGGCGCTACGTGGAGAGCCTGTCCACCTATGCACGGCAGTTTTTGCAGCTGATGGACAAGCCCGATGTGGATGTGATCGAGGGCCTGAGCCCGGCGATCTCCATCGAACAAAAAGCCACCTCGCACAACCCACGCTCCACCGTGGGCACCGTGACCGAGATCCATGACTACCTGCGCTTGCTGTACGCCCGCGCCGGCACGCCGTTCTGCCCGGATCACCAGCTGCCGCTACAAGCACAAACCGTGAGCCAGATGGTGGACGCCGTGCTGGCGCTGCCGCTAGACACCCGCCTGATGATTCTGGCGCCCTTGGCGAGGGGCAAAAAAGGCGAGTTCCAGGACCTGATCGCCAGCTTGCAGGCGCAGGGTTATGTGCGCTTTCGAGTCAACGGCCAGGCCTTTGAATTTGACGAACTGCCGGCGCTTAAGAAAACCGAAAAACACGATCTGGACGTGGTGATTGACCGGATCAAGGTGCGCCCCGACCTGAAGCAACGCCTGGCCGAGAGTTTTGAAGCAGCGCTTCGAGTCGGCGGCGGGCGCGCGATTGCTGTCGAAACCGACAGCACCCAAGCCAACAACGAAGGAGCTCAGAGCCCGATTGAGCACTTGTTCAACGCCAAGTTCTCCTGCCCGGTGTGCAGCTACTCGATCGGCGAGCTGGAGCCACGCCTGTTTTCTTTCAACTCGCCGCAAGGCGCCTGCCCGGCCTGTGATGGTTTGGGCATGCAGGATTTTTTTGACCCAGCGCGGGTGGTGGCCTTTCCCACGCTGAGCCTGGCCAGCGGCGCCATCAAGGGCTGGGACCGGCGCAACGGCTACTACTTTGCGCTGCTGGAGAGCCTGGCCCGGCATTACCGTTTTGACATCGAGGCCCCGTTCGAATCCTTGCCGGCACTGGTGCAGCGCGCGGTGCTACACGGCTCGGGGGAGGAAGACATCAAGTTCAGCTACGTGATCGACTCTGGCGCCAGCCAGGGCAAGAAATTCAGCAAGAAGCACCCGTTCGAGGGCATCATTCCCAACATGCAGCGGCGCTACCGCGAAACCGACTCAGCCGTGGTGCGCGAAGACCTGGGCCGCCTGCGCAGCACCCAGCCCTGTCCCGACTGCGGCGGCTCCCGGCTGCGGCTCGAAGCTCGGCATGTGAAGATTGGCGAAGGGGCCCAGTCGCGGCCCATCTTTGAGGTCAGCCGCATGACGCTGGCCCAGGCCCAGGCCTACTTTGAGCAGTTGCAGATGGCCGGTGCCAAGGGCGAAATTGCCGGCAAGGTGGTGCGTGAAATCGGCCTGCGCCTCAAATTTCTGAACGATGTCGGCCTGAACTACCTGAGCCTGGACCGCAGTGCCGAGACGCTGAGCGGCGGCGAGTCACAGCGCATCCGGCTGGCCTCGCAAATCGGCTCGGGCCTGACTGGCGTGATGTATGTGCTCGACGAGCCCAGCATCGGGCTGCACCAGCGTGACAACGACCGCCTGATCAGCACCCTGCACCACCTGCGCGACATCGGCAACAGCGTGCTGGTGGTGGAGCACGACGAGGACATGATGCGCGCCGCCGACCATGTGATCGACATGGGGCCGGGCGCCGGCGTGCATGGCGGCCGGGTGGTGGCCCAGGGCAGCTTTGAGGATGTCCGTGACAACCCGGATTCGCTGACCGGGCGCTACCTGGCGCAGACGCTGAGCATTGCCATCCCCAAAAAGCGGCACCGCCTGCAAGACCAGGCCATGCCGCAGTGCCTGCGCATCGTCGGTGCCAGCGGCAACAACCTGCGTGACGTCAGCATCGACATCCCGGTGGGCCTGTTCACCTGTGTGACCGGCGTATCGGGCTCCGGCAAATCGACTCTGGTGAACAACACGCTGTATGCAGCCGTGGCGCGCCAGCTTTACCGCGCCCACGAGGAGCCGGCGCCACACGAGTCGATCGAGGGCATCGAGCATTTCGACAAGGTGATCAACGTCGACCAGTCGCCAATCGGGCGCACACCGCGCTCCAACCCGGCCACCTACACCGGCCTGTTCACCCCAATCCGGGAGCTCATGGCCGAGGTGCCGATGGCGCGCGAGCGCGGCTACGGGCCCGGCCGCTTCAGCTTCAATGTTGGTGCAGCGGCGGGTGGTGGCCGCTGCGAAGCCTGCCAGGGTGATGGCATGCTCAAGGTAGAGATGCACTTTTTGCCCGATGTCTACGTGCCCTGCGATGTCTGCGCCGGCCAGCGCTACAACCGGGAAACGCTCGAGGTCCAATACAAGGGCAAGACCATTGCACAAATTCTGGACCTGACCGTGGAGGCGGCCGCCGAGTTCTTCAAGGCCGTGCCCAACATTGCGCGCAAGCTGCACACCCTGCTCGACGTGGGCCTAAGCTATATCCGCCTTGGGCAGGCGGCCACCACGCTGTCGGGCGGCGAGGCGCAGCGGGTCAAGCTGGCGCTGGAGCTGAGCAAGCGCGACACCGGACGCACGCTCTACATCCTGGACGAGCCCACCACCGGCCTGCACTTTGCCGACATCGCCCTGCTGCTGCGGGTGCTGCACCAGCTGCGCGACGCTGGCAACACCATTGTGGTGATTGAGCACAACCTCGATGTGATCAAGACCGCAGACTGGCTGATCGACATGGGCCCGGAGGGCGGCGCCGGCGGCGGCACACTGGTGGGTGCCGGTAGCCCCGAGGAGATCGCCAACAACCCGAGCAGCCACACCGGGCGCTACCTCAAGCGCCTGCTGTCGGCAGCTCGGGCTTAGGCGCCGGCCTCAAGCCTGGGACGCTTGCAGCAACTCGCGGGTTTTGGCGGCTTCGCGGCGGGCGGCCTGAGCAAAGTCGGCGCCTGAAGATGCATACAGAATAGCCCGCGACGAGTTCACGATGATCGGCGCCACCGTGGCCTGTGCGTCGCCGCGCCAGCCCGCCCTGACCGTGGCCGCGGCATCGCCGCCCTGCGCGCCAACACCCGGGATCAGCAGGGGCAGGGTGGGTGCAATGGCGCGCACCCGCTCAATCTCGGCCGGGTAGGTGGCGCCCACCACCAGGCCAAGCTGGCCATTCAGGTTCCACGGGCCCTGCGCCAAGCGGGCCACATGCTCATACAGCAGCGGCTCGCCCGGCACGCTGGACAAACGCTGCGATTGCAGATCGTCACCACCGGGGTTGGAGGTGCGGCAGAGCAAAAAGGCGCCCTTGCCCTGGTATTTAAGATAGGGCTCGACAGAATCAAAGCCCATGAAAGGCGAGAGGGTGACCGCATCCGCCCCATAGCGCTCAAACGCCTCCACCGCATACTGGGCCGCCGTGCTGCCAATATCGCCGCGCTTGGCGTCCAGAATCACCGGCACCCCAGGCGCCACCTGGCGCATATGGGCCATCAGCCGCTCGAGTTGGTCCTCGGCACGGTGCGCGGCAAAGTAGGCAATTTGCGGTTTGAAGGCGATCACCAGATCGGCTGTGGCCTCCACAATGGCAGCGCAAAAATCAAAAATGCGGCTGGCATCGCCGCGCAGCACGCCAGGGAAGCGGGCCGGCTCTGGGTCCAGCCCCACGCACAACATGGATTGGTTGCTGCGCTCAGCTGCGCTCAGCCTGTCAAGAAAGCTCATAGGGCAATTGTAAGAAGCAGCCCGGGCGCACACCGCTCAGTGACCATCTCAATGGCCAGCGATCAAGGCCCGGCAGTTGCCGCAGCGGCCTGAACCAAGGTTGCTGCTCGGCACAGGTCTGCCCAGGCCCGCGCCTTGTCGGCCTGGCTGCGCAGCAGATAGCCGGGGTGGTAGGTCACCACCACCGGAATACCCAGGTGATGGTAGGTCTGTCCGCGTAATTTGCCCAAGGGCAGCTCGGCCGCATCTGGCAGGCTGTCTTGCAGCAGCGACTGCGCGGCAAAGCGGCCCATGGCCAGAATGACCTTGGGCCGCACCAGTGCGATTTCACGGCTCAAGTAGGGCTGGCAAGCCCGTAGTTCTTGCGGCTGCGGTACGCGCAGCGCAGCCGGCCGGCATTTGACGACATTGGTCAGGTAGGCCCGCTGCGCCGCTGTCTGCGCAGCCCCACCCTGGCGGCTCAGGCCAAGGGCACGCAGCATGTTGCCAAGCAATTGGCCAGTTGGCCCGGCAAAGGCGGCGCCCGCCCGCTCTTCCTCATCGTCAGGGGGCTCGCCCAGCACCAGCCAGTCGGCCGGCAAGGGTGGCTGCGGCGGCGCAAACACCGGCGCGCGGCGCCCCCGGCAAAGCTCGCAAGACTGGCACCGCGACACAGCTTCGGCCAATGCCGGCCAGTCCTGCCCGTCGGGCGAAACCAACAGGGCCTCGCTGGGATCAGCGCTGCCCAACCTGGCGGCGAGCGACTGCTGGCGCACAGCCGCCTCAGCCAGCGGCCTGAGCGCTGCTGACACCGGCCCAGGCGGAGTCGCCCGCCCGCTCGCCGCAGCAAGCGGCGCCAAAGCCGGCAAGACCGGGCGCTGCGGCGCGGGCTGCCAGACACGCACACCCATCTCTTGCAGCATGGCTCGCTGTCGCTCATCGAGGTCAAGGCTCATGGCTGCATTCTTACAGAGCCAGACGCATGACCCAGGCGTCCTCGCGCTGGCCGTGCCCGCTCGCGTAGTAACTCTTGCGCCGCCCGATGCGCGCAAAGCCGTGGACTTCATAGACAAGAATCGCCCGGCTGTTGCTCACTCGAACCTCGAGCAAGAGCGATTTCGCACCCTGCCCCCGCGACCACATGCCCAGCGCCTCGAGCATCAACTTGGCCCAGCCACGCTGGCGGTGCGAGGGCGCCACCGTGATGTTGAGCAAATGCACTTCGTCTACCCCCAGCATGGCGACAAAATAACCCAGCAAAGCGTTGCCGGCCAGCAGGCGCTGCATTTGGTAACCGCCAGCGATGCTGTCCTCAAAAGCGCCGCGCGACCAGGGGTGGCCATAAGACAGCCGCTCGATGCGCATCACATCATCAAGATCGGCCAGGCCAAGGCACTCAAACCGGACCTCAAGCTGCTGCGCTTGGGCGCTCATCAGCGCAAATTGCGCGCGGCGCGCTGCAGCATGGTTTGGGCTACATCGTCGCGGACATAGCTGGGCAGGGCCTGGTCTGCCGGGCGAGCGCCGCCAGCAGCAAGCAGGGCGGGCGCCAGGCGCAACAGGGCTGTCGCACTGGGCCAGGACAGCAGCCGGGGCCCGGCAGGCAG
This sequence comes from Rhodoferax sp., assembly GCA_009693325.1. Classification (GTDB taxonomy): domain Bacteria; phylum Pseudomonadota; class Gammaproteobacteria; order Burkholderiales; family Burkholderiaceae_C; genus Rhodoferax. The sequence goes on from SHXM01000079.1 coordinate 7,765, forward strand.
GCGCTGCCCGTAGGCGGCAAACACATTGCCCGCCATGAGACAGCCGGGCTCAGGGCTGAGCTGCTCAGGCCGTAGCAGAGCAGGCGCCACATGGGCTTGCCACAGCCCCCGGCTGAACTGGTAGCAACCGGCATAGATTTGGTCCATGCGCGCGTCCAGCAGGGCCCACACCCGGCAGGCCGGCGCCTGGCCAATTGGACCGCTAGCCTGCTGGAAGCGAGCATCCTCGGCCACGGCCAGCAGGGTGTCGACTGGCAACACCGGCAAGCCCGCACCCCAGGCCAGGCCCTGGGCGACTGCGCAGGCGCTGCGCAGTCCGGTGAATGAACCCGGCCCACGGCCGAACACAATCGCCTGAAGCTGCCCGAAATCCAAGCCTGCCTGGGCCATCAGACCCTCGATGCAGGGAATCAGGCTGGCCGAGCTCAAAGCACCACCGGCTCCCTCGTGCTGCCAAACTGTCGCCGGCTGCGCCGCCGCCTGCACGGCAACAGACAGGCGCTCGGTACTGATGTCAAAAGCCAGCAAATTCATCATTGCCATTTTTTTCCTGCAACTCCGCGCCCGGGCACTAGCCCTTGGCCCGGGATAGATCGCCAGGTTCAGCGCCATGGTTTGGCAGCTCCGCTTGGCTCTGGCGCACACCAAACACAATGCCCAGCGTGACAAGCATCAGGCCGGCAACCAGGTTCCAGTGCAAGGGCTCCCCCAGCCAAAGAACCGCCGCCAAGGCCGAAAGGCCAGGCACCAGGGCGGTGATCATGGTTGATCGCACCGGTCCGTAGTGCTGGATCATGCGGGTGAACCCGATGCCCGAGATCACCACTGAGCCCCAGCCCTGAAACAGGGCATGAAACAAAAACTCGGGCACTGGCGCGCTCAGCAGGTGGTTTGGCAAAACGTCTGTCAGTAGCAACAGGCTGTACAGCGGAAGATAAAAAAAGAAGGCAAAGGCAGTGACTGCGATGGTGGCACGCACTGGGTCTAGCGCATATTTGCGTGCCAACACGCTGTAAGTCGACCAACACAGCGCAGCCGACATGAACAACAGATCACCCTGCCAGACCCGACCCCCGTCAAAAGCTTGCAACAGACTTGCACCACCAACCAGCAGGCCACCGCTCAAAATCAGCGCCTGACCGAGCGCGCGCCCAGCCAGAATGCGCTCTTTGAGCAGCAAGGCCGCCAGCAGTGTGGTCCACAGCGGCATGCTGTCAGGCATGAGCACGCTGGCGTGCGCAGCCGGGGCGAACACAAAGCCGCTGTAGACCACTAGGGCATAAAGCAGGCCACCAAACAGACCGATGCGGGCCGTGATCCGCCAGGGCAGTGGTGAGAGCCCAAACAGGCAGGACTGGCCCGAGCCTGCGCGTCGGTCTTTGCGTGCCAGCCACCAGCCCCAAGGTAGCAACAGCAGGCTCGCACCCAGCACCCGGGCCATGGCGATATCAAACGGCGACAGGCCGCCGCCCCGTGCTGGGTCGCCGGTGGCGCGTGCGATCACAATGAAAGAGGTCCAGATGATTACCGTGACGATCGCCGCTGCAAGGCCCAAGGCTCTGGGCGAAAAACGCGCTGCGGGCGCTCTGACAGCATTCGACATGGCTGGATTATCGGTGGCCGGATAATGTGCCGCATGTCTGCCGTTCATTTCCATTTCCGGCTGCTGCTGGCCCTGAGCCTGAGCCTGTTTCTGTGCCGTCTGGCCGCCGCGCAAGGCCTGCCACCGGTAGTCGAGGCTGCCCTGCAACGCGCCAACCTGCCAGCCGATGCGCTGACGCTGCTTGTGCTTGACGTCGACCCAAGGCGGCCACCCCGGCTCAGCCACCGCGCCGATGTGCCGATGAACCCGGCTTCGGTGATGAAACTGGTTACCACCTTTGCCGCGCTCGATCTGCTTGGGCCGGCATACACCTGGCGCACCCCGGTTTATCTGGACGGTGCGGTGCGCGAGGGCACCCTGCATGGCAACCTTTATCTACGCGGTTTGGGCGACCCCAAGCTGGTGGTAGAGCGGCTGTGGCTGCTGCTGCGCCGGGTACAGGCCCTGGGCGTGCGCCAAATTGCCGGCGACATCGTGCTCGACCGCAGCGCCTTTGATGTAGGCGAAACCGACCCCGCCAATTTCGATGGCGAGCCGCTGCGCCCCTACAACGCCACAGCCGACGCGCTGCTGCTGAACTTTAAATCTGTCAGCATGACTTTCACGCCTGAGCGCAGCAGCAACACGGCGCTGGTGCAATTTGAGCCGCCACTGGCCGGGGTTGAGATGCAGTCGCGCGTGCCACTGATTGCCGGTGAGTGTGGCGACTACCGGGCCAGCCTGAAAGCGGAGCTTTCAGACCCGGCAAAGATCCGCTTTGCCGGAGCCTATCCCGGTAATTGCGCAGAAAAAGTATGGTCTGTCGCCTATGCCGACCCGAAAAGTTTTGCGCTGCGGGCGGTCGAGGGCCTTTGGCGGGAGATGGGTGGACGCCTGCTTGGCGCGGTGCGTGAGGGCCGGGTGCCAGCAATCACTGTCAATGGGTCCCCGGTGGCTGGCGAGTCGCCGCTGGAGCCTAGTTTTGAGCTCAACTCCGCACCATTGGCCGAAATCATCCGCGACATCAACAAATACAGCAACAACGTGATGGCACAACAGCTGTTTTTGACGCTCAGCTTGGCGGCCCCTGGCAACGCCGGCAGCGCCACGTCCGCCACGCCGGTGAGCCGGGCCTCTGCAGACGCCTCCCGAGCCGTGTTGCGCCGCTGGTGGCTGGAGCGCTTTGAGGCCAAAGATTTGCCGCTGGTGGACAACGGCTCGGGCCTGTCGCGCCGCAGCCGCATCACGGCCCAGGCACTGGCGCGCCTGCTGCAAGCCGCTTACAGCTCCCCGCTGATGCCAGATTTCGTCGCCTCGCTGCCTTTGAGCGGCGTCGACGGAACCCTCAAAAACCGCCGTGCCATGGTGGGTAGCGCCCACCTCAAAACCGGCAGCCTGCGCGATGTCAGTGCCCTGGCTGGCTATGTGCACGCCGCCAGCGGGCGACGCTATGTGATGGTGGCGATTGCCAACCACCCAGCGGCCGAGGCAGCGCGCCCAGTCTTCGAAGCCCTGCAGCAATGGACGCTGCAAGACCAAGCCAGTAAAGACCCGGCGCGCTCAGCGACCAAACCCCAACCAGCCGGGGCCAAGAAAAAGCCTGTGCTAAAGTCTTTATCGTGATGCAGTCTCTCAAGTTCTTAATCTGTTTTCTGCTGATGCTGGCGCTCCCGCTTCAGGGGGCCGCAGCGGCCGCCATGGTGTTTTGCGGCACACCACTGACAGCCCAACAGCCCGAGCACCAGCACCACCACGAGCACCAGGTCCACCAAGCTGAGACTGGCGCAGCCCATGCAATCCCGTCCCATGATGACCAAGACAGCGCGCTCAGCGCTGCCGCAGAGCATGGCAAATGCGCGGCCTGTGCCGCCTGTTGCACTGCTGCGCTGGTGGCAAACCTGACCTTTACAGCGCCTGTTGCAACGCCAGGAGCACAGCCACTGCCTTACGGGCAAAGCCGCTTCGCAAACCATATTCCAGAGGGTTTAGACCCTCCCCCAAGAGCCTTCCTCGCCTGAAGCTCGTCCGTGTGCGCGTCCAGCGCCCGGCTTTTTCATTTTGATACCCATGCTGGCTTGCCCTTGGCAAGCGCTTTGCCCGGCATCTTGTTTGTTGCGAGGAATTGATGACACCATTGACACTATTGAATTCACCAAGCCCGGCTTGCCGTGGTCTTTGGGCAAGACCCGCAGCGGTCTGCGCCACACTGCTGCTGGCGGTTTCGGTCACACTGGCCCAGACCCACAGCGGTGGCGCAGCACCAAGACTGAACTACCACTCGGTCTTGAGCGATTACCAGGGCTTCAACGACCAAACAGTGATGCCCTGGCGCGAGAGCAATGCGCTGGTCGAAAAAATAGGCGGGTGGCGGGTCTACGCCAAGGAGGCGAGCGCCTCGCCCAGCGCTGCAACTGACCGGGCAGCAGGCCAGCTCAGCAGCCCCGCTGGGGCTGCGCCAGGCGCAACGCCCAAGACACCGAGCAGCCCCGGAGTAAAACCATGAGCCGGGGCAGAAAAACTCTGCTCTCCATGGCCGTCCTGCTGGCTGTTGCGGGCTGCGCCAGCGTCGATTTTGAGCAATCCCTGGCGACCACCAACCAACAGGCCGGGGACTTCACACAGGGCCAGCTGATGTTGTCCCAAACACCCGACCAGGGCGCTAACCGGGCGCGGCTAGCGCAGGGTATTTTGAGTAAACCCCTGGTGCAGGGCGAGGCTGTGCGCCTGGCATTGGTCAACAGTCCGGCCTTGCAAGCCATGCTTGCGCAGAACTGGGCAGACGCTTCACGCGCCGCCCAAACCGGGCGCATGAGCAACCCCGTGCTGACCCTAGAACGCATGCAGTTGGTTGATGAATTGGAAATAGGCCGTTTGCTGTCCTTCGGTTTGCTTGACCTTCTGACGCTACCCCAGCGCACCCAAGTGGCACAAAGTTTGATGCAGCAGCAGCAGCTGAGGTTGACCACCCAAGTGATTGACCAAATCACCCTGGTGCGCCAAGCCTGGGTGAAGGCTGTGGCGGCGCAGCAAAGCCTTAACTATGCAGCGCAGGTCAGTGAGGCAGCGCTGGCCAGCAGTGAATTGGCTAGGCGAATGCAAGCGGTAGGCAACTTCAGCAAATTGCAGCGTGCGCGTCAACAGGCTTTTTACGCAGACGCTGCCACCCAATGGGCCACTGCACAGCACGCCGCCACCGCCACCCGTGAGGAGTTGGTTCGCTTGCTGGGGCTGTCTGAAACACAGGCCGACGCTTTGGTGCTGCCTGGCCGCTTGCCTGACATGCCTGCATCACCGCGTGTGGCAAGCGAGGTTGGCCAACAGGCTACATCTGGGCGGCTGG
>SHXM01000080.1 GCA_009693325.1 Rhodoferax sp.
GCTCATCGGGTTCAGTCAAGGCTCAAGGCTGGGCAATAAAGGTTAATTGACATGATAAACCTCAGGCCGCGGTGGCCTGCCAGGTGGTGCCAGCAGCTCCGTCTTTGAGCGTGATGCCCTGCGCCAAAAGCTGCTGACGAATGCGGTCCGCGAGAGCGTAATCGCGCTGCGACTTGGCCAAAGTCCGTTGCGCGATCAGCGCCTCAATGGCCAGCGCATCAAGGCTGGCGCCCGCTTGTAAAAAGGCTTCCGGCTCGGCCTGCAGCAGGCCCAGGCAAGCACCCAGTGCACGCAGCAAACCAGCCAATACCGCAGATCGGGTTTTGTTGACTTCAGTGGCGAGCTCAAACAGCACCGCTACCGCTTCGGGGGTGCCAAAGTCTTCGTCCATGGCGGCTTTGAATGCCTTGGCATGGACCTGCTCCCAGTCAATTTCACTGCTTGGTGAAGGCGGCACCAAAGCCAAAGCGGTGTACAAGCGCCGCAGGGCGCTGCGTGCGTCTTCGAGGTGAGCATCGCTGTAATTGAGGGCACTGCGATAGTGGGCACGAACGATAAAAAAGCGGGTGGTTTCTGCATCGAAGCGGGCGAGGATGTCGCGGATGGTAAAAAAATTGCCCAGGCTTTTTGACATTTTTTCGTGATCGCGAGTGACGAAGCCGTTGTGCATCCAGATGCTCGCCAGGGCTTGCCCACTGGCCCCTTCACTTTGCGCAATCTCGTTCTCGTGGTGGGGAAACTGCAGGTCAGCACCGCCGCCATGAATATCAACCGAATTGCCCAGCAAGCCGGCGCACATGGCCGAACACTCTATATGCCAGCCCGGACGGCCCGGGCCCCACAGGCTGTCCCACTGCACCTCTTGCGGCTCCTGCGGCTTGGCCGCCTTCCAGAGCACAAAATCAAGCGGATCATCCTTGCCCTCGGCTACCGCCACCCGCTCGCCGGCGCGCAGGTCATCGAGCGACTTACCACTCAGGCGCCCGTAGGACGGGAATTTGCGCACAGCGTAATTGACATCACCATCGCCTGCAGGATAAGCCAGGCCCTTGTCCACCAACTGCCCTATAAGAGCGAGCATTTGAGGCACGTAGTCGGTGGCGCGGGGCTCGTGGTCAGGGCGCTGTATGCCAAGGGCATCGGCATCCTGGTGCAAGGCCTCGATCATGCGGTCGGTCAGGGTCCGAATGGTTTCGCCATTCTCGAGGGCGCGGCGGATGATCTTGTCGTCAATGTCGGTGATGTTTCGCACGTAGCTCACCCGCAGGCCACTGGCCTTGAGCCAGCGCTGCACCACATCAAAGGCCACCATGGAACGGGCGTGGCCGAGGTGGCAAAGGTCATACACCGTCATACCACACACATACATGCGCACGTGGCCGGGCTCGATCGGCAGCAGCGGCAACATGGCACGCGACAGGGTGCTGTAAATTCGAAGGCTCATGGATCAATCAAGGGGGCTAGAGGCACGCGAGACGAACCCCGTAGGGCCCAAAACACAAGCGCTTCTGAGGCAATGGCTGCTGGTGTTGGGGGCACTTGGCTCTCGGTGCTGGGCTACAATAAAACTCAGTATATAACGCGCTTGCTGCTGCAAACGCCTCAAATTTTTGAGCCACAAAAAAAGCCACCCCCCGACCATGAAGCACGCCGCAAAGCAGTTCAGACAATTGGTTGCCCTGTTGCTGCTCGCCACCATGGGCCTGACAAATTCCGTGCGTGCGGACGACTACGCAGACGCCCTGCAACTGATGCGCGCTGGCAAGCTGGCAGAGGCACAGGCCAAGGCTGACGCCTTTTTATCCAGCAAGCCGCGCGATCCGCAAATGCGCTTCATCAAAGGCGTGATTCAACGCGACACCGGAAGGCTCAATGAAGCAATAAGCACCTTCGCTAAATTGACCGAAGACCATCCCGAGTTGCCCGAGCCCTACAACAACCTGGCGGTTCTCTACGCCGGGCAAAGCCAATTTGACAAGGCGCGCGTGGCGCTGGAAATGGCCATACGCACCAGCCCGAGTTATGCCACCGCCCATGAAAACCTGGGCGATGTGTACGCCAAGCTAGCCAGCCAAGCCTACAACAAGGCACTGCAACTCGATGGCAGCAATGCAGGTGTACCGCCCAAGCTTGCCCTGATTCGTGAGTTGTTCGCGCCAAACGTCAAACCCACGGCGGTAGTGGCGGCGCCAGCAGCAAAGCCAGCACCAGTCACAGCACCAGGCCCGCTCCCAGCCCAAAGCGCTAGCCCCGCACCCGGCACTGCTGCAAGCCCAGGTCCGCTTCTAACGGCCGGTCAGGAAGCAAGCGCCAAACAAGTCGAGGCGGCCGTACTGGCATGGGCCGAGGCCTGGTCCAAGCAAGACATGAACGCCTATTTGGGCGCCTACGGCAAAGACTTTGACCCTCCCGGCGAACAGTCCCGCAGCGCCTGGGAAACCGACCGAAGCAATCGAATTACCGGGAAATCAAGGATCAGCGTGAAGGTTGAGCAACTCGTGGTCAGCGGTGATGGCAACACCGCAACAGCCAAATTCCGCCAAGATTACCGCGCCAATAGCCTGTCGCAGCAGAGCCGCAAGACGCTCACACTGACAAAGAGCGGCGGGCGCTGGCTGATTGTCAAAGAAACTACAGGCAATTGACATTCAAAGCCAATCCATGATCCAAAGGTCTCTGCAATGAGACAAAGCCTTCTTGTTTTGCTGCTGGCAGCAGCGATTGGCTTGGCTGCACTGCCGTCGCATGCCAGCAAAAAACAGCACGAAGCGGCAGCACGGGCCGCCAAGCCAAGTCCGCATCAAGCCGGCCATGCGGAGGCGCGGCTGATTGAGGCCTACCAGTTGCTGGCTGCGGCGCAAAGCCTGCAGGCGCTTGAAAAGGCGGAAAAACTGGTGGGCGATTTCCCTAATTTTCAGCTAGCGCAATTGTTGTACGGCGACCTACTCGCGCTACGCAAGCAGCCCGTGCGCACCCTTGGCGATGTGCCTGGCAGCCTGTCCCCGGAAAGTGCCGGCAACCTGCTTGAATTGCGCGCCGAATCGCAAGCCCGGCTCAAGGCCTTGCTTGAGCGACCGCCGCCCGGGGCGATACCGTCAGAATTTGTTAGCCTGTCAGCGCGCAACAAACATGCGATTGCTGTTGACGCCTCGCGCTCCAGGCTGTACCTGTTCGAAAACCGGCCCAAAGGTCTGGCCTTGGTAGCTGACTACTACCTCTCGCTGGGTAAGTCAGGTGTAGAAAAAGCCTTGGCAGGCGATTTGCGTACGCCGCTGGGGGTGTATTTCATCACCAGCAATCTAGACCCCAAGCTCTTGAGTGATTTTTACGGGGCGGGCGCGCTGCCCATCAATTACCCCAACATGCTTGACACCAAACGCGGCAAGACCGGCAAGGGCATCTGGCTGCACGGCACTCCCCCCAACCAATTTTCTCGTCCGCCCAGGGCCAGCGATGGCTGCCTGGTCCTGACCAACCCGGATCTGCTGCGACTCATACAAACGGTCGAGATCAACACCACGCCGGTTGTGATAGCCCAACAACTGCGCTGGGTATCCGCGAGCCAAGCCCTGTCGGACGCCAAGCCGTTCCAGGCAGCACTGAGCGCCTGGACCCAGGCCCGGGCCCTGGGCGACATGACCGCGCTGCTGAGCCACTACAGCCAGGACTTCGACAGCTACGGCAAGACCCTGACCCAATGGGCCGAGCAGCTGCGTGCCGAGCAAGGCAAAATCACCGGGGCCGGGCTTGAGCTCAAAGACCTGTCGATGGTGCGCTGGACCGATGTGAATGACACCATGATCGTCACCTTCGGCCAAGTGGCCGGGGGCAGCCGCAGTGGACCGATCAAACGACAGTACTGGATGCGCCAGGGTACCCAATGGAAGATTTTTTTCGAAGGCGTCGTCAAATGATTTTCAAATTCAAAACCTTGTTGGGCTATGTTTTGGCAACGCTGGCGGCGGCTTTTTGTCTGGGCTCAAGCGCCTGGGCCCAGGAGGCTCCCCGGGTCCGTTTTGTCACTAGTGCGGGTGAGTTTGTGGTGGAGGTCTACCCTGACAAGGCGCCAAAAACCGTGGAAAACTTTCTGCAGTATGTGCGCGACAAGCACTACGACGGAACTATTTTTCATCGCGTCATAGACAACTTCATGGTGCAGGGCGGTGGATTTGACGCAAAATTTGTCGAGAAAAAATCCCGTCCGCCAGTGGTGCACGAAGGCCGCGAGGCGCTTAGCCGAGGCGGGCCACAGAACCTGCTCGGCACGCTGGCCATGGCTCGAACCAATGAGCCTAACTCGGCAACTGCGCAGTTTTTCATCAACGTGCGCGACAACGGCTTTCTTGATCCCATCCTGATCCCGCCGGGCGACCCGGTGCCCAGGTTTGATTACCAAGGGCGAACCTATGAAAACACTCCCCGCGCCAACCTTCTGAACGCGCCGCAATTGTTCGGCTACACCGTGTTTGGCAAGGTGGTCAGTGGCTTGGACGTAGTGCTCAAAATGAAAACCAGTCCGACCGGCGCCGGCGGACCATTCCCTTCTGACGTTCCGAAAACACCGATTCTTATCAACGCTGCAACCCTGGTGAAATAAATCATGAGCAACCCTCTAGTCGAACTCCACATCAACAACTACGGCGTCATCACGCTGGAACTCGACTCGGAGAAAGCCCCGAAATCGGTGGAGAATTTTCTGCGTTATGTGGCTCAAGGCCACTATGACAACACGGTGTTTCATCGTGTCATCCCTGGCTTCATGGTGCAAGGCGGCGGCATGGAGCCAGGCATGAAACAAAAGCCCTGTGAAACACCAATTACCAACGAAGCCGACAACGGCCTGAAGAACCTCAGCTACACCGTGGCTATGGCCCGCACTAGCGACCCGCATTCAGCCACGGCGCAGTTTTTCATCAATATTGCTGACAACGGCTTTCTCGATCACACTGCCATCTCGGCCAAGGGCTGGGGCTATGCGGTGTTTGGCAAGGTGGCAGCAGGCACCGAGGTGGTGGATGAAATTGCGGCAGTCAAAACCGGGCGCGGCGGCTACCATGATGATGTACCCCTCGAAGACCTGCTGATCGAGCGTGCCGTGGCCCTCTGAGCGACCCGCATGGAGGACCTCACTCTCACCGCGCCGGCCCACTGGGCCTGTGTTGATGTGATGTCCGACCTGCACCTGCAGGCCAGCGAGCCGGCCACCGCGGCCGCCTGGGAGCAACACCTGCTCAGCACTCCAGCCGATGCTGTTTTCATCCTGGGTGATTTGTTTGAGGTCTGGGTTGGCGATGATGTGCTGAGCGACCCGGCGCACCCGGCTGGCTTCGAGGCGGCTTGTGTCAAGGCCCTGCGCAGCGCAGCGCTGCACCGCAGTATTTTTTTCCTCCACGGTAACCGCGATTTCCTGATCGGCCCGGCCTTTGCAAAGGCCGCCAGCCTGAGCCTGCTCGCCGACCCCACACTGCTGGAGTTCGGTGGCAAGCGCTGGCTGCTGTCCCATGGTGATGCGCTGTGCCTGGATGACACCGACTACCAACACTTTCGGGCCGAAGTGCGCAGCGCCACCTGGCAGCAGGCTTTTCTGGCGCAGCCTTTGGCCGACCGCAAGGCAATGGCCCGGTCCCTGCGCGAACAAAGCCAGGCGCGTCAACGCAGCGCCCTGCGCTATGCAGACCTGCACCATGGCGCAACCCTGGATTGGCTGGCACAGCACCGAGCCAGCGTCTTGATCCACGGCCACACGCACCGTCCGGGTGACCACGCCTTGGGGCCCGGTTCAAGCCGCATGGTGCTGAGCGACTGGGATTTGAACGCCACACCGCCACGCGCCGAGGTGCTCAGACTGCGCCTGCCAGACGGCAAGCAGTCTGGTGCAGCGGTCCAGTTACAGCGTATCGGGGTGGGCGCGGCGGCTTAAGCCGCTAGCAAGTCGGCAACTGCCAAATCAATTTGCGCAGCTGGCAAAAACTGCTGCGCATAGCGCAGGTATACGCCCTGGGATATGAAAACATCAAACAGATCCGGATCAATATGACCGCTCTCCTTGAGTTTGCGCAGGATAGCAACCGACTGCGACAGAGTCATGCCTTTCTTGTAGGGTCGGTCAGCGGCGGTGAGTGCCTCAAAAATGTCGGCGATCCCCATGATTCTGGCCTGCACCGACATTTGCTCCCGCCTGAGTCCCTTGGGATAGCCCTTGCCGTCCATACGCTCATGGTGTCCGCCAGCAAACTCGGGTACCCGGCGCAAATGGCTGGGCCAGGGTAGTTGCTCGAGCATTTTGTTGGTAGCCACAATGTGGTGGTTGATGACGCCGCGCTCGGCGGCCGTCAAGGTGCCAGCCCGGATGGACAAATTGTGCTGTTCGTCCGGACTGAGAAAAACCGCCTCCTGCCCCTCAGGGTTGCGCCAAGTTCGGCTGCTGGCAAGGGCTTCGACACGGGCCAGGGCGGCATCGTCCATGGCTTCCGAGCCCAGGTTGGCAACACGCAAAAAATCTCGATCGGCGTCCAGCACCGTCAACTCTGCGCGGCAATTCGATTCGGCCAGTGCTTCGGCCTGCGAATCAACACAGACACGCGAAGCCAATTGCTTTTGCAAGGCAGCTATCTGCGCATCGCGTTTGAGCACCTCAAAGCGGGTATCAATCAGACCGATGCGGTCAAACAGAGTTTGCAATTTGGTCGCCTTGTCCACCACATGCACGGGCGTGGTGATTTTTCCGCAGTCATGCAGCAAGCCGGCGATCTTGAGCTCATAGCGGTCCTGCTCACTCATGGTGAAATCCGCCAAAGGACCCTGTGTGGTTTGCGCGGCAGCATCAGCGAGCATCAAGGTCAGCTCGGGCACCCTTGAACAATGCCCGCCGGTGTACTTTGATTTGTCTTCGATCGCCGTGTTGATCAGTTTGATGAGCGACTCAAACAGGGTTTCCAGCTGCGTCAACAGCAGTCGGTTACTCAGGGCAATCGCAGCCTGCGAGGCTAGCCATTCCACCAAGCTCTGGTCAGCCATTGAGAAAGCTTGGATCTCACCAGTCCCGGGGTGCACTGAGTTGATCAGCTGCAAAACGCCGATGATCTGCCCCTGCTGGTCTTTCATCGGCACTGCAAGCAAAGACTTGGAACGGTAGCTGTTGAGCTGGTCAAACCGGCGGGTACCGGAAAAATCATAAGTTGAATCGGTGTAAGCGTCCGCCACATTGATGGTTCGGCGGTTGTTGACCGCACACACAGCCACCATGTTGTTGTTGGGCTGTCCGGCCGAGTCAAGTAGAGGCAGGTCGGGCAATTCAACCCGGTGGCCTGAATTTCCGCCCATGGCAATGCCCAAGGAGTCGGTATGCAAAATCTCGAAGCGCAGTGCCTGCCTGTCTTCGCTCATGCGGTACAGGGTGCCGCCATCGGCCCGGGTCAGGCGCTTGGCGGCGAGCAAAATTTGGTCGAGCAGTGAGGTGATATGGCGTTCTCTTGACAAAGCCGCACCGGCCTCGTTGAGTTGCTCGAGGCGGACGAACAAATCCTCGCTGCTTGACATATCAACTCCCCGATTGGACTATTTTGGCAAACTCAGGCTTTCAGCAAAACCTTGAGGCAGGCCTGCGCACGACGCGCGCTGTGCCCATCAAAGTCGCAGGCCAACAAACGCGCCAGATCCTCACCCCAGGTCTGGGCTGGCTCGGGATCGTGACGCCGCGTCAGCAACTGCAACTGTAGCAATCGGCGCTCCTGGATGTGCTCGGCTGGCGTGGGTATTTCAGCGGCCATTTCAAGCCGCAACAAGGCCACGCCCGGGTCTGCTGCAGGCGTTTGTTCAAGTGCGCGCACCCAGGTCGCACGGGTTGGCGGGCTCACCCGAGATCCAAGCTCCTGGGCACTGGGTAGCTCAGTGGCGGCGCGGCGCTCCCAGGCCGCCAGCAATTGGGTCAGCGCCTCGCCATGCGCTTGGGCGGCGAGCTTGCGCAGCGCCAACTGGGCCCGCTCCAGGGCATCACGCTGGGCCCTGAAAGCAGCATCTCCCAGGCGTGCGGCTTCCTGCCCGCCGTTGGGCGCTGGCGGGGCCGCGCCCCGGTCCGGCGCGCGCGCACCGCGTGGGCTCTCGGCAGCAAAACGGCCGCCGTCTTTGCGCTCACCGAATTTACCCCCCCGTGGCGCGGCTGCAGGCTCAGCTTTTTTCATGCCGGGCCGGTCATCGCCACGCACTGCGACCACCGGTTTGGGCGCGGGTTTGGGCAGCACAGCCGCTGCGTCGGGCTCGGCTGGGGCCGGCGCCGGCTCATCGGTCGGCGGTGCCGGCAGCACAGGCGGCGCCTGGGTTTCCTGAGCTTGAATCTGAATCTGAGCCTGAGCCTGTGCTTGGCCCCGCAGGGCGGCATCCAAAGAAGCCATGGCCGCCCGTATGGCTTGGGCATCAGCGCTGGCGTTGGCAAGCTCGAGGCTGCGCGCTGCATCGAGCACCAGACGGTCGCGTTCGCCTAAGGCTGCTTCGCTGCGCTCCCGCTCCTGCGTCTTGCGGTTGAAGGCGTCGTCAATCGGCTTGCGAAAGGCGTCCCAGAGCTTTTGCTCCAGCCGGCGCTCCACGGGCACGCGCTGGGCCTGGACCTGCCAGCGCTGTTGCAGGTCCCGCACGGCATCCAGGCGCAGTTGGGGTGCGGCACCGAGCAGGGCGGCCTCGTCAACCATCGCCTGGCGCAGCAGCAAGCTTTGCTGCTGCACCGCCTCCAGCGGCGCGCTGGCCTTGTCCATGGCTGCCTGCCACAGCGGCTGCAGTTCTGCCAAAACCTTGTCGCCGACATGCCCGGCGGCACGCCACTGGTCGACAAATTGGTTGAGCAGCCGGGCAAAGCCGCGCCAGTCCTCGTCGCGCGCGGTGGCGTTGGCATTGGCCCACTGCATGATGTCTTCGATCATGGCCAGCCGCTGCAACCGGTGTTCGATCGATTCAGCTCTGACCCGCTCCAGCCAGGCTTCAACCACCTTGTGTGCCTCGTTGCAGGCTTCATCGAAGCGCTTCCACAGGCCCTGGTTGGGCACGCCGCCCTGATCGGTCTGTTTCCACTGCTCGCGCAAGGCGCGCAGCAGCTCTTGCATTTTGCGGCCACCCAGGGCCTGTCCCTCCGGGCGTTTGAGCAGACCCTCGGCCCGGCCGACCAGTTCCTCACGCAACTGGTCGGCACGCCAGCGTTGCCAGCCCTCTAGCTCACCGGCAGCAGCCAGCGCGCCATGCGACTGGTTCTCGAGCCTGTCATCAATCAGCCGGCCCTGCTCCTTGAGGGCATGGCGCAGCGCTGCAGCCGCACCGGCACTGGCTTTGCCGTGCCCCTGGGCAATTTCTTGCTCCAGTTTTGTCAGCGCCTCTTGCACCCTGTGCACGGCCTGGGCGCGGATTTCGGGGTCGATCTTGGGTTTTTGCGGTTTGTTCAGCGGCTCTGCCGCAGCACCGCGAAGGGCGCGCAGTTCATCGGCCCAGACCGGCACTGCGGGCAGGGCAGCGGCAGCGTCCGCAGCGGCGGCAACGGTTTGCGCCAGTGCCTCCTGAAACGACTCCCAAACCACCAAGAGCTGCCCGCGCGAGGTCTCCAGGAGAGGCGGGAAACGGGCCTCGACACTGGGCCAGTTGCCATCCGTCAAAAGTGCGCCGGCCTGCACCTGCCAGTGGTCGACATCAATTTGCAAGGCCTGCGCGGCGGCCTGCGCGTCGCGCCAAGACTTGGTCGAGAGAACCTCGATGCGCTGTGCTAGCAATACTGCGGCCTCGCGTTGCACCTGCACCCGGTGTTGCAGGTCTTCAATGCCTTTGACCCGCTCGCTGAGCTGGCTCTTGAGGGTAAGCAGGGGCTCGCGGCTCAGGGGCGCGCCGGCTTTGGCGGCATCGCGCTGCCAGGCCATGGCGTCGGCGATGTTGAGTTTGGGGCTGGCCAACCAGGCCTCTCCCCTGTCGGCCCACTCCTGGGCAATCGATTCCTGTGCGCGACTGCGTTTGATCTCGTCGAGTTTTTCACGCAGCAACTTGGCCGCCCCTTTGTCTTTGGCGCTGAGTTCCTTGAAGACCGCCTGCATGTCCTCAGGCCTCGGGTCGCGGGCCAGCCAGTCGCGAATGCGCCCCGTGCGCTCGCTCGAGGTGAGGGCCGAGAAGGCGCCACCGGTCAGCCGGTCGAGGTGGTGCTCCTCGGGCTGAGCCCTGCCGCTTGCGGGCACAGCGTCGGTCTGAGAAGTCTTTGGTTCAGCGGGAAAAGGAAACATGGGATGCATGGCAAGGATGACGACCCCCGGCGGCTTTGCACCGGGGTTTGAACCGCTATTCTCACCGCTATTTGGCCAATGCTCCAAAAAGCTCAGGACCCGAACAGGCGAAGATCCCTTGTTTCAAATAATAATTGTGTCTATAAATTTATTTTTATATATATTTTTAATACTAAAAAATCCACCTAGAATCCGACACCCGAGATAATCAAAGGGAAAACCCTTGATAGCTCGGGCTTGGGTTTGGCCAGCGCCAAGTCCCAAAACAAGCGACCCGAACACCGGGCGCAGACCCAGAACAGGGGGAGTACAAGCATGAGATGCGTCACTCAAGGCGCCATCCGGGCCACCCAGGCTGCGCCAATTAGGAGAATCCATGACCGGTTCGAAAAAAATCTCACAAAGCATGCGCCTGCTGGCGGCGGACAGCAGCCGGTGGGTGGCGGAACTCGCCCACAACGGCCTGGCCATACTCGGCACGGGTGTGGCTGCGGCAGCGCTGGTGCTGGGCCTGCATACAGAATGGCGGCAGGCGGCCGAGAAAGATGCACTGACCTGGTTACAAGACCGGCAGCTTCCCGGCTCAGTCGGGGACAAAAAGAACGATGCCAGTGACCGGGCGACGGCCAGCCAGCCCGGGGATTTGCCCAAAGCGCAGGCGGCGCTGGCCTATTGGTTGAGCAACAAATACCGAATTGCCCCGGAACCCCTGAGCGCCATCGTGGCAGAGGCCTACCTCATCGGCCTGCGTTCGCGTCTGGAGCCCACACTCATACTGGCGGTGATGGCCGTGGAGTCCGGCTTCAACCCATTTGCGCAAAGTCCGGTGGGCGCCCAAGGCCTGATGCAGGTCATGACCCGGGTGCACAGCGACAAATTCCACGCCTTTGGTGGGGCACTGGCGGCCTTCGACCCGCTCACCAACCTGCAGGTTGGCGCCCGGGTGTTGCAAGAGTGCATCTCCCGGGCCGGCTCGATCGAAGCCGGTCTGAAGCTCTATGTTGGCGCGGCCGACCTCGATGACGACGGCGGCTATGTGGTCAAAGTCATGGCCGAGCACGGCAAACTGCAAGCCGTAGCCAGGGGACAAACCGTGGCAAGCACCGCAGACACGCGCCCGCCGCCAAGCGGCAAGGCAGCAGTTGGCGCCGACAGCATAGCCTCACTGAGTTTGCCCAAGGGAATAGGGCAGTAAACTGCGGGCAGTTTTTTTGCCCGTCAACCCCCATGTACCACCGCAACACACTCATAGAACAAACCGATCCCGAACTGTTTGCTGCAATTCAGGCCGAAAACGCCCGCCAAGAGCACCACATAGAGCTAATTGCGAGCGAAAACTATGCCTCGCCCGCGGTGATGGCAGTCCAAGGTTCGCAACTGACCAACAAATACGCCGAAGGCTACCCCGGCAAGCGCTACTACGGCGGCTGCGAAAACGTCGATGTCGCCGAGCAACTGGCCATCGATCGGGCGCGCCAACTCTTTGGCGCCGATGCGGCCAACGTCCAGCCGCACAGCGGCGCCTCGGCCAACCAAGCGGTTTTCCTTGCCTTTTTGAAACCAGGCGACACCATTATGGGCATGAGCCTGGCCGAGGGCGGTCACCTGACCCATGGCATGCCGCTGAACCTGAGCGGCAAGTGGTTCAAGGTGGTCAGTTACGGGCTCAACACGCAAGAAGCCATCGACTACGACGCCATGGAGCGCAAGGCCCATGAGGCCCGCCCCAAACTGATCATCGCCGGGGCTTCGGCTTACAGCCTACACATTGACTTCGAACGCTTTGCCAAGGTCGCCAAGGCGGTGGGAGCGCTCTTTCTGGTCGATATGGCGCACTATGCCGGGCTGATTGCCGCCGGTGTCTACCCCAATCCGGTGCCGCACGCTGATGTGGTGACCTCGACTACACACAAGAGCCTGCGCGGACCGCGCGGGGGCATCATCCTGATGAAAGCCGAGCACGAAAAAGCCATCAACAGCGCGGTCTTCCCAGGCCTGCAGGGTGGCCCGCTGATGCATGTGATCGCTGCCAAGGCAGTGGCTTTCAAGGAAGCGCTGGCGCCCACCTTCAAACTCTACCAGCAGCAGGTGCTGGCCAACGCCAAGGTGGTGGCGCAGACCCTGAGCGAGCGCGGCCTGCGCATTGTCAGCGGCGGCACCCAGAGCCATGTGATGCTGGTCGACCTGCGCGCCAAGGGCATCACTGGCAAGGAAGCCGAAGCCGTGCTGGGCGCCGCCCACATGACCATCAACAAGAATGCGATTCCGAACGATCCGGAAAAACCGATGGTCACCAGCGGTGTTCGCATTGGGACGCTGGCCATGACCACGCGCGGCTTTGGCGAGGAAGAAGCGCGGCTCACGGCCCACATGATCGCCGATGT
>SHXM01000081.1 GCA_009693325.1 Rhodoferax sp.
GTAGTTCAGAAACACGGACTGGGTGTGCTGGCCTGAATTTTGTATGGCAATTTCGTTGTCAATAGAGTATGAAGTGGGCCCCATGAGCTAGAAAAACTTGATACCAGCTTAAGCCGCACTCAGGTTGCAGGCAGCTGGTCGGATACGCGCCAGGCCAGGGCGTTTGCGATTTGGCCTGAGTTGTTTAAAGTTTGATATTTAAATTTTCAAATCCAACAGGCGACACCACCGTGACGGCTTGATTTCAGAGCCGGCGGCGCCACCACAATCGGCGCAAGCCGAACAGACCCAGTACCGGGCCGGGTAGCAAAAGCCAGGCAACGCCGCTGCCCCAGTTGCTTAGCCAGTAGGTGCCAAGCTGAATGGAGACCATGGTGATCGCAAAGCCAAGGGCGGTTTGCAAGGCCAGGGCACTGCCCATCACTTCTGGCGGGCATGCGGCCGCCGACATTGCTGAAAACTGAGGCGAGTCTGCCACCGCAGCTGCCCCCCAGACCAAGAGCAAAGTCAAGCTTGCCCAAACCGGCCACTGCGCAGAGCTTGGGTAAAGTGCACAGCAAAGGGCTGACAGCCCGAGTGCCAGCGCGGCCACTTGGGCACTGCCGATGCGCTTGCTCCACCAACCGCCCAGCACGCAGCTACCGGCACCGATGCCGATGATCAAGAAGGTGTAACCCGACACCTGTGGCGTTGCAGGAGCCGCCAGCCCAGACAAGACCACCAGCGCGGGGGTTAAAGTCCAGAGGGTATAGAGTTCCCACATATGCCCGAAGTAGCCCAGTGCTGAGGCACGGAATTCCAGCACCGAAAAGCTCGCAAGCAGTCGTCCCAAGTGCAGGGGTCCAGCCCCAGGCCGGCGCTTGAGGTGCGGCCCGTCACCCAGCAAAAGGATCAGTGCTGCCGCCACCAATGCCAAGCATGATGCTGCAGTCAGGGGCGCTTGCCAGGATGCAAACCCTCCCAGCCAACGAATGCCATGCGGTAAGGCAGTGCCCAGGGTCAGCATGCCAACCAACCAGGCCAGTGCTGGCCCGGCCTGGGCCGGCACCCAGCTGACCACCAGCTTCATGCCCAGGGGGTAAATGCCAGCCAGGGACAGACCGACTGCAAAGCGCAGCGGCAGTCCAATCGCCATGTCTGTGGCTAGCCAAGCGAAGGCCGCATTGAAACCAGCACCCAGCACCGCGCACACCGCAAAGATTCGGCTGGCTGCAAAGCGGTCTGCCAGGCCACTCAGGGCAAACAACAGCGTGCCAACAATAAAACCTAGTTGTACGCCGTTTGTAAGCGTACCGATATCTGCCGGCGTGATAGCCCAGCTGCGAATCAAATCGTCAGCGGCGCTATTGGCAGAGAACCAAAGCGAGGTGCCGAACAATTGGGCAATGACGATGACGGTCACCGGATATCGCATGGGGCGGGTAGGCTAGGTTTTGTCAAACACGAAGGCATGGGCGTCCCCAAATGGCGAGCCCACTGGTTTTATGCACGGCTCAGGCTAACAGTCGGGCAGCAAGGGCAAGCGGCCGAGTGGCGTAGTCGGCGGTAGTTTGGCTCGCCATCGCCTGCACGCGAATCGCTTGAGTACCCGGTAGTGGACCGATTTGTACCCATGGCTGCCGGCACGCTTAAAGCGCGCGTGCTCAGCGTTCCGCAGGCCGGACAAGGGGCGGCTCGATCATAGTCAGCCATCGGCTGTCGAGCCTCAAAGCCGCCGCAGTGGGAGCATTCATAGTTGTAGGTTGGCATAAATAATTGGGGTCAGATTCCAATTAAATTCGATTCGATTCCGACGAGGCTGCATTAGGGAAGCTCGGTGTCAGTTTATCGATAAATTTTTTTCAAGATTCTTTATCGATTAAAGTGATTCTCCGACAGTTTTCTGGAGACCTACGATGAAGCGATACCTGTTCGCGCTGCTGAGCGTCCTGTTTTCCGCATTGCCGAGCCAGGCGGCTTTTCCAGACAAACCAATTCGCTTTGTAGTGGCCTTTGCGCCCGGCAGTTCAACCGACATCGTGGCACGGTTGCTCGGCGAGCAACTGACTGCGGCCCTGGGGCAAACCGTGATCGTGGAGAACAAGCCCGGTGCGGGTGGCAATATTGCCACGGTGGGGGTGATGAACGCCCCGGCTGACGGCTACACGTTGTTGTTCCACAGCGTGGCCTATGCCGTCAACCCCAAACTCTTCACCAATGCCGGTTACGACGCCGTGAATGATTTGCAGGGTGTGGCTATGGCGGCTTTCACGCCTAACCTGCTGTATGTCCACCCCGATGTGAAGGCCACCAACCTGGCCGAGCTCTTGACATTGGCCCGCACCAGCAAGATGGCCTATGCCTCATCGGGCAATGGCACCACCACGCAACTCGGCGCCGAATGGCTGTTCCGCGGCTTTGCCAAGGTGGACATCACCCATGTGCCTTTCCAGCCCGCTGCGGCCACCAACGCGGTGGTGAGCGGCCAGGTGCCGATTGCCTCAACCTCCATGCCGCCGGCCGTGCCCTTTGCGAAGGCAGGCAAAGTGCGGCCGATTGCCGTGATGTCGCTCAAGCGAAGCCCGGCGCTGCCAGACGTGCCCACCGTGGCCGAGTTGGGCTACAAAGACTTTGAGGCCAACACCTGGTTCGCGGTTTTCGCACCGGCCAAAACACCGCCCGCAGTACTGGATCTGTTGAACACCGAAATAAACAAAGCGCTTGGCGCCAAGGCCCTGCAAGAGCGCTTTGAGACCCTGTCTCTGGAGGCAGCACGTATGGACCGCCCGGCCCTCAAGCGCTATGTCGAAAGCGAAGTTGGCAAGTGGGGACGCCTCATACGCGAACTCGACATCACAGTTCAATAAAAACAGGAACAAGAGTAAAGTATGAAATACGCCAGTTATTTAGTTGGTCAACAAGCCAGCTGGGGCCTGAGGGTGGAGGGTGGCGTGGTTGACCACGCCGAGCTGGGCGCAGACCTGCCAGATACGCTCCAGGGCTGGATCGAGCAATGCGCGGCAAGGCCAGCGCTGGCGGCGCAGTTGGGCGCAGCGGCCGCCGGCAAACCCGTGACTGCCCTGGCCCACATCACGCTACAGCCCTGCCTGCCGCGGCCGGGCAAGATTGTTTGCCTGGGCATCAACTACCTGGACCACGCCAAAGAGGGCGGCAACACCGTGGCCGATTACCCCACGCTGTTCCTGCGCTGCGCCACCTCGCTGCTTGCGCATGGGGCGGCGCTGCGGCTGCCCGCTGTGTCAGACAAGCTCGACTTTGAGGCCGAGCTGGCGGTGGTGATCGGCCAGCGCACCCGCCGGGTGGCGCAGGCTGATGCGCTTGGGGCGGTGTTTGGCTATGCCTGCTTCAACGATGCCACGCTGCGCGACTACCAGCGCCGTACCTCGCAGTGGACCATTGGCAAAAACTTTGACAACACCGGAAGCTTCGGCCCCTGCCTGGTCAGCGCCGACGCGCTGCCGCCGGGCTGCACCAATCTGCACATTGAGTCGCGCCTGAACGGGCAGGTGATGCAAAGTGCCAACACCTCAGACATGATGTTTGGCGTAGCCCAAACCATCTCCCTTTTGTCGGACTGTATGACCCTGGAGCCCGGCGACGTGCTGGTGATGGGTACGCCCGCCGGCGTCGGTTACGCCCGCACCCCCCCGGTCTGGCTAAAAGCTGGCGACCTGATCGAGGTCGATATTGACCAGGTTGGCCTGTTGTCCAACCTGGTCCGGGCATGAAAAACATCACCCTGGAAAAAATCACCGAGGCTGCCAGACAAAGTTTTGAGGGCCTGCCCGACGAACGGCAGCGGCTGTTGGTGCAAACCTTGCTCAAGCAGGTGCACAATTTTGCGCGGGAGGTCCAACTCAGCCATACCGAGTGGCGCGGGTTGCTGGCCTTTTTGCACCGGGTCGGCGACATCTCGGACGACAGCCGCAGCGAGTTTTCTTTGTTGTCGGATGTCATTGGTCTGTCCAGCCTGGTTGACCTGCTGGCCAGCGAGCCGGGGGCAACGCCGGGCAGCGTGCTGGGGCCTTTTCACACGGTGGGCTCGCCTTGGCTGGCTAACCCAGCCAACCTGATTGGCGCCAACCCGGGGCAGCCCGTGCTGCTGCGCGGTCGGGTGAGCGACACGCAGGGCCAACCCCTGCCAGAGGCAAGCCTGGACTTTTGGCAAAACGCCGCCAACGGCTTGTACTGGCAGCTTGACCCACAACAGCCCCGCGACAACCTGCGCTGCCAGCTGCGTGTTGAGGCCGACGGCAGCTTTGAAATCGCCACGATACGCGCCGTGGCCTACCAGATCCCCACGGATGGGCCGGTCTGGACTGATTTGATGCAGCTGGCCGGGCGCAGTCCCTGGCGGCCTGCTCATTTCCACCTGATTGTTTCGGCGCCGGGTTACCGCCAGCTGGTGACCGAATTGTTCGACGCCGAAGACCCCTACCTGGATAGCGACGCGGTGTTTGGCGTTCGCGAGGCACTGGTTAGGCCCTACCAGCGGGTCAGCGATGCCGCCGCCTGCCAGCGCTTGGGTCTTGCAGGCAGCGAATGCCTGGAGATGCGGGTGAACTTGAGTCTGGCCAAAGACGGCTCGTCCTGAATCAGACCGGGTGCCACTGCGCCTGCGCCTGGCTGGCCACCAGGCTGGAGATGCGCTGGTAATGCTCGCCCAGCAGGCGAAAGCTGTCGCTTGGGCGGCTCGGCAGTTCTGGCCGAGCCCTGCCTTAATCGGCCTGCAGGGCGCCGGCCAATAGTTCGGGCAGGCGTTGCAGCGGCAGGCGCATGCCACAGGCCTGGGCATGGCCGCCACCGCCAAAGCTCGCGGCCAGGGGAATGCAGTCAAAGCCCGGCTGCGAGCGCAAGCCAACTTTGACCTCGCCCTGCCGGTCAACCGACCACATCAGGGCAAAGGTGCCGCTTTTGAGCGACAAGGCATTGCCGATCTGACTGTGGAAAACGCCCGGCACATTGACCATCAAACCGCTGACCCCGTTGAGCACCACCGGCCGGGCTGAATCTGTCAAGTCGGCGGCAAGTTTGTTGAACTTGTCGGCCATCGCCTGCCCCCGCGCCACATAGCTGGCCAACTCGGCCGCACCAAAATTCGCAATCTCATGCCAGCGGCGAAAATTGAAAGCCTCCATGTCCAGCGCTGCCAAAAAAGCGGCACTCTGCGGGTACTGCCAGGTCCAGAGGTCTCGGTCCTCGACATGGCGCACCAAATCGGGCAGGGGGGTGTCGGGCAGAAAAAAGTCCCAGGCCAGCCTGGCGCCAGATTTTTTCAGATCGAAATACACCAGGCCACAGCGGCAGTCAAAACCCTGCAAACCATCGGCCGCACTTTTGTGGTGGTCAAGCAGCACCAGCTGAGCCGCGCTCGCCTCGACCGCTCGCAGCAGCTCGCGTCCAAATGAAAAATCAAGAATATAGACCGCTCGTCCAAGCAGGTCGGGCAGCTCATGCAGTGCGGTGATCTGACCGTGCTCTAGCGCCAGAAACTCGGCCTGCCCCTGGTAGAAGCGCCAGGCCGCAAGGGCTGCGGCAAAGCCATCTGGGCAGCTGCGACCATGGTAGATGATCAGGGGCTGGGGGTCGTTTTGCTTGGGCCGCAGCAACAGGCCCAAGGGGAGAATCCGGCTCATTGGGAAACCGTACCCGGCCGGGGGATTTGTTTGAATCGAATCTTGCGGTCAAGCTCGATAGCGTCTTTCTTCAACTGACGTTGGGCGTCGAGTTGTTGCCCGGCGAGCAGCCACTGGGCAAATTCTGCCGGGGTTTCCAGGGTCAGTGGGCCCAGTGCCCCAGCCCGAAAATCATGAATCAGAATCTCCGCCGCTTTTTGCAGCTGGACCCGCTGGCCCGACTGCAGTGCGCCGCGCTGGCGCCCTATGGCCTCGAGCAAAGCTTCTTCAGTAAAAGCCGCCGCATCGGCCAATTTGTAGCGCAGCTGCAAAGCCTGCGGGTAGTGGGTCTTGAGGTAGTCGAGCAACTCGAGCGCCACCTCTTCCTCGCTGAACGCGTTGCGCCCGATCGCGCCGCTGGCGGCCAGGTTGTAGCCGCTCTTGGCCACGATGATGCGTGGCCATAGCAGGCCAGGTGTGTCGTAAAGATAGAAGTCATCCGCCAGCGTGATGCACTGCTCCAGCTTGGTGATGCCGGCCTCGTCGCCGGTTTTGGCGGCACGCCGCGCGGTCAAGGTATTGATCAAGGTCGACTTGCCGACATTAGGAATACCGCAAATCAGCACCCGCATCGGCTTGGCCATGCCACCGCGGCCGGGCGCCAGGGCCCGGCAGGCCGGCAGCAGCGCCCGCACCTGGGCGGCCACGCTGGCATCCAGCGCCAGCGCATGGGTGCCGGGTTGGCTGCAGTAGTGGGCCAGCCAGGCAGCGGTCTGGGTCGGGTTTGCCAGGTCCTGTTTGTTGAGCAGCTTGAGCCCGGGCCTGTCCCCGGTGAGCTCGGCGAGCATCGGGTTGGCGCTGGAGCCGGGCAGGCGGGCGTCCAGGAGTTCAATCACCACATCGATCGACTTGATGCGCGCCTGAATGGCTTTTTTGGTCAGGTGCATGTGACCGGGGAACCACTGAATAGCCAAACTCATCTCCTCCTGCCGGCAATGCCCCGTGCTCAGCGGCCGCGTGTGGTGGCCAAAGCGCAGATTGTCCTCGCTTTGGCTGCCTGTTCAGTCTTCTATGGCGCCACGCAGCGCTTTGGTTTGCGCACGCTGGGTTTTGGCTTCCAGACGGCGGCGGCGGGCGGCCAGGGTAGGCCGAGTCGCTCGCCGGGCCTTGGGCGCCAGCGCCACGCTGTTGACAACTTCGTGCAAGCGCACAAAAGCATCGAGTCGGTTCATCTCTTGGGTGCGGTGCTGTTGGGCCTTGATCACCAGCACGCCAGTCTTGGTGATGCGGCTGTCAGCCAAGGCCATGAGTCGGCCCTTGACGTCATCAGGCAAGGAGGACGCCTTGATGTCAAAACGCAGATGGATGGCGCTCGATACCTTGTTGACGTTTTGCCCACCCGCCCCTTGGGCGCGGATGGCTGATACCTCGACCTCTGCCTCCAAAATCATCAGCGACGGGGCAGGGTTTTGCTCAGCCATGCAGCTGTGGTGTGGGGGCACTCGCGGCAATGGGAGGCAGGCTGCTGCGCACATCGCCGCACTGGGCCCGGTGGCGCAGCGCATGCTCCATGATCACCAGCGCCAGCATGGCCTCGGCAATGGGGGTTGCCCGAATGCCCACGCAGGGGTCGTGGCGGCCCTTGGTAACCACCTCGGTGGGCTGTCCAGCCGTATCGATCGAGCTGCGAGGCTTGAGGATGGAGCTGGTGGGCTTGATGGCTATCGATACCTCTAGGTCTTGCCCGCTGCTGATGCCGCCGAGCACACCACCCGCCTTGTTCGACAAAAAGCCTTGCGGCGAGAGCGCGTCGCCGTGGCTGCTGCCGCGCTGAGACACGCTGTCAAAGCCGGCGCCAATTTCGACCCCCTTGACGGCATTGATGCCCATCATGGCGTAGGCGATGTCCGCGTCCATTTTGTCAAACAGGGGTTGGCCCAGTCCTACTGGCACGCCCGAGGCCATCACCCGGATGCGGGCACCACAGGAGTCGCCTGATTTGCGCAGCGCATCAATGTAGGTTTCCAGCGCCGATACATCGGCCATAGGCGCAAAAAAAACGTTGTTGGCCACATGTTCCCAGGCCTCAAAGTGCAGCGGCAAGTCGCCAAGCTGCTCCATACAGCCACGCACCACGGTGCCGTACTGTTCGAACAACCATTTTTTGGCCACCGCACCAGCAGCCACCATGGGCGCGGTCAAACGCGCCGACGAGCGCCCGCCGCCACGCGGGTCGCGGATGCCGTATTTCTGGAAATAGGTGTAGTCGGCATGGCCGGGCCGAAAGGTCTGCACGATGGCGCTGTAATCTTTGCTGCGCTGGTCGGTGTTTTTGATCAGCAGGCAAATCGGCGTGCCGGTCGTCTGGCCTTCAAAAACGCCAGACAGGATTTCGACCGCGTCGGGCTCATTGCGCTGGGTGACAAAGCGGCTGGTGCCGGGGCGGCGGCGATCGAGATCGGGCTGGATGTCGGCCTCAGACAGGGCCAGGCCAGGCGGACAGCCGTCTATCACGCAGCCAATCGCTGGCCCATGGGATTCGCCAAAGTTGGTGACTGCAAAGAGTTGTCCAAAGGTATTGCCGCTCATGAGGCGAGATTATCCCCGAGCGCCGGGCATCACTCGCTGGCTTTGTCCGGGAGCTCTTGTGGCCAGTCGCGGATATAGGCCTTGAGCATCTTGTTCTCGAAATTCTGGCTCTCAACCACCGCCTTGGCAACATCGTAAAAGCTGATGACGCCCATGAGCATGCGCTGATCCATCACCGGCATATACCTGGCGTGCCGCTCCAACATCATGCGCCGGACCTCGTCGAGTTCGGTGGCCATGGTGCAGGTCATGGGCGCATCATCCATGGCACTGCGCACGGTCACAGCGCCGATCTGGCCGCCTTTTTTCACCAGCACTTGAATCACCTCCCGAAAAGTGAGCATGCCCACCAGTTCGCCATGGCCCATGACCACCAGCGAACCGATATCTTTTTCGGCCATCAAGTCGAGCGCGCGGGCCAGCGGCTCGTCGGCAATGGCGGTGTAGAGCGTGTTGCCCTTGACCCGCAAAATATCGCTGACTTTCATTTTTTTATGCTCCAGAGCCGGGCAGTTGCGCCCGAAAACGGCTGTCTGAGCCCAAAATATAGCCCACAATCGGGCCCGAATGTTCACCAATGTGCCCCGAGGCTAACCGACAAACTCCTCCAGCGAAAGCGCAATTACCCTATGTCTGGTTACTCTGATCCCGGCTTTGACACGCTCGCCCTGCATGCCGGCGCCGCACCCGACCCGGCCACTGGCGCGCGCGCCGTACCGATCCACCTGAGCACTTCCTTCGTGTTCGAGTCGAGCGAACACGCAGCCTCGCTGTTCAACCTGGAGCGTGCTGGCCATGTCTACTCGCGCATCAGCAACCCCACCAACGCGGTGCTGGAGCAGCGGGTGGCGGCGCTTGAAGGCGGCATTGGCGCCATCACCACTGCCAGCGGGCAGGCGGCGCTGCACCTGTGTGTGGCTACGCTGATGGGCGCGGGCTCTCACATCGTCGCCTCCACGGCCCTCTACGGCGGCTCGCAAAACCTGCTGCACTACACCCTGCGCCGCTTTGGTATCGAGACCACCTTTGTCAAACCTGGCGATATCGATGGCTGGCGCGCCGCCGTACGCCCCAACACCAAACTTTTTTTTGGCGAGACCGTGGGCAACCCGGGTTTGAATGTGCTCGACATCCCCACCGTATCGGCTATTGCACACGAGGCGGGCGTTCCCTTGCTGGTGGACTCCACCCTGACTTCGCCCTGGCTGATGAAGCCGTTTGATCACGGGGCCGACCTGGTCTACCACTCGGCCACCAAGTTCCTCAGCGGCCACGGCACGGTGATTGGCGGTATCGTGGTCGATGGTGGCTCGTTCGACTGGGGCGCCTCGGACCGTTTCCCCGAGCTCAGTGCGCCCTACGAAGGTTTTCACAACATGGTCTTCACCGAGGAGTCCACCGTGGGTGCCTTCTTGCTGCGGGCCCGGCGCGAGGGCCTGCGCGACTTTGGCGCCTGCCTGAGCCCGCACTCGGCCTGGCTGATCCTGCAGGGTATTGAAACCCTGCCGCTGCGCATGGAGCGCCACATGAGCAACACCGTCCGGGTGGTGGAATTCCTCAACCAGCAGCCGCTAGTGACTCGGGTGGGCCACCCGCTGCTGCAGAGCCACAGCAGCCATGCGTTGGCGCAACGGCTGCTGCCGCGCGGCGCTGGCTCAGTGTTCAGCTTTGACCTCAAGGGCAGCCGGGCACAGGGCCAAGCTTTTGTTGAAGGTCTGCGACTGTTTAGCCACCTGGCCAACGTGGGCGATTGCCGCAGCCTGGTGATCCAACCCGCCAGCACCACCCATTTCCGCCTGAGCGACGAGGCGCTGGCGGGCGCCGGCATTGCCCAGGGCACGATCCGCCTGAGCATCGGCCTGGAAGACCCCGATGATTTGATTGACGACCTCAAGCGCGCGCTCAAGGCGGCGCAAAAGCTGGCGTGAAAACAGTACCGCAGGTGCGCCTCGTGGACAATCTCGGTTAAATGGATTTCAACCGACTTGACGGCATGGGCCATTTGGTGTGAATCGCGGCGCATCCTTCAAAAAGAACAATTTTCTGAGGAGCAATGATGAATTTAGATACCCTCACCCGAGGGCGCACCGATCGGTACCTGCACAATGATTCGGTCACGGTCCGGATGCACGCGCAGGCCGCTGAACTCATCCCGGGCGCGACTTCGCGCCTGCACTATCTGTTCAAGCCCTGGCCGATCTATGCACATTCGGGCCAGGGCTGCCGCCTGACCGACGTTGATGGTGACGAGCGCATTGACTGCCTGAACAACATGACCGCACTGATCCATGGTCATTCGGATCCGCAAGTCAATGCAGCGATCATCGATCAAGTCCAGCGCGGCGTCAGTTTCTCGGAACCCGCGCAACCCGAGATCGCGCTCGCCAGCTTGCTCATCGATCGAGTGCCCTCGGTCGAACAAGTCCACTTTCGCAGTTCGGGCACTGAAGCCATCATGATGGCGATCAAGCTGGCGCGAGCCTTTACCGGGCGCACCCGGATCGCGAAATTCGAGGGCGCTTACCACGGCTATTACGACTATGTTCAGATGAGCTTTTCGTCGACTCCGGCCAACTGGGGTGACGCTCAGGCACCGCAGAGCATACCGAGCTCGGGTGGGCTGGCACATTCGGTCGGCGAAGAAGTGCTGGTAATGCCGTTTAATGATCAGAGCGGCGTCGAACAGTTGCTGGCCAAGCACGGGCACGCGATCAGCGCCCTGCTTTTTGAACCCTTGTCGAACCGCGCGGGAATGGCGCTGCCAGCACCGGGATTTCTCGAGTTCCTGTACCAGATCACGCGCAAATACGGCATTGTGCTGATCTTCGACGAAGTCATCGCCTTTCGCCTTGGGGAGGCAGGAGCACAGGGCCGATATGGCGGCAAACCAGATTTGACAGCGTTTGGCAAAATCATTGGTGGGGGCCTGCCTATTGGTGCAGTTGGGGGCCGG
Organism: Rhodoferax sp.; assembly: GCA_009693325.1. Taxonomy (GTDB): domain Bacteria; phylum Pseudomonadota; class Gammaproteobacteria; order Burkholderiales; family Burkholderiaceae_C; genus Rhodoferax. Next base: position 11,158 of record SHXM01000081.1, read on the forward strand.
GCCGACATTCTTTCGCTGCTGAATCCGGCCAGCAGCGGCCAGCGGGTGATCTCGGGTGGAACCTACAGCGGCAATCCATTGTCTGCCGCAGCAGGCTTGGCCACCCTCAGAAAACTGACACCAGCTCGATACCAACACCTTGAGGCCATGGGCAAACGCATGCGCGACGGCTTGAATCAGATCTTCCGCAGGGCCGGGGAAAAGGCGCAGGCTGCGGGCGATGGTTCGCTGTTCCAGATCGTGCCCACCGATCAAATCATCGAGAACTACCGGAGCGTGCCGCAGGATGCGGCTGCCTTTGAATGGCTTGACCGACTGCACCGCGCCCTGCTGGCGGCCGGGGTCATCATTTCTCATCGAGGCCTGAGTTGTGTCTCCACTGCCATGGGAGAGGCCGAGGTAGATGAGGTGCTTGACGCGTTTGAGCGAGTCCTGGCCCTTGGCATGGCCGATTGAAAACGGACTACTGAACCCGACTGCCGAGTCTCACGCCATGCTCCTCACCGTCAACGGCCACCCGACCTACTGCTACACCGGCGGTAAGGCCTTCGATGCCGCCAAGCCCAGCATCGTCTTTATTCACGGGGTGCTGCACGACCACAGCGTCTGGATTTTGCAGTCGCGCTACCTGGCGCACCATGGCTGGAATGTGCTGGCCATTGACCTGCCCGGCCACTGCCGCAGCGCCGGCGAGCCGCCCGCCACGGTCGAGGCCGCCGCCGACTTCGTGCTGGCGCTGCTCGACACCGCCGGTCTGGCCCAGGCGGTGCTGGTCGGCCACAGCTTTGGCGCGCTGGTGGCGCTGGAGGCCGCCGCCCGGGCGCCAGCGCGGGTGAGGCAACTGGTGCTGGTGGGGGTGGCTGCGCCCATGAAGGTGTCGCCGGCGCTGCTGGAAGCCTCGCTCCATGAGCCGATGAAGGCGCTGACCATGATCAACGTGTTTTCGCGGTCCACCTTGGCACCGCCGCCCTCGGGGCTGGGGCCGGGCACCTGGGTGTATGGCACCTCAATGGCGCTGGGGCGGCGGGTGCTGGCCAGCAACCGCAGCGTCAACCTGTTTCACACCGGCTTTGTGGCCTGCGACCGGTACAGCGGCGCTGAGGCCGCCATGGACAAGGTGCTGTGCCCGGTGCTGTTTGTGCTGGGCAGCCAAGACCAGATGACGCCGCCAAAAACCGCCCAGACACTGGTTCAAAAAGCGCGTGATGGCCGGGTGGTGATGCTGGACGTCGGACACCACCAAATGTATGAAACACCAGAGGCCATGCTGTCGGCCTTGACTGGTTTTTTGCTCACCAACTAAGCTGCCCCTGGTCATCCTTGCCAAAGCGGGGATCCAGGACGCCCTCATCAGCTGAGGGGCCGCAAGCCGGTGGGGGCAGCTGCGCAGCCCAATGCCGCGCTGGCCTGATCGGTGTTCATGGCGTG
>SHXM01000082.1 GCA_009693325.1 Rhodoferax sp.
AAGATTTGCTGCTCGAGATCTTTTTTAAACTGAGTTTTTCAGACCTTCCTTAGGTTTACAAAACGATGGGGGTTCTAGGGGGTGTTCGCCAATGTATCGGAACGGCGCAGTGGTTTCCGGAATGGTATCCAGAAAAAGAAAAAACCCCCGAAAGTTAGGGATACCTAATCTCGGAGGCTTTTAAAAGGTGGTGCCGATTATCGGATTCGAACTGATGACCTACCGCTTACAAGGCGGTTGCTCTACCAACTGAGCTAAATCGGCTTCCTCAATATTTTAGCCACACCTCTGGAGAAATTGGGTGGGTCACGAATTATTTAACCCGCTTTAAGCTCGGCCGTGGCCCGTTGGCTGTGGGGCTTGGCGGCTCGGGTTGGTCTGGGGATTTGTTGCTGCGTCGCTCGGGGTCGACGCTGGCCAGACTGACAACCCGCGACTCTGCGTCAGTTGTGGCGGCGCTTTGCCCGGCGGCATCGCGTTGCATATTTGCCAAGCGGCCTGTCAGGATGTTGGTGGCCCTGGGCGATACCCGCGGGAAGGCCATACCTTGACCATTCTCGCGGGCAAAAATAGCCATCACCTGACTCAATGGCACCATGATGTCCCGCGGTGTCCCTGCAAAGCGGGCTTTGAACTCAATGAACTCGTTACCGAGTTTGAGCGAGCTGGTTGCATCAAAACTGACATTCAAGACGATCTCGCCGTCTTTCACATACTCGCGCGGCACCTGCACGCTGTCATCGACCGCCACGGCGATGTAGGGCGTAAAGCCATTGTCGGTGCACCATTCGTAGAGGGCCCGAATCAGGTAAGGACGGGTCGAGGAACTGTCAGGCGCTTCGATCATGGTGGCAGCCGCCGCGGCTTATTTACGCATCGCTTTTTCTGACGGTGTCAGCGCCTCGATGTAGGCGGGCCGAGAAAAAATACGCTCAGCGTATTTGAGCAGCGGCGCCGCGTTTTTACTCAGGTCAATCCCGTAGTAATCGAGTCGCCACAGCAGTGGCGCTATCGCCACATCGAGCATCGAGAAGCCGTCGCCCAGCATGTACTTGTTTTTCAGGAACACCGGGGCGAGCTGGGTGAGGCGGTCACGCACATGTGCACGGGCTTTCTCAAGTACTTTTTCATTGCTCTTGGCGCCCCGAGATTCCAGAGTGCCGACATGAACAAACAGCTCTTTTTCAAAGTTCAACAGAAATAAACGTACCCGGGCCCGATCGACCGGGTCGCCCGGCATCAGCTGGGGATGTGGAAAGCGCTCATCAATGTACTCATTGATGATGTTCGACTCGTACAGGATCAAGTCGCGCTCAACCAGAATCGGGACTTGCCCGTAGGGGTTCATGACGTTGATGTCTTCGGGCTTGTTGTACAGGTCCACATCGCGGATTTCGAAATCCATGCCCTTCTCGAACAAGACGAAGCGGCAACGATGGGAAAAGGGGCAGGTCGTACCCGAATACAGCACCATCATGGCAAAGACTCCTAAAAATCAAAAAGAGTGGGCTGCTCTAGGCAAACCCACTCCGAGGTGCTCTGGCTGCCACACGTGCAGGCCAGAGCGCATGGTTCGTCTTACTTAACGTCTTTCCAGTACGCAGCGTTCAGCCGCCAGGCAAACAGCGTAAAAACTCCCAAGAAGAGCAACACCCAAACGCCAACACGCACGCGGGTGTTTTGGCCGGGTTCACCCATCCATTGCAAGTAATTGACCAGATCAGCCACTGCCTCGTCATACTGCAGAGGCGTCATGCTGCCGGGCTTGACCTGCTCCCAGCCCTTGAGGACCTGCACGTCGTGCCCGTGCTCTTTCATTGTTGCAAAGACCGGGCTGCGCTCACCTTGCAACTCCCAAAGCACATGGGGCATGCCGACATTGGGATAGGCCAGGTTGTTCCAGCCTGTGGGTTTGTTGCCATCCGGGTAAAAGGTGCGCATGTAGGTGTAGAGGTAGTCTGCCCCCGAGCCGCCCGGGCCGGCCCGCGAGCGGGCAATGACGCTTAGGTCTGGCGGGTTGGCGCCGAACCAGGCCTTGGCCTGCTGCGGGTCCATGGCGACCTTCATGGTGTCTCCCACCTTGGCGCTGGTGAACAGCAACTGGTCCTTGATTTGCGCTTCGGTCAAGCCAATGTCTTGCAGGCGGTTGTAGCGCATGAACGCTGCCGCATGGCAGTTCAAGCAGTAATTGGCGAAAATCTTGGCGCCATTTTGCAGGGCTGCCATGTCGTTGGTCTTGTTGGGCGCCTTGTCCCAAACGATACCGCCGCCACTGGCCTGCGCGAAGCCACTCAAGCCAACTGCCAGAAGGATGGCAAGACTAACTTTTTTTGCTGATTCCATGTTTCTTGACATGTGCGTGTCCGGTTTCAATGCGCGGTGAAGGTGACACGATCAGGCACCGGCTTGGGCTCACCCAAACGGCTCCACCAAGGCATCAGGAGAAAAAAGCCGAAATAAAACAGGGTTCCGATTTGCGACACCCGCCCGCCAATGTCGGACGGTGGCAACATACCCAGGTAGCCCAACACCATGAAGTCGAGGACGAACAGGGCGTACATGTATTTGTGCCAGGACGGGCGGTAGCGGATCGACTTGACCGGGCTGTTGTCCAACCAGGGCAGGAAGAACAGGATCATGACGCCGCCGCCCATGGCAACAACGCCCCAAAATTTAGCATCAATGCTGAGCATCATGGCGACCAAACCCAGGGCTCCAACCAACACCAGGGCCTTGAACAGGCCTGGCATACGAATGCGGGTTAGAGCCAAAAAGGCGCCTCCGAGCACGCAGGCCATCAGGGCGTACATCATCTCGTCGGTCACGGCCCGCAACATCGAGTAGTAAGGGGTGAAATACCAGACTGGCGCTATGTGCAGCGGCGTCTTGAAGGGGTCTGCCGGAATGAAGTTGTTGTATTCGAGAAAGTAGCCACCCAGTTCAGGGGCGAAGAAAACAATGGCGGTGAACACCATCAAGAACACACTGACCGCAAAGATATCGTGAACCGTATAGTAGGGATGGAAGGGAATGCCATCCAGCGGCCGGCCCTTGGCATCTTTCTTGGCTTTGATCTCAACTCCGTCGGGGTTGTTGGAGCCAACCTCGTGCAGGGCAATGATGTGGGCCACAACCAGGCCGAGCAAGACCAGGGGAACGGCGATCACATGGAAACTAAAAAATCGGTTCAGCGTTGCGTCGCCCACCACAAAATCGCCACGAATCAGCAACGCAAGGTCGGGCCCAATGAAGGGGATGGCAGAAAACAGGTTGACGATCACCTGAGCACCCCAGTAACTCATTTGCCCCCAGGGTAGCAAATAGCCCATGAAGGCCTCAGCCATGAGAACCAGAAAAATACCGCAGCCAAACAGCCAAATCAGCTCACGCGGTTTGCGGTAGCTGCCGTAAATCAGGCCGCGAAACATGTGCATGTAAACCACCACAAAGAAGGCTGAGGCGCCGGTGGAGTGCATGTACCGGATCAGCCAGCCCCAGGGCACGTCTCGCATGATGTACTCGACCGAGCCAAAGGCCAGAGCCGCATCGGGCTTGTAGTGCATGGTCAAAAATATGCCAGTGACAATTTGTATCACCAGCACCAGCACCGCCAAGGCGCCAAAGATGTAGAAGAAGTTGAAGTTTTTCGGCGCGTAATACTCACTCATGTGCTCTTTGAAGAGCTTGGATGCCGGAAACCGGTTATCAACCCAGTTCAGCAGTTTGTCTGCAGCGGGCGCGTTTGGGGAAATTTCGTGGAACTCAGCCATGATGGTCGTCCTTAGGCTTTCTGGTCTTCGCCGATGAGCAAACGGGTGTCAGAGAGGTAGACATGCGGTGGCACTTCCAGGTTGTCTGGCGCTGGTTTGTTTTTATAAACACGCCCGGCCATGTCGAATGTTGAACCATGGCAAGGGCAGAAAAAACCACCCTGCCAGTCATCGGGTAGCGAGGGCTGGGCGCCCGTCTGGAACTTGTCAGAGGGGGAGCAGCCCAGGTGGGTACAAATGCCAACCGCCACCATGTACTCGGGCTTGATGGATCGGGTTGCGTTACGGGCGTAGGCGGGGGCCTGCTCCTCGGGTTTGCGGGCTGATTTTGGATCTGCCAGTTGCCCATCGAGCTTGGGCAGAACGGCTAGTTGCTCGGGGGTTCGCCGGACAATCCAGACCGGCTTTCCGCGCCACTCGACAGTCATTTTTTCACCCGGCTTGAGGCCGGAGATGTCTGCTTCGACCGCTGCACCAGCGGCTTTGGCTCGCTCCGAGGGCTTAAAACTACTGGCAAAAGGCACGACGACCGCCAGGCCGCCGACCGCGCCAGCACAACTCGATGTGATCAGCCAGGTGCGTTTGCTGGCGTCCATCTGTGCAGGCTGTACAAAGCTCTCACTCATGGGTATCCTCAATGAAAAACAGTGCCTAGGGTAAGCCCTCAATTGTAACTGAGGGCTTTTGCATGCCTCAGACCGAGCGGTCGACGTAGCCACTCAAGCCGGCTGGGCATCGATGAGGTCCGGGCGTGTCGATCGGCTGAGCTGACGCGCCATCCGAATGGCAGCAACTAGGCTGGCTGGATCGGCACGGTTGCTGCCTGCGATGTCAAAAGCGGTGCCGTGGTCCGGGCTGGTGCGAACCAAAGGCAGGCCCAGGGTGACATTGACGCCCTGCTCAAAGCCCAGGTATTTCACTGGAATCAGGCCTTGATCATGGTACATCGCCACCACCACATCGAACTCGCCGACGCGGCTGGCCGTGGCCCGGGCCCGCATGAACACCGTGTCAGGCGCAAACGGGCCATGAACCTGCAGGCCCTGCTGCTGCGCCGACGCCACCGCTGGCCCGATGATGTCGAGCTCTTCGCAGCCAAACAAGCCGCCCTCGCCGGCATGCGGGTTCAGGCCGGCCACGGCAATGCGGGGCGGGCGACCCAGCAGCAGCGTCAAAGCCCTGTGGGTGATTTGGAGGGTCTCGAGCAGCCCCTCAAAGCTGACTGCATCCAAGGCCTGGCGCAGCGACAGATGAATGCTCACCAGCACGACGCGCAACTCTTGGTTGGCCAGCATCATGCGTACTGGCAACTCAGCAACCGCACGCCCCTGGTGCGCAGCCGCCAGGGCTTGCAGCATCTCGGTGTGGCCCGGGTAAGCATTGTGGGGCGGTCCGGCCAATGCCAGTGCCGCTTTGTGCAATGGAGCGGTCACCAGTGCGGCAATTTCACCGCGCAGGGCAGCCTTGCCCGCCCAGACCACGCATTGCCCGGCCTGGCGCCCGGCACTGGCAGACACCTGACCCTGCAGCACCAAAGGCGCCGCTTCGACCACCTGCAGTACCGGCAAGCAGCGCGGCGGCAAATCCAGTGCCTGGCCCGGCAGCGCCAGCAGGGCCACCGGCAAAACCGGCGCACCCCTGGCCACCTGTTCAGCGGCGCGGCGCAGCGCGGCCGTGTCGCCTGCAACAAAACAGCCGCGGGTCACTTCCGGGGCATCGCGAAAGGCCTTGGCGATGATCTCGGGGCCTATGCCAGCTGGATCGCCCATGGTGATGGCAATCGGGCCGTGTATTTGGGATTGCATGGCAGGCTGCCGTTGGCTCACGCCGGGTTGTCGATGTCAATGAATTGATGCAAAAGGCCGAACTGGGCTGCCAGGTGCGCACCCAGGGCGGGCGCGCCATAGCGCTCGGTGGCATGGTGGCCGCAGGCCAAGTAGGCGACGCCGCTTTCCCGGGCTAGATGCGCCTGCGGCTCCGAGATCTCCCCAGTGAGGTAGGCTTGGGCACCGGCGGCAATGGCTGCCTCGAAGTGCCCCTGCGCGCCGCCGCTGCACCAGGCAATTCTGTGCACCGGCTCAGACACCGGGCCGACCAAAGTTACCGACCGGTTCAGCCGGGATTCAACATGCTTGGCCAGAGCACGAGCGTCAGCAAAGCCATCAGCCCCAACCCGCGCGCCCAAAAACCCCAGTTCCTGCTCACCAAAGCGCGTCTGGGCTGCCAGGCCGAGTTGGCGACCGAGCTGTGCGTTGTTGCCCAGTTCCGGGTGCGCATCCAGCGGCAGGTGGTAGGCAATCAGGTTGATATTGTGAGCCAGCAGCAAGCTCAGGCGCTGCTTCAACCAGCCTGTGATGCGGCCATCCTGCCCCCGCCAAAACAAGCCGTGATGCACCAAGAGGGTGTCTGCCTGCACCGCCACCGCGGCCTCGATCAAGGCCAAACTGGCGGTGACGCCTGAGACCAGGCTGTGCACTGTGGGCGCGCCCTCGACTTGCAGCCCGTTAGGGCAGTAGTCCTTGAAGCGCGCAGCCTGCAGCAAATTCTCCAGCGTCTGCATCAATTGGCTGCGGTCTGTCATGGTGCGAAATTAGTGGGCTGGTCGGTTGCCGGGCGGTCGGGCCGGCGGGCTCAGGGGATTGTCGGCGAGTTTTGACTTGGCCGGAATCGACCCGGCCATCTTGGTGCCGCGGCTGCGCAGTCCGTGGGTACTTTGACCGCTCAGTGCCGGTTGACACCCCGCGAAGCCTACAATTTACAAGCTTGGTAGCGAACCCAGAAGCCAACGCACCAAGCCCGAGTCCCCGGCATCTACCCTGCTAAGCCTTCATGAAACGCCTTTGGTTGTTGTTTTCCCAAGCTGTCACCCTGCTGCTGGCGGCCGCCTTTGTGCTTGCCACGCTCAAGCCGGAGTGGCTGGGTCAGCGTGCGCTGCGTTATGGCGCTTTGACCGTACTGGAAGCGCCGGCAGCGGCGCCGGGCGCTGTGCCGCCTGGCAGTTTTCGCCTGGCGGCACAAACGGCTTCAGCGGCAGTGGTCAGTATCAACACCAGCAAGGCCGCCCGGCGCCACCCCAACAGCGAAGACCCCTGGTTCAAGTTTTTTTTCGGTGACCAAAACAAAGAGCCGCAAGCCGGACTTGGCAGCGGGGTGATCGTCAGCGCCAATGGCCTGATCCTGACCAACAACCATGTGGTCGACAGCGCTGAGGAGATCGAGGTCGTCCTCAACGACGGCCGGCACGCCCGGGCCAAGATCATTGGTACCGACCCCGATACCGACCTGGCCCTGCTGCGAATCGATCTGGATCGGCTACCTGTGATCGTGCTGGGCAATTCCGATGCCCTGCAAGTGGGTGACCAGGTGCTGGCCATTGGCAACCCCTTTGGCGTGGGCCAAACTGTCACCGGCGGCATCATCAGCGCACTGGGGCGCAACCAGCTGGGCATCAACACCTTTGAAAACTTTATTCAGACAGACGCTGCCATCAACCCGGGTAATTCGGGTGGCGCCCTGGTTGACACCCTGGGCCACCTGATGGGCATCAATACCGCGATTTATTCGCGCTCGGGTGGCAACATGGGCATCGGTTTTGCGATACCCGTGACAACCGCCAAAACTGTGATGCAGGGCATTCTGAAAGACGGGCAGGTAACGCGTGGCTGGATTGGCGTCGAGCCCAATGAATTGTCCGCCGATTTGGCAGAAACTTTTGGCATCAAAACCCGCACCGGGGTGATCATCACCGGCGTACTGCAAAACGGCCCCGCCGCGCAAGCGGGCATCAGGCCGGGCGATGTGGTGACTGCTGTGGCGGGTCAATCGGTGAGCAATGTGGCTGAGCTGCTGTCGCGGGTGTCGGCCCTCAAGCCTGGCCAGCCGGCAGCTTTGAGCCTGTCGCGGCGCGACCAACAATTTGATTTGATGGTAGCCCCCGGGGTCCGACCCAAACCGCAACCCCGCCCGCCTTGAGGTTCGCCAAATAATAAGTTGTGCATTGGACCGTCGGATTCGGGATGCGATGCCAAGCTTGAGGTGCGCCATGTGGACAAGCCAAGTCAGCGATGCACAACGACGCAATGCGCCCGACGCTGGGGAGACACAGGGGCTAGTTTTTGTTTGCCGAGCCCTTGGCCCGCCAGAGCCGCCAATCCTGCCCAAGCAATGCGTCTTCGCGTTGCCGATGCTCGCTCGGGCTTAAGGTTTGACCGCCTCCGCGCTGTCGGTCGGCGCCTGAGTGTGCTTGATAAAGATTTGCGCTGCCCAGATGCCGAGTTCGTAGAGCAGGCACATTGGGATCGCCAGCGCCAATTGGGACACCACATCGGGCGGCGTCACGATGGCCGCGATGATGAAGGCCAGCACCACGAAATAACCTCGAAAATCTTTGAGTTTTTGCACCGACACAATACCCATGCGGGCTAGCACGACCACCACGATGGGCACCTCAAAGGCCAGGCCAAAGGCAATAAACATGGTCAGCACAAAGCTCAGGTAGGCCTCAATATCCGGGGTGGCCGCGATGCTCTTGGGCGCAAAGCTCTGGATGAAGCTGAACACCTGGCCGAAGACAAAGAAGTAACAAAAAGCCACCCCCACGAAAAACAACAGCGTGCTTGACACCACCAAGGGCATCACCAATTTTTTCTCGTGCGAGTAAAGGCCGGGCGCCACAAACGCCCAGACCTGCCACAGCACCACCGGCAGGGCCAGCAAAAAAGCCGCCATCATCAACACCTTGAGCGGCACCATGAAAGGGGATATCACCGAGGTTGCAATCAAGGTGGCGCCCTTGGGGAGGTGTGCCACTAGTGGCGCAGCAAGCAGGTCGTAAAGCGCGGCTGGGCCGGGGAAAAGTGCCAGAACCAGCGCAACCACGCCAATCGCGGCTATGGCCTTGATCAGGCGGTCACGCAACTCGACGAGGTGCTGAACAAAAGGCTGCTCGGTGCCTTCGAGCTCGTCTTTTTTGGCGGAGGAATCACTCATCAACTGAGCTTTTGCGGCCGGAAACGTGCCACTCTGGCAGCACCAGACAAGGCCCGCGTGCGAATGCCCGAGCGGGCTTTGTACCAAACCGGCGTGGCACCCTGCTTGACCCGCCACTTTTTGCCAGGGTGCCGGTAGCTCGGGTGCGACACGCTGGGCTCAAGCGGCACCGGGTTCGCGGTGTCGATGGCTTCGGCCCAGGTTTTTTCGAAATCAGCGGTCTGGGTTTGAATGGCTCCACTGACTTCTTTGGACGCATGCTCGACGGTTTCTTTCATTTTTTTGAACTCTTCGAGGTCAATCGAGCGGCTAACCTCGGCCCTGACATCGGCCACGTAGCGCTGCGCCTTACCCAGCAGGTTGCCCACGGTGCGGGCCACTCGGGGTAATTTTTCGGGCCCTATCACGATGAGAGCTACCACGCCAATCAGGGCGATTTTGGAAATGCCCAGGTCAATCATGGCGGGGCAGGCCTTGGCCGGACATCAGGATTTTTGACGGGCTTCGACGTCAATGGTTGTTTTGTCTGCCGCTGTGCTGGCCGTGCTGGGTGGTGCAGCGCCGCCTCCCGGTGCGGCAGCGGCGGTTACCTGCGCTGGCGCTGCGCCAGATTTGTCATCCGCGGCGGCGCCACCTTCCTTCATGCCGTCTTTGAAGCCCTTCACAGCGCCGCCCAGGTCACCCCCCAGGCTCCTGAGTTTTTTGGTACCAAACACCATTACAACGATGAGCAGCACGATCAGCCAGTGCCAAATGGAAAAAGAACCCATGAATTTCTCCTAAGAATTAACGCTATTTTAGTCGGCGCCAGAGACCCACTTTCAGCGCCAGGTATTCAGGCGCTGGGGCAGTCCGGATCAGCCCCGGTGCCAGGGCCTGGGGCCACCCATGACATGAAAGTGCAGGTGATGGACTTCCTGCCCGCCCTCAGCCCCGGTATTACTCAAGAGCCTGAACCCCCCCTGTGGATATGGGTTGCACCCCTCTTGTAAGGCCAGGCGTGGCGCCAGGGTCATGATGCGCCCAAGCAGCGTCGCATGCTCGGGCCCGACCTGCGCCAGCGAGGCAATATGAATTTTTGGGATGATCAAAAAATGCACCGGCGCCCAAGGGTGAATGTCGTGGAAGGCGAGTATGTCCTCGTCCTCATGAACTTTTTTGCAGGGGATCAGGCCGGCCACGATCTTGCAAAACAGGCAATTGGGGTCGTGCGTCATGGTGTGGCAATGCAAGTGGGGGTTCAGTGCTTGGCGCGGTCTTCGTCGTCGGACCTTTGGTGCGCCTTACGCAGGGCTTTTTCTTCCAGCCCGCTGGTATCGGCTCGCCGCGCCAACTCGGCAAGCACCTGCGCCGGGTTGAGTCCGTAATGGGCCAGCGCAATCAGGCAGTGAAACCAGAGGTCGGCCACTTCGGCGACGATGGCCGCGGTATCAGCCCCATGGTCAGCATCCTTGGCGGCCATCACCACTTCGGTGGCTTCTTCGCCGATTTTTTTCAGAAAGGCGTCTGGCCCCTGGGCCAGTAGACGCGCCACATAGCTGGTGGCAGGATCGCCGCCGCGCTGCGGCAGACGGCTGTCGATCACACGCGAGAGGCGGTCCAGGGTGTCGGTTGTTGTGGGCTGGGCTGTCATGGCGGGCTATTTGTACATGCTTTTCGGGTCCTTCAAGACCGGGTCTCGAACCTGCCAGACGCCGTCCACATAGACATTGAAAAAACAACTGTGGCGTCCGGTGTGGCAGGCGATGCCGGGCGGGTGACCGAGCTGGCTGACTTTGAGCAAAATCACGTCTTGATCGCAGTCGATGCGGATTTCGTGCACTGTCTGCACATGGCCGGATTCCTCCCCCTTGAACCACAGCTTGGCGCGCGAACGACTGTAGTACACCGCCCGCCCGCTGTCAGCCGTGGCCTGCAGGGCGGCCCGGTTCATCCAGGCAAACATCAGCACATCGCCGCTGTCGGCCTCCTGCGCTACCACGGGCACCAGGCCCTGTGCGTCCCATTTGATCTCGTCGAGCCAGTTCATGGCTGAATTGTCGACGTTTTTGAATTGGCAGCAAGCTAGCCTGACAGCTAACCGATTCAGGTTGATCGGTTCAGGCCCGGGGCGCAGGCGGCAGGTCTCAGGGCCGCACTGCGATGCCCTGCTTCGCCAGGTGTGCCTTGGCCTGGCCGAGGGTGAACTCACCAAAGTGAAAAATGCTGGCCGCCAGCACGGCGTCGGCGCCGCCAATTTGAATACCCTCTGCGAGATGGGTCAAACTGCCCACGCCGCCCGAGGCGATCACCGGCAGGTCCACAGCATCACTGACGGCCCGGGTCAGGGCCAGGTCAAAGCCAGATTTGGTGCCATCGCGGTCCATGCTGGTGAGCAGGATCTCACCGGCACCATACTCGGCCATTTGGCAGGCCCAGGCGACAGCGTCCAAGCCGGTGTTGGTACGGCCCCCGTGGCTGTAGACGTTCCAGCCCGGGCCACGTGCCAACAACTCGTGGCCAACCCGCTGCTTGGCATCAATCGCCACCACGATGCACTGGGCGCCGTAGCGCTGCGAGGCCTCCTGTATGAGTTGTGGGCGATTGATGGCGGCGGAGTTGAAACTGGTCTTGTCGGCACCGGCATTGAGCAGGCGCCGCACATCGTCGACCGAGCGCACACCGCCACCTACGGTCAAGGGGATGAATACCTGGGAGGCCACCGACTCGATGATGTGCAAAATCAGGTCGCGCCCGTCGCTGGTGGCGGTGATGTCGAGAAAGGTGAGTTCGTCCGCCCCCTGGGCGTTGTAGCGGGCCGCGATTTCTACTGGATCGCCAGCGTCGCGCAGATCGACAAAATTAACCCCCTTGACGACTCGCCCGCCAGTCACGTCCAGGCAGGCAATGATGCGCTTGGCCAGCACGCCCTAACACCCCGCCCCACCGGACTCGGAGCACACTGACAGGGCTGAATTCTCGCTCAGGCTTGGCCGCCAGTTGCGGACACAGATGCAGCCATAGATAGCATTTGCACCAGCGGCATGGCTTGGAGGGCGCGCCTTCATCTGTCGAATCGTTGCGGCCGGGTTATTGGCCCTGAAGTTCGTCAGCACGGGTTTGGGCGGCGGCAAAATCAAGGTCGCCGGTGTAGATAGCGCGCCCACAAATAACCCCCTCAATGCCCTGGTCTGCGACTGCGCACAATGCCTCGATGTCTTGCATATTGGTCAGGCCCCCGGAGGCTATGACCGGAATGCTCAGGGCCTGCGCGAGTTTGACCGTGGCCTCGATGTTGATGCCACTGAGCATGCCGTCACGCCCAATGTCGGTGTAGATGATGGATTCGACGCCGTAGTCCTCGAATTTCTTGCCCAGGTCGAGCACGTCATGGCGGGTGAGCTTGCTCCAGCCGTCCGTGGCCACCTTGCCTTCCCGGGCGTCCAGCCCAACGATGATGTGGCCACCAAAGGCAGTGCAGGCGTCCTGTAAAAAACCGGGGTTCTTGACTGCCGCAGTGCCGATGATCACATAGCGCAGACCGGCGTCGAGGTAGCGCTCGATGGTGTCGAGGTCGCGAATTCCGCCGCCGAGCTGGACATCTACCTCGCTGCCGACTTGGCGCAGGATCTTGCGAATTGCAACTTCATTCTTGGGGTACCCGGCAAATGCGCCATCCAGGTCAACCAGATGCAGCCGCCGCGCACCGCGGTCGAGCCAGGTGCGGGCCATCGCCGCTGGGTCTTCGGC
>SHXM01000083.1 GCA_009693325.1 Rhodoferax sp.
TACGGCACTTGGCGTCGGTCAGCATGGGGGTGCACCTCCGGTCAGTCGTGGGGGTTCAAAATAACAGGGTTTTCATAGGAGAAAACGTGGCGTACCCCCACTTTTTCTTGAAACTCTCTGTTTACACCCCCGTTTGTACCCCCGATTTGTCTTAGATGTCAATAGCGGCCCTTAAACCTCGTTGCACTGTAACTAGCTGATTTACCAATGAAAAAGGCCTCTTAGTATCGCTACTTAGAGGCCTTTAGACTGTCTCTTGGTCGGGGCTATCGGATCCGTACCAGAGACCCATCTGACTTGTAACTCGACTCGCAACCTACCTGTGTTCTGATGAAAAACCTCGGATGATGCAAAACAGATTTTAGTTTGAGGCAGGCTTGCACGACCCGCTCAATGCACGATTGGAGACCCGAACCATGACACTCAGCCACCTGCCGCTGTTAACCCTTTTGATGCTGCTGAGTAGCCAGGCCTTCTCGTGGAGCAACCACACTTTTGCGGCCTACCGGGCTTTTGAAAACATGCCTGAAATTGCCAAGGCACTGCCGGTTAAGGCCCAGCCCCTGGAGGTTTTCCTCAAAGACCAGGAAAAAGCCATAGAAGCGCTGTTGCTGAGCCAAGAAGCCTGGGCTGCCACGCATATCGACGCCTACCCGGCCCGGCCAGCAGCGCTGGCCTTCAAGGCCAACCCGGCGCGCAGCGACGAAGCCCGGCGCCTGGCTTTTTTGACTGCGCTGCGGGTGGCTCCAAACAGCAAATTCGCGCTCTATTTCCAGCCCGATCCGTGGGGTCCGGCGCCCGAGTCTGGCAAATTGCTCAGCCATAGCGCTGTCAACACCCTGCCAGAGCAAGCCAACTCAAGCCATCGATTTGTTGGTGTCGCGCCCGGGGATGCGCTGGCACCGCTGAGCATAGTGGCATCAGCCAGCGATGAGCCCGACTACGGTCTGGACATCAACCTGTGGCAGGACAGCCCTTCAGATTGGGGCAAGGTCTACGGCTTTGGCGCCCTGCCCTTTGGTAACCCAGCCCTGTATTTTTCAACGCAAGCGCCTTTTCACATGGGTTTTTATCACGAAGACCGGGTTATTTATCTGGCAGCGGCCTTCGTCAAGCGAACCTTTCCCTTGCTGCGTGTGCAGCAGTACACCGGTCTGGCAGCGCTGGCCTTTCGCTCGGGCCATGCCTACTGGGGCTGGCGTTTCACCGGGCTGGCCTTGCACTACCTGCAAGACCTGACTCAGCCCTACCATGCCAGCCTGTCGCCAGGCAACGGCTCGGCCAAGCTGATTGGCATCAATTTGTTGGCCATGGCCGGGTTGCCGCGCCTCAAAGACGAGATGATTGTGCTGCTGTCCAACCGACACTTGGCGCTTGAAAAATACCAGCACCAGCTGCTGGAAAACGCGGCGCGTGCACGCCAGCCAACCGCCGTCGAACGCGCGCTTGGCCAGAGCGACAAAGACGCCGGCTACCCCACCTGGTCCGAGCACTACACGCGTGACGTGGTCAGCCGCCAGTCCAGCGCAGCCGGCGCCCGGCTGGCCGACATACTGGTGGCGACCATGCCGCCGGGCTATGTGTCCGACCCGAGTTTTGATTTTGGCGTCAAAGAATCAGGCATCAACCTCGCCGCCGAGCTGGCCAGCCAAGGCCGCAGCACAGCCGCACAGCGGGCCCGTCTGGACGAACTGATTGCCGAGTTACTGGCCAATTTCGGCGCCCACAGCCGCAACCTGGTGCGCGGCGTGCTCAAGGCAGGTGCTGCCTCCTGATCAGGCCTCAATCGCCGAAGCCATCGAAATTGAGCCGGCCTGTAAATTCTCGTAAGAACAGTGGGTCGAATCGCCCGGCTCGGCAGCACCGATTGCGACTGCATCTGTGCCCTGGGTACGGCTGAGTAGCCGGCCGGGGAAAGTTTTCCCGGGTTTACATGGACTGGCAACGGAATCAAGGGTGGCCGTCTATGACCGACCGAACAGGATAACTGTTATATTGCACTGCAACATCCGACCCCGCAATCCAGACATGCTCTACCAACTCTACGAAACACAACGCTCCCTGATGGAGCCCTTTGCCGATTTCGCGCATTCAGCCGCCAAGGCTTACGGCAACCCACTGGGCCTGTTTGGACAAAATCCGTTTGCGCAGCGCATCTCAGCGGGGTATGAGCTCATGCACCGCTTGGGCAAAGACTATGAAAAGCCAGAATTCGGCCTGCGAACGGTCGACGTGGACGGGGTCGCCGTGGCTGTCCATGAACGGGTTGAGATCAACAAACCTTTTTGCGAACTGCGCCGCTTCAAGCGTTTTAGTGACGACACGGCAACCCTGGCCAAGCTCAAGGGGCAGCCCGCCGTGCTGATCGTCGCCCCCCTGTCCGGCCACTATGCCACCCTGCTACGTGACACCGTCAAGAGCATGCTCGCAGACCACAAGGTCTACATCACCGATTGGAAAAACGCCCGTCTGGTGCCGCTGTCTGAGGGGGTGTTTCGCCTGGACGACTATGTCAACGATGTGCAGGAGTTCATTCGCCATCTCCAGTCGATTTATGGCAACTGCCATGTGATGAGCGTTTGCCAGCCCACGGTGCCGGTGCTGGCTGCGGTCTCGCTCATGGCCAGCCGGGGCGAAACAACGCCTTTGAGCATGACCATGATGGGCGGGCCAATCGACGCCCGCAAGTCGCCCACAGCGGTAAACAACCTAGCCATGAACAAAAGCTACGAGTGGTTTGAAAACAATGTGATCTACCCGGTGCCAAGCAATTTCCCCGGTGCTGGTCGGCGTGTTTACCCGGGCTTTTTGCAGCATTCTGGCTTTGTGGCGATGAATCCCAGCAACCATGCCAAGAGCCACTACGATTACTTTCAAGATATGGTCAAGGGCGATAACTCGAGCACTGAGGCGCACCGCAAGTTTTATGACGAATACAACGCGGTGCTTGACATGGACGCCGCCTACTACCTTGACACCATTCGAATCGTGTTCCAGGATTTCTCTTTGGTCAACGGCACCTGGGATGTCTGCGCAGCTGACGGGCAACTGCAGCGGGTGCGCCCGCAAGACATCAGCAGCACGGCACTGCTCTCGGTGGAAGGGGAACTGGACGATATTTCAGGCTCCGGCCAAACCGAGGCGGTGCATGCCATCTGCAGCGGCGTACCCAAATCAATGCACAAGCATGTTGAGGCCAAGGGTGCCGGGCATTACGGTATTTTCAGCGGTCGGCGCTGGCGCGAACTGGTTTACCCGGAAGTGAAGGCATTCATCCGAGAAAATGCGCTGGCCAACCAGCCGACGGGGCCTAATCGGACCAAAACAGCCCCTGCGGCGGCGACCCGGGAAACCCCGAACAAACCGGCCCGAGCAAGGCCCGTACACCAAGTCTGATGATGGCTTCGGCCGCCGCCATTTTGGCCCTGCTGCCGCAGACCCAGTGCACCCGTTGCGGCTACCCCGACTGCGCCGCCTATGCGCAGGCCGTGTCCGCCGGCCAGGCCGGCATCAACCAGTGCCCGCCTGGCGGCGCCCAAGGCATTGAGCGCCTGGCCAAGCTGACCGGCCAACCGGTGCTGGCGCTCAACCCCCGGCACGGCAACGAGGGCCCGCGCCACATGGCGGTGATTGACGAGGCCTGGTGTATCGGCTGCACCCTGTGCATCAAGGTCTGCCCGACCGACGCCATCTTTGGCAGCAACAAACGCATGCACAGCGTCATCGAGCCCTATTGCACCGGTTGCGAGTTGTGCCTGCCGGTGTGCCCGGTCGACTGCATCACGCTGGAAGACGCAACACCGGGGCGCAGCGGCTGGGCCGCTTGGTCGCAGGGGCAGGCCGAGCAGGCCCGCGAGCGCTACCGATTCCATGATCAAAAAGCCCAGCAGCACAGGGCCGAGCAAGACAACCGGCTGGAGGAAAAGGCCAGACTTAAGCTCTCAGACCTGGCCACACACTCGCAGCACACCGACCCAGCGGTGCTGGACCAAAAGCGCGCCGTGATCGAGGCCGCTCTGGCCCGTGCGCGGGAACGCCAGGCGGCCACTTTGCCAGCTGCATCGCCGCCCCGCTGGCCGGGCGATTCAGCCTAAGCGCAGAGCCGCCACCACCTCGGGCGGCGCCTGCACCAGCTCGATGAGCACGCCTTCGCCGGCAATCGGGAACTCGTCATTTGATTTCGGGTGCAGAAAGCAGATGTCGTAGCCGGCTGCGCCCGGGCGGATGCCGCCTGGCGCAAAGTGCACACCCTGCCCAGTGAGCCATGCCACGGCGGCGGGCAGGTCGTCAATCCACAGCCCGACATGGTTAAGCGGGGTGCTGTGCACCGCCGGCTTTTTGTCCGGGTCCAGCGGTTGCATCAGGTCAACCTCCACCCGGTGCACGCCCTGCCCTATGGCGCAGATGTCTTCATCGACGTTTTCGCGCTCGCTGCGAAAGTTGCCGATGACATCCAGGCCCAGCATGTCCACCCACAGCGTGCGCAAGCGGGCCTTGTCAGGGCCGCCAATGGCGATCTGCTGGATGCCCAGCACTTGAAAGGGTCTTGTCATGGTGTCTCGCGGGCTCAGGCAAATTCAACAATCGGCTGGTCCACGGTGAGGCTGTCGCCGCGGGCCACCAGCACCTTGCCCACCACGCCATCGGCGGCGGCGAACAACACATTCTCCATCTTCATCGCCTCGATCACCGCCACCCGCTCGCCAGCCTGCACTTTTTGCCCGGGTTGCACCGCCAGCTCGACCAGCAGGCCTGGCATCGGCGAGAGTACAAAGCGGCTCATGTCGGGCGGCGCCTTGTGAGGCATCAAGGCGTACAACTCGGCGGCGCGCGGCGACAGCACCAGCAGGTCAAGCCGCGTGCCCCGGTGCGACACCCGCAGCGCCAGCGGCTTGTTGCCGGCCACCGCACCCCGCTCCACCTGCGCCGTGAAGGGCGCGCCATTGCAAATGCCGCTGATGCGGACCTCCCCAAGCCGGTGCTGGCTGCAAATCGTGTAGGTTTTTTCGCCCACGGCAATGGTGCCGGTGCCGCTGGCAAAGTCAAAGCCGCTGATGCGTGCCGAAGTCGAACCCAGGGCGCCCTGTTGGCCCAGGGCTACCAGCACCAGATCCTGATCAATGCTAAGTTCATGGCCAGCCATCTGGCCGCTGATCTGAGAGGCGCGCTGGCGGTACTGCCGGTGCACAAAGGCGGCCAGCGCCAGCAGCAGATCGGGCTCATCGTGCGGCACGTCCTCGGCACGGAAACCTTGCGCGTAGTTCTCGGCGATGAAGTCGGTGTTGAAATCTCCCGCCACAAAGCGCGGATGCGCCATCAGCGCGGCCTGAAACGGAATATTGCTGGAGACGCCGCGAATAACGAAACCATCAAGCGCCGCGCGCATCTTTTCAATAGCGTCAAGCCGGTCACGCCCGTGCACGATGAGCTTGGCGATCATAGAGTCGTAATACATAGGGATCTCGCCGCCGTCCTGCACCCCGGTGTCCACCCGCACCCCCTGGCACTGGCTGGTGTCGGCGGCAAACATGGTTTCAGTGGGCGGCTGAAAGCGCACCAGCCGGCCAGTAGACGGCAAAAAATTACGGAACGGGTCTTCGGCGTTGATGCGGCATTCGATGGCCCAACCTTCGCGTTTGACCTGGGCCTGGGTCAGCGGCAACGCTTCACCCGCGGCCACCCGGATCATCAGCTCCACCAGGTCCAGCCCGGTGATGCACTCGGTCACCGGGTGCTCCACCTGCAGCCGGGTGTTCATCTCCAGAAAGTAAAAGCTCTGGTCCCGGCCCACCACAAACTCCACTGTGCCGGCACTCTGGTAATTGACCGCACGGGCCAGCGCCACCGCCTGCTCGCCCATGGCTTGGCGGGTGGCGTCGCTGATGAAGGGGCTGGGCGCCTCCTCGATCACCTTCTGGTGGCGGCGCTGGATCGAGCACTCGCGCTCGTTAAGATACAGCAGGTTGCCCTGGCTGTCGCCAATCAGCTGGATCTCGATATGGCGCGGTTCTTCGACAAATTTTTCAATGAACACCCGGTCGTCACCAAAGCTGTTACGGGCCTCGTTGCGGCAGCTGGTGAAACCCTCCAGCGCCTCCTTGTCGTTTGAGGCCACGCGCAAGCCCTTGCCACCGCCGCCGGCACTGGCCTTGATCATCACCGGGTAACCGATGCCGCGGGCGATTTCAACCGCGCGCTCGGCCGACTCGATGGCGTGGTTGACGCCGGGAATGCAGTTGACACCGGCAGCCAGCGCGAGTTTTTTGGATTCGATTTTGTCGCCCATGGCCGCAATCGAGTGGTGCTTTGGGCCGATGAAGACGATGCCTGCCTCTTCGGCCCGGCGCGAAAAATCGGCGTTTTCACTGAGGAATCCGTAGCCCGGGTGCACCGCCTGGGCGCCGGTCTGCTTGCAAGCCGCAATGATCTTGTCGATCTGAAGGTAGCTGTCGCGGCTGGGCGCCGGGCCGATGTGAACGGCCTCGTCGGCCAGCATCACATGGCGGGCGTCCTTGTCGGCCTCCGAGTACACGGCCACGGTGGCAATGCCCATCCTGCGGGCGGTCGCGATGACCCGGCAGGCAATTTCACCGCGGTTGGCAATCAGGATTTTGGTAAACATTCAATACTTCCTTCTTTTTCAATACGGCTTGGATTTGTGATCGCTAGAGGTTGTCTGAGCCTTGGGGTTTGTCTGAGCCCGCTTGGGCCACGGCGTACCCGTCTCCGCGAATGTCCTCCGGCCGCTGCGCGGGCTCCCCCTTTATTTCGCTGCGACGGATACACCGTGCCCCAAGCTGCGAAGGGATGCTCTGTCAAGGCGCGCAATGAGACAGCCTGAGGTGCGGGCTGGCTGGGTGTTTTGCGCAGGCCAAGGAGGAGGCCGAAGGCCGGGGGACACGGAGCAAAACGCCCGGCCAGCCCGCGCCCACCCACACGGTGCCGCAAAAAGGTACCCAAACCCTGGCTCATAGAGGAATGTTGCCGTGCTTACGCCAAGGGTTTTCCAGCTTCTTGTCGCGCAGCATCACCAGGCTGCGGCAGATGCGCTTGCGAGTTTCATGCGGCAGGATCACATCGTCAATGAAGCCGCGCGCCCCGGCCACGAAGGGGTTGGCAAAGCGGGACTTGTACTCGGCCTCTCTGGCGGCGAGTTTTTCGGCGTCACCCTTGTCCTCGCGGAAGATGATCTCCACCGCCCCCTTGGCACCCATCACCGCGATTTCAGCCTTGGGCCAGGCAAAGTTGACATCGCCGCGCAGGTGTTTGGACGCCATCACGTCATAGGCGCCGCCGTAGGCCTTGCGGGTGATGACGGTGATCTTGGGCACCGTGCACTCGGCGTAGGCATAGAGCAGTTTGGCGCCGTGCTTGATGATGCCGCCGTACTCTTGGCTGGTGCCAGGCATGAAGCCGGGCACATCCACAAAGGTGACTACCGGAATGTTGAATGCATCACAAAAGCGCACAAAGCGCGCGGCCTTGATGCTGCTCTTGATGTCCAGGCAGCCGGCCAGCACCAGCGGCTGGTTGGCCACGATGCCGATGGTCTGGCCCTCCATGCGGGCAAAGCCGATCAGGATGTTTTTCGCGTACTCCGGCTGCAACTCGAAGAAGTCGCCGTCGTCCACGGTCTTGACGATCAGCTCCTTCATGTCGTAGGGCTTGTTCGGGTTGTCAGGCACCAGCGTGTCAAGGCTCAGGTCAAGGCGGTCGGCCGGGTCACCACTGCGCCGCACCGGGGCTTTTTCGCGGTTGGACAGCGGCAGGTAGTTGTAGAGGCGGCGCAGCATCAGTAGCGCCTCGACATCGTTCTCAAAAGCCAAGTCGGCCACACCACTCTTGGTAGTGTGGGTGATGGCGCCGCCCAACTCCTCAGCCGTCACCTCCTCATGGGTCACGGTTTTGACCACTTCAGGCCCGGTCACAAACATGTAAGAACTGTCCTTGACCATGAAGATGAAGTCGGTCATGGCCGGCGAATACACCGCACCACCAGCGCAGGGGCCCATAATCAGGCTGATTTGCGGCACCACGCCGCTGGCCATCACATTGCGCTGGAACACATCGGCGTAACCGCCCAGGCTCGCCACGCCCTCCTGGATGCGGGCGCCACCTGAATCATTCAGGCCAATCACCGGGGCGCCGACCTTCATCGCCTGGTCCATCACCTTGCAGATCTTCTCGGCATGGGCCTCGCTCAGAGCGCCGCCGAACACAGTGAAGTCCTGGCTGAAAACAAACACCAGTCGGCCGTTGATCATGCCGTAGCCGGTGACCACGCCATCGCCGGGGATCTTGTTGTCCTGCATGCCGAAATCAACACAGCGGTGCTCGACAAACATGTCCCACTCTTCAAAGGTGCCTGCGTCGAGCAGCAGTTCGAGCCGCTCGCGCGCGGTCAGCTTGCCCTTTTTGTGCTGGGCATCGATGCGTTTCTGGCCGCCACCCAGACGGGCAAGCTCGCGCTTGGCTTCGAGCTGTTCAAGAATGTCGTGCATGTGGTGTAGTCCTGTTTTTGAGGGGATGCGGCATCCGGCTGCGAGCGCCTTGCGTTTAATCAGGGAGCCGGTCAAGAGCCAGCAGTTGCCGGGCCGCCGTGGAGGCCGCCAGCTGACCTGAGCGCACCGCGTTTGTCAGCAGGGTCAACTCAGCCTGCACCCGCGGGTTGGCTTGAAAAGAGTGTTTCAAACCAGCGTCGATGCGCTCCCACATCCAGGCCAGCGCTTGGCGCTGGCGCCGCTGTGCCAGTTCGCCGTTGTTGGTCTGCAGGGCGCGAAAGCGGCTCACGGCGGCCCAGAAGCCGTCCAGCCCCTGGCACTGCAGCGCGCTGAGCTGCACCACCTGGGGCTGCCAGTGTTCGGGCCCCTGACGGTCCTGGGCAGTGCCATGCATGCCAAGCAGGCGCAGGCTGGAGGTGATTTGCCCCTGGGCCCGGGTGGCGGCAGCGGCGTCCAGGTCGGCCTTGTTGATCACCACCAAATCGGCCAGTTCCATCACGCCCTTTTTGATGGCTTGCAGATCGTCGCCGGCGTTGGGCAACTGCATCAGCACAAACAAATCGGTCATGCCATGGACTGCGGTTTCGCTCTGGCCCACACCCACGGTCTCGACGATCACCAGATCAAAACCGGCCGCCTCGCAGACCAGCATGGCTTCGCGGGTTCTCTCAGCCACCCCGCCCAGCGTGCCGCTGCTGGGGCTGGGCCGAATGTAGGCTCGCTCATGCACCGAGAGTTTTTCCATGCGGGTCTTGTCGCCCAATATCGAGCCGCCCGAGACCGTGCTCGACGGGTCAATGGTCAGCACCGCCACCCGGTGCCCGAGCTCGATCAGGTGCAGGCCCAACACCTCAATAAAGGTCGACTTGCCCACGCCCGGCACGCCACTCAGGCCCAGCCGAAACGAGCCACCGGTGTGCGGCAGCAGCGCCGTCAGCAGAGCATCGGCCTGCGCCCGGTGGTCGGCGCGCGTGGACTCCAGCAGGGTGATGGCCTTGGCCATGGCGCGGCGCCGCGCATCGGCCTGCCCGCCCAACAAGGCCTCCAGCAAGGTCTTGGGTGTCAGCATGGGCTTCACAATCTGAGGCGCCAGCCGCTGCTCAATCGGCCAGCACCTTCTTGATCTGCGCCAGCACATCCTGCGCGCTGACCGGAATCGGCGTGCCCGGGCCGTAAATGCCCTTGACGCCCGCCGCGTACAAAAAGTCGTAGTCTTGGCGGGGTATCACGCCGCCGACAAACACAATAATGCCCTCGCCGCCTTGTTTTTTCAGTTCGGCGATGATGGCTGGCACCAGCGTCTTGTGGCCGGCAGCCAGCGTTGACACACCCACTGCGTGCACATCGTTTTCGATCGCCTGGCGGGCGCATTCCTCAGGGGTTTGGAACAGCGGGCCGATGTCGACATCAAAACCCAGATCGGCAAAGGCGGTAGCCACCACCTTGGCGCCTCGGTCGTGACCGTCTTGTCCGAGCTTGGAGATCATTACCCGTGGCCGGCGCCCCTGCGCTTGGGCGAAGGCAGCGATATCGGCTTTGAGGGCGTTCCAGTATTCCATGGTGTCTGCGTGGCTGTTGTCGGCATCGTAAGCGGCGGCGTAAACGCCAGAGACCTTGTGCGTGTCGGCGCGGTGACGGCCAAAGGCCTGCTCCAGCGCGTCGCTCACTTCACCGACCGTGGCACGCAGGCGCATGGCGGCAATGCTGAGTTCAAGCAAATTGCCCCCATGCCCCGCAGCAAAGCTCAAGGCATCCAAGGCAGCTCGCACAGCCGCCGTGTCGCGTTGAGCGCGGACCTGCTGGAGGCGTTGAATCTGCCCCTCGCGCACCGCCACGTTGTCAATGTCGCGCGCCTCGATGGCGTCTTGCGTCTTGAGCTTGTATTTGTTAACGCCGACGATCACATCGCGCCCAGAATCAATGCGCGCCTGCTTCTCGGCCGCTGCCGCCTCAATTTTCAGTTTGGCCCAGCCGCTGTCCACGGCGCGGGTCATGCCGCCCAAGGCATCCACTTCCTCGATGATCTTCCAGGCAGCATCCGCCATGTCATGGGTCAGCTTTTCCATCATATAGCTACCCGCCCAGGGGTCGATCACGCTGGTGATATGGGTCTCTTCCTGAATAATGAGTTGCGTGTTGAGGGCAATCCGGGCCGAGAACTCGGTGGGCAGCGCAATTGCCTCGTCAAAGCTGTTGGTGTGCAGGCTTTGCGTGCCGCCAAACACCGCTGCCATGGCCTCGATGGTGGTGCGCACCACATTGTTGTGGGGGTCCTGCTCGGTCAGGCTCCAGCCGCTGGTTTGGCAATGGGTACGCAGCATCAGGCTCTTGGGCGACTTGGCGTCAAAACCTTTCATGATGCGGCACCACAGCAGGCGCGCAGCCCGCATCTTGGCGACTTCCAGGTAAAAGTTCATGCCAATTGCCCAGAAAAAGGACAGCCGTCCGGCAAACTCATCCACATCCAGGCCGGTGGCTATGGCCGTCTTCACATATTCCTTGCCGTCGGCCAGGGTGAAGGCCAACTCCAGCGCCTGGTTGGCGCCGGCCTCCTGCATGTGGTAGCCCGAGATCGAAATCGAGTTGAACCGTGGCATGTTGCGCGCGGTGTAGGCGATGATGTCGCCAACAATGCGCATCGAGGCTGCTGGCGGATAAATGTAGGTGTTGCGCACCATGAACTCTTTGAGGATGTCGTTCTGGATCGTGCCCGACAGTTGCGTCTGGCTCACTCCCTGCTCTTCGGCCGCCACCACATAGCCAGCCAGCACCGGCAGCACGGCGCCGTTCATGGTCATCGACACACTCACCCGCTCGAGCGGGATCTGCTCGAACAGGACCTTCATGTCCTCCACAGAGTCGATCGCCACACCGGCCTTGCCCACATCGCCGGTCACGCGCGGGTGGTCGCTGTCGTAACCACGGTGGGTGGCCAGATCAAAGGCCACGCTGACCCCCTGAGCGCCGCCGGCCAGCGCCTTGCGGTAAAACGCATTCGACTCCTCGGCCGTAGAAAACCCGGCGTATTGCCGAATCGTCCAGGGCCGCACCGCGTACATGCTGGCCTGCGGCCCACGCAAGTAGGGCTCAAAACCCGGCAGTGTGTCGGTGTACGGCAAGTCAGCCGTATCGGCCGCGGTGTACAAAGGCTTGACGGTGATGCCATCCGGAGTGAGCCAGTGCAGGGCCTCGATCTGACCGCCCGGCGCTGACTTGGACGCGGCCTGGGCCCATTGCGCAAGGCTGGGAATCTGAAATTCATCGGGCTTGGACGGCATCATGCACCTGAGTTTACTTGATTTTTATTATTTATAATTATTTATTCAATATCTGATCGCCAGCTTACAATCACCAGCATGTCAGCACTGTCTTTGTCACCCCGCGCACTTTACGAAGAGGTGGCGGAATTATTACGCCAGCGCATCTTCGCGCGCGAGCTCCCGCCCGGCAGCTGGATCGACGAACTGAAAATCGCCGAAGCCTATGGCATCAGCCGCACCCCGCTGCGCGAAGCTCTCAAGGTACTGGCCACCGAGGGACTCATCACCATGAAGCTGCGCCGCGGCGCCTACGTCACCGAGGTCTCTGACCGTGACCTCGCAGACGTCTACCACCTGCTGGGCCTGCTGGAATCAGACGCCGCCGCCGCAGTGGCAGAGCGGGCCACGCCTGCCCAATTGCTCGAACTCCAGGCCCTGCACGCAGAGCTCGAGGCCTCTGGCCTGCCCGATCAAGCCGACCAAGATCGCTTTTTCGACGTCAATGAACGCTTTCACATGTGCCTGCTCGACCTCGCCGAC
>SHXM01000084.1 GCA_009693325.1 Rhodoferax sp.
AGGGCCTGGTGCTGCTCTGCGGTCAGGCCTGCCGTCATGTCAGTCTGAATAAAACCGGGGGCGACGCAATTCACCGTGATGTTGCGCGAACCGAGTTCCCGTGCCAGAGCCCGGGTCATGCCGGCAACGCCGGCTTTGGCAGCAGCATAGTTGGCCTGCCCGGCATTGCCCCAGGCGCCCACCACCGAGGTGATGTTGATGATGCGTCCATAGCGCTGCTTCATCATGCTGCGCATGACGGCTCGGCTCATGCGAAAGACAGCCCTGAGGTTGGTGTCAAGCACATCGTCCCATTCCTCGTCTTTCATGCGCATCGCCAAGTTGTCTCGGGTGATGCCGGCGTTGTTGACCAGCACCTGCAGTGCGCCGTGCGATTGGATCAACTCGGCAATCAGCGCATCAACGCCTGGCGCGTCGCGCACATCGAGAACGCGCCCCTGGCAGCCAGCAAAGCCCGACAGGGCCTCGCTGATTCGGCTCGCTCCATCGGGGGTGGTGGCAGTGCCAACAACCAGCAGACCACGGCCTGCCAATTCGAGTGCAATCGCCGCACCAATGCCTCGGGAGGCTCCGGTGACCAGGGCCAGTTGACCAGCGAATTCAGTGTGGCTCATGCCAATGCCGCTCTGACATCGGCCAAGGTGCCGGGGTCACACATGGCGTAGCCAGTGAGCGCCGGGTCAATGCGTTTGACCAGGCCAGCCAGCACCTTGCCAGGACCGCACTCGACCAGGCTGCTCAGGCCACGGGCTTTGATGGCCAGCACGCATTCGACCCAGCGCACCGGCCCGAAGGCTTGACGCACCAGCGCATCACGGATCTGCGCGGGATCGGTTTGCACCGCCACATCAATATTGTTGATCAGCGGGATTTGCGGTGGTCGAAGGTCCAGTGTGGCGAGTCGCTCGCGCAGGCGCTCGGCCGCCGGGCGCATCAAGCGAGAGTGGAACGGGGCCGACAACGGCAGGCTCAGGGCCCGTTTGGCGCCAGAGGCCTTGAGCCGCTCGCAGGCACGCTCGACCGCCGCTTTGCTGCCAGCGATCACCGTTTGTGCCGGGTCGTTGAAGTTGACCGCCTCGACAACCTCGCCTGAGCCGGCCTCGAACTCGGCTGTCACCAAGGCACAGCCAGCAATCACGCCGCTCGCCTCCATGCCCAAAACAGCCGCCATGGCACCAGCGCCTACCGGCACGGCGTCCTGCATGGCCTGGGCACGAAAACGCACCAGCGGCGCAGCCTCGGACAGGGTCAGCACCCCGGCGGCCACCAGCGCCGAATATTCGCCCAAGGAGTGGCCCGCCACCGCTGCCGGCGCCAGGCCGGTCTCGGCAGTCCAGACCCGGTACGCTGCGACCCCGGCCAGCAACATCACAGGCTGGGTGTTGGTGGTGAGGGCGAGCATCTCTTTGGGACCTTGGGAAATCAGGGCTGCGAGGTCCTCCCCCAGCGCCTCCGAGGCCTCTTGCACAGCCTGGTGTACCGCCGGGTGATCTCCCCAGGCGTTGAGCATACCGACAGACTGCGAACCCTGACCTGGAAAAACAAAGGCAAAAGGCGTCATGTTATTGCACAAAAAGAATGATCAACAAGCAGTCAGCAAGCATGAAAAAGACCCTGCTGCTACAAATCAAGAAGCACAGCACCCCAGGCCAAGCCGCCACCTACGCCCTCGAGCATGAGGGTCTGGCCAGGCTTGACGCGGCCGCTGCGAATCCCGTGGTCCAGCGCCAGCGGTATGGATGCGGCGGAGGTATTGCCATGCTGGTCGACGGTGACAATCACCTTCTCCATCGGCAGTTTCAGTTTACGCGCGGTGCTCTGGATGATACGGATGTTGGCCTGGTGCGGAATCAGCCAATCGATGTCGCTGGCAGTCTTGTCCGCCTTGGCCAGCGTGGCACGCGCCGCGTCTTCGAGCACACCGACCGCCAACTTGAAGACCGCCTGCCCCTCCATCTTCAGCAGCGGGTCGCCCAGGACCTGGCCGCCAGCGACATGCCCGGGCACGCACAGAATACCGACATGGCGTCCATCGGCATGCAAGTCGCTGGCCAAGATGCCCGGCTTGGAGCCCGACTCCAGAACCAGTGCGCCCGCACCGTCGCCAAACAGCACACAGGTGGTTCGGTCTGTGAAGTCAAGAATGCGAGAAAAAATTTCGGTACCGACGACCAAGGCCTTGCGCGCAGCCCCGGTTTTGAGCATGGCATCGGCCACAGCAAGTGCATAAATAAAGCCGCTGCAGACCGCCTGCACATCAAAGGCCGCGCCGCCATTGGCACCGAGCTTGTGCTGAAGAATGCAGGCCGTGGACGGGAAGACCATGTCCGGCGTGGACGTGGCGACAATGATCAGATCGATGTCACTTGCCTGCAGACCAGCGGCCTGCAGCGCAGCCCTGCAGGCCGCAAGCCCGAGGTCACTGCTGAACACGCCGTCGTCAGCAAAATGCCTGGCCTGAATACCGGTTCGCTCGACAATCCAATCGTCTGAAGTCTCCACGCCCCGCGCCGCCAATTTGGACACCAGATCGGCGTTGCTCAGGCGCTTCGGTGGCAGGCAGCTGCCAGTGCCGGTGATGCGGGAATACAGCGCCATGGCTCAGGCAATGGCACTCGGCTGGGGCTGGGGGCTGGGCTCATAGCCGGGCGTCAGTGCCATGGCATGGGCGATCCGGGTTTGGACCCGCTGCAGTAAATTGTTGCGGCTCGCCTCGTAGGCCCGGGTCAGTGCAAAGCCAAAGCCCAGAATATCGGCCGAACCATGGCTCTTGAACACCAGACCACGCAAACCAAGCAGGGCGCCGCCGTTGTAGCGCCGGTGGTCCATGCGTTTTTTTAGAGCCGCAATCACCGGCGCAGCAGCCACGGCCGCCAGTTTTGTAAACAGGTTGCGAGAGAACTCCAAACGCAAAAAATCAACAATCATGGTGGCTAGGCCTTCGCTGGCCTTGAGCGCCACATTGCCAACAAAGCCGTCGCACACCACAATGTCCGCCTTGCCTTTGAAAATATCGCTGCCCTCCACATTACCGACAAAATTGAGCTCGCCGGCCAAGGCGGCAGCGCGTAGCAAGTCACCCGCTTTTCTGATGACCTCATTGCCCTTGAGCGCCTCCTCGCCAATATTGAGCAGGCCCACCGAGGGGTTATCTTCGCCATTGAGAACCGACACCAGAGCTGCGCCCATCACAGCGAACTGCAGCAGGTTCTCGGCGCTGCAATCAACATTGGCACCCATATCCAGCACCGTGGTCGCACGGCCACGGGCGTTGGGAATTTGCCCGGCAATGGCTGGGCGGTCAATACCGTCAAGTGTTTTGAGCAGATAGCGAGAAATAGCCATCAGGGCCGCTGTGTTGCCAGCCGACACCGCCGCCTGGGCCGCGCCGTCTTTGACCTGCTGGATCGCCAAGCGCATGGAGGAATCCTTTTTGCGCCGCAGGGCAAATTCAAGAGAGTCTTCCATGGTGACCACTTCACTGGCCATGATCAGTGTGGCGCGGGCATGCGAGAAATCTTTGAGCGACTCGGGCAAGCCAATCAGCAGCAGGTGGGCGTCAGAATGGCCCTGCAAAAACTCACGACAAGCCGGGAGTGTGACGCGGGGACCGTGATCACCGCCCATACAGTCGACCGCAAGGGTAATCATGACGCTGGGGCGCTGGCAAACAGAAGGGCAGCGGAATTGAACGGCATCAAAACAAAGGCCCGACGCTACAGGTGCAGTAGCTTCGGGCCTAGATTGGCTGGCCGCGATCAGGCTTGGGTTTTGGAATTAAGAACCTTGCGCCCACGGTAAAAACCGTTCGGAGTGATGTGGTGCCGCAGATGGGTTTCACCGGTGGTCGGCTCGACCGCGATACCGGGCACCAGCAGTGCATTGTGCGAGCGGTGCATACCGCGTTTGGAAGGTGATTTTTTGTTTTGCTGGACAGCCATGATCAGGTCCTTGCTGGGTTGCGCTGCACCGGCATCGCAACATCGGGTTGGGTGGAAGGCCCGGCTTGCCGCCGAGCGAAGGCTGGGATTGTAGCCTAGGCAAAAGACCCACTATCGGGCCTTAATCCGGCCCCCGTCTCAGGCGCGCAAGCGAGGCGAAGGGGTGCGGGGGCTGCGACTCTGGCGCCTCAAAACCAGGGTCGGCCACGGCCATCTTGAGTTCGCCAGGGCAGGCCTCATGGCGCGGCACCAAGGGCAGCGCCATCAGCAACTCATCTTCGATCAATTCGGCCAGGCTGAACTGCCGGCTGCTGACCAGCAGGTCCTCCTCGGCCGTGTCGTCCTGCTCAGCAGCCAGGGCTTCAGTGTCAACAAAACGGAACCATCGGTCAACCACCGGGTCCCAGTCCAGGGACTCCAGACAGCGCTGGCAGGTCAGGGGCATACTGGCCGAGACTTGGAGATGCAGCCAAGCCTGGCCGGCGCTGCTCGGGTCGGCGCGCAAGCTGCCTTCTGCCGCCCAGCCAAGCGTCCGGTCGGCCCCCTGCCCCTGGGTTTCAACCAGCAGCCGTGGGTAATGGGCCAGCCGACTCGTCCCGGACAGTCGGCCATTGTCTCGGGCAAACGCCTGAGAATCGAGGGCAGCGGGTGGGGCGTCGGCTGGCATGCCCGCAGTGTAAGAGAATCAGTCCATGAGCGACCCGACGCAACGCCAACTCCTGCTGGGCTCCACTTCGCCTTACCGGCGCGACTTGCTGGCGCGCCTGCGGATTCCCTTTGAGGTGGCCGCGCCCGAAGTTGACGAGACCGCCTACCCCAACGAGACGCCCAAGCAACTCGCCTGCCGCCTGGCCATGGCCAAGGCGCGGGCGGTGGCAGCACGCTTCCCGTCCCATGTGGTTATCGGCTCGGACCAGGTGGCGGACCTGGACGGTCTGGCACTGGGCAAACCGGGGGACCATGCCCGGGCAGTGCTGCAGTTGCAGCAGATGCGGGGGCAGACGGTGGTGTTTCAGACGGCGGTGGCAGTGGTCTGCCGTGACAGTGGCTTTGCCCAAATGGACTTGGCCCAAGTTCAGGTCAAGTTTCGCGACCTGAGCGACGCCCAAATTGAGGCCTATTTGTTGGCCGAGATGCCTTACGACTGCGCCGGCAGCGCCAAAAGCGAGGGACTGGGCATTGCCTTGCTGGAGCGTATCGACAACGATGATCCGAGCGCGCTGGTCGGACTGCCACTGATCCGCACCTGCCGCATGCTCGAAGCCGCCGGCGTGCGCGTGCTCGGGGTATGAGCAACAGGCCATCGCCCCAAGACCAGGCGATGCCGGGTCGACTGTATCTGGTGCCCGCGCCGCTGGATTTCGGCTGCGAACCGCAGGCCGACTTGCAAGACAGCCTGCCCCTGGGCACGATAAAAGTAGCGGCCCGACTGACCCACTGGATTTGTGAAAACGCCAAAACGACTCGGGCCTACCTCAAACGCGTTGGCCAGCAGGTGCCGCTGCTGCTGCCGCTGCAGTCTCTGGTGCTGCAAGAGCTGCCCCGCGATGGATATGAAAAAGGCGGGGCCACGGGCCAGTTTGATGCCCGGGCGCTGCTGGCGCCAGCCCTGATTGGTCAGGACATGGGCCTTGTCAGCGAAGCCGGCATGCCCGCCGTGGCCGACCCCGGAGCCGCGGTAGTTCGTGCCGCCCACGATTTAGGCCTTGTGGTGGTGCCACTGGTTGGACCGGTTTCGCTGCTGCTGGCCTTGGCTGCCAGCGGGCTCAACGGCCAGGAGTTTTCCTTTGTCGGCTACCTGCCGCAGGACCCGAACGAGCGGACGCAGCGCATCGGCGAGATCGAATCATTGGCGTTAAAAACTGGCCAAACCCAGATCTTCATTGAGACACCTTACCGAAATGCCGCCATGTTGCAGGCACTGCTCAAAACCCTGCAGCACAACACCCGGCTGTCAGTGTGCAGCGGCCTGACACTGGCCAGCGCCCAGTGCCGCAGCCACACGGTCAAGTACTGGCGCACGCAAAACCCGGTGTTGGGCAAAAACATACCCGCTGTCTTTGCGCTGGGCCGATGAGGCCGCCGCGCGCTTAACGCAGCTGCGCGCTACGTCCGGCGGCCCGCAGAGCAGCGTCGCCAATGGCGGCACCAAAGCGCTTGACCAGTCGCTCCGCGACGTTTTCCCGCCGGGTGTAGTCAATGATGTCCTCCGCCTTTACCACCTCACGAGCGACAAATTCGAGACCCCCGAGTTGGTCAGCCAGACCCAAGGCAATGGACTGCTCGCCGCTCCAGAACAGGCCGCTGAAGGTGTCTGGAGTTTCTTTCAGCCGATCGCCCCTGCCAGCCCGCACCACGCTGATGAACTGCTGGTGAATCTGATTGAGCATCGCCTGCGCAAAGACCCGCTGCTTGTCGGTTTGTGGGCTGAAGGGATCAAGAAAACCCTTGTTTTCACCAGTAGTCATCAAGCGCCGCTCGATCCCGAGTTTGTCCATCAGCCCGGTAAAACCAAAGCCATCCATGAGCACACCAATGCTACCCACAATACTGGCCTTATCGACAAAAATTTTGTCTGCCGCCACGGCGATGTAATAGGCTGCAGAGGCGCAAGATTCTTCTACCACGGCATACACCGGTTTTTGGTGCTTGGCCTTGAGCCGACGAATCTCATCATTGATGATGCCCGCCTGCACTGGGCTGCCACCGGGAGAGTTGATCAACAAAACAACTGCCTTGGCACCCGCGTCTTCAAAAGCCCCTTTGAGCGCCGATCCGATCAGCTCGGCGCTGGCCTCGGCCCCCGAAGCAATCTCCCCCTTGATTTCCACCACCGCGGTGTGCGGCGCGGAGACATCCCTGGGCGGGCCGTTTTGACTGAAGCCCAGCCAGGCCAGGACAATCAAAAACCCCAGCCAGGCCAGCCGCACCCCATTGCGCCAGCGGCGCGCCAGGCGCTGCTCGGCCAATGCCGCAAAGGCGAGCCGCTCGAGTGTGCTTCGCTCCCAGCCAACCTTCTCTTGGCTTGCTTGTGCCACCTGCGCATTTGGAACGCCTGCCCCAGGCCCCGGGGTCTGCCTGGCTGCGCTGTTCTGGCCCGGCTCGGGCGCCTCGGGTGGTGGGCTATGTGGATCATTCATTTAAAACTCAATTTCTTTCAGGTTGGAGGCAGTATGCCAGCGCACATTGCCTTGGCGCTCACTGAGGGCAATTTTCACCAACCTACCGCGGCAGGGCCCGGCCCGGCATTGCCCGGTTTTTGGCTCATACAGCGCACCGTGGGTGGCGCACATCAGCCAATCACCGCTGCTGTCAAAAAAACGGTTGGGCTGAAAATCCATCTCCATGGCAACATGGGCGCAGCGGTTCAGGTAGGCGTGCACTTCGCCTTGATAGCGAACTGCAAAGGCTCGGCAGGTTTGCCCACCATACAGCACATCAAACGGCACGGCCTCCCCGCCATCGACCAAATCGCCAGCGCGACACAGGGGGATGGCTTCAGGCATGAAGCCGCAACCACTGGTGCAGTTCGAGCAATGAATGGGCCACAAACAGGGGCTCCAGCGCTGCAAAAGCCTCGGCACTGTGGGCCCCGTAGCTCACCGCCACGCTGGCACAACCGGCATTGCGCGCCATTTGCAGGTCGTGCGTGGTGTCGCCGATCATCAGGGTGCGCTGCGGCGAAACACCAAACTCGGCCATCAGTTGGTGGAGCATCAGTGGATGCGGTTTGCCCTGTGTCTCGTCAGCCGTGCGCGAGGCATCAAACAGCTCCCGCAGTTCAACCGCACTCAAAGCAGCATCCAGGCCACTGCGACTTTTGCCAGTGGCCACGGTCAGCAGGTGTTGGCGCGCCTTGAGTTCATGCAGCATGGCCAGGGCGCCCTCAAAAAGGCTGATGCCCTGCTGTTCGGCCATATAGTGGTGCTTGTACCTGGCGCCGAGTTCGGCATGGCGCTCGGGCGCAACATCTGGCGCAGCGTGTGCCAGGGCCGCGCTCAAACCCATGCCAATCACGTAGGCCGCATCCTTGTCGCTGGGCACCCTGCCACCCACATCCCGCACCGCTTGCTGGATGCTGCGCACAATGATGGCAGTCGAATCAAACAGGGTGCCGTCCCAGTCGAAGGCAATCAGGTCGAAGTGTCGGTCAGGTGCGGGTTGATCAGGCATGACTTATTGAAACATGGTTGAGGAAGGCCTTGAGGTCCGCTGGCAAGTCAGCCAAAAGAGTCAGGCATTCGTCATTGTGCGGATGCTTGAACTGCAGTCGCCAGGCATGCAAAAACATGCGCTTGAGCGCCGCCGCTCCGCTGGCGCGCACCAAAGACTTGTTCAAATCGAAATTGCCATATTTGTCATCTCCAGCGATAGGAAAACCCTCGCTGGCCAGGTGCACCCGGATCTGGTGGGTACGCCCGGTACGGATGGTAACCTCCAGCAGAGTGAAACCGGCGGTCTTTTCGCTTACCTTGACCAGGGTCAAAGCGGAGATGGCGTCGGGGTCGTCTTGAGTGGTTACCCGAACCCGGCGCTCGCCGTCGGGCAGCAGGTACTTATGCAACGGCTTATCAAGCACCTTGCGATTGGCAGGCCACTGACCAGCCACCAGCGCCAAATAGGTTTTACCGGTTTCCCGCTCCCGAAACTGGTCCTGCAGTTTGCGCAGTGCTGAACGTTTTTTGGCCAGCAGCAAAATACCGCTGGTGTCCCGGTCGAGCCGGTGCACCAACTCCAAAAACGGGGCCTTCGGTCGCGCCACCCGGAGTTGCTCGATGACACCAAAACTCACCCCCGAGCCGCCGTGCACAGCCAGGCCGGCGGGCTTGTCGATGGCCAGCAGGTGATCGTCTTCAAACAGCACAACAAACTCCCGTGCCGGTGCGTCCAACCTGCCTGCGGCCAGGTCCAACGCTTTACCGCTCGCACGCCCCGAGGTCCGTACCGGGGGCAGACGAACCAGGTCCCCGGCCTGCACCCGGGCATCGGCTCCAACACGGCCTCGGTTAAGCCGCACCTCACCGCTGCGAATGATGCTGTAGATATGGGTTTTTGGCACACCTTTGAGTTGCCGAACCAAAAAATTGTCCAGGCGTTGCCCGGCGCTTTCTTCGTCGATGGTCAGCGTTTTTGCCTGCGGCTTTGGCATAGGCGCTGTGGCCGCTATAATTTGTTTCACCAGCGCTGTGTTCTAAGTGTTTGATTTATCTGGATTTTAGTCCACACACCACCGACAAGCCCGCTGGCAGGTCGATACCGTCCGGTGTCGCGCACTCAAACCACAAGCCAGTTGCTTGCGCTGGAGTACACGCTACCGGGCCAAGACGACGCCTTGAACCACTGAATCGGAATACCCCAAATCTGCAGACCCAGTGTCTGCGGACGGAACGAAACGAGATGTTTGTGTTGATGCGCCTTTTTTCCTTTTGCCTGCGGCTCGTTTTCGCGCCGACGTCTGGCATGGGGTGGCCATCCGCGCCCACCCTTTGGGCGCAACCAGCTATTGCTTCAATAGCGCTCCCACAATCCAAGCTCTCGGCTCAACTCCACGCGCCTACGCCCGGACTGCTCATTTGAGTCCTGGTTCTCCGGCAATTCCTCCTCAGTTCAAAGCGTCAGTTCTGGTGTCTATGGCTCGTCATGAGCCGGTTGAACTATTTGAACGAAGGAACGCTACCCATGAAACGGATGCTGATCAACGCCACGCAGGCTGAAGAACGCCGCCTGGCCATTGTCGATGGACAAAAACTGCTCGATTACGAAATCGAGATCGAGGGGCGCGAACAGCGCAAGGGCAATATTTACAAGGCTGTGGTGACCCGGGTCGAGCCCTCGCTGGAGGCCTGCTTTGTCGACTACGGCGAAGACCGGCACGGCTTTTTGCCATTCAAGGAAATCTCGCGGCAATACTTTCAGCCCGGGGTTTCTGTCAACCAGGCCCGCATCCAGGACGCCATTCGTGAAGGCCAGGAACTGCTGGTGCAGGTGGAAAAAGAAGAGCGCGGCAACAAGGGCGTAGCGCTGACCACCTTGGTGTCGCTGGCCGGCCGCTATGTGGTGCTGATGCCCAATAACCCGCGGGGCGGTGGTGTTTCGCGCCGCATCGAGGGCGAAGACCGCACCGACCTCAAGGAGGCGCTGGACCAACTCGAGTACCCCAACGGCATGAGCATCATTGCCCGCACCGCTGGCATCGGCCGAAGCGCGCCTGAGCTGCAGTGGGACCTGAACTACCTGCTCAAGCTCTGGACGGCGATTGACGGCGCCGCCAAAGGTGGCAAAGGCGCCTTCCTGATCTACCAGGAATCCAGCCTGGTGATACGCGCCATCCGGGACTACTTCAACCATGACATCGGCGACATCCTGATCGACACCGACGACGTGTACGACCAGGCCCAGCAGTTCATGGCGCACGTGATGCCCGAACATGCGGCCCGGGTCAAACGCTACCGTGATGATGCGCCGCTGTTCTCGCGCTTCCAGATCGAGCACCAGATCGAATCGGCCTATGCCCGCACGGTGCAGCTGCCCAGCGGCGGTGCCATCGTGATCGACCACACCGAGGCCCTGGTCTCGGTCGACGTGAACTCGGCGCGCGCCATCCGGGGCGGCGACATTGAAGAGACTGCGACCCGCACCAACCTGGAGGCTGCCGACGAAGTGGCGCGCCAAATGCGCCTGCGCGACCTCGGCGGCCTGATCGTGATCGACTTCATCGACATGGAAGAAAGCCGTAACCGGCGCGAAGTGGAAAGCCGGCTGCGCGACGCGCTGCGGCAGGACCGCGCCCGGGTGCAGTTCGGCACCATCAGCAAGTTCGGTCTGATGGAGATGAGCCGCCAGCGGCTGCGCCCCGCGCTGAGCGAAGGCGCGTCCATCCCCTGCCCGCGCTGCGGTGGCGCCGGCCATATCCGCGACACCGAATCGAGTGCGCTGCAAATTCTGCGCATCATCCAGGAGGAGTCACTGAAGGACAACACGGCCTCGGTGCTGTGCCAGGTGCCGGTTGAGGTGGCCTCGTTCCTGCTGAATGAAAAGCGCACCGAGATCGCCAAGATCGAACTCAAGCAGCGCATCAACGTGCTGATGGTGCCCAACAAAACCCTTGAGACTCCCAATTACAAGTTAGAGCGCCTCAAGCACGATGACCCTCGGTTGGACAATATCCAGGCCTCGTACAAGATGGCTGAGACAATTGAAGACGCCACTTCAGTGACCCGTCGCTCGCAGGAGCCGACCAACAAGCAGCTGCCCATCATCAAGGGCGTTCTGCCAGACGTGCCGGCCCCGGTTGCCGCACCCCTGCCGCAGGCGCCCAAAACGTCTCAGCCAGTTAGCGCAGCCCCGGCGAACCCTCGGCAAACAGTTGCACCGGCCGCCGTGAGCACCACAGAACAGGGCTTTTTTGGCTGGGTCAGGCAATTGTTTTCCCCCACTACGGCCAAACCGGCGGCAAGCCCCGCAGCAGCAGCACCAGCTGGCACGCAGGACCGGCGCGACGGCCCAGGCCGGGATGCTGCGCGGCGCAGTGAAGGGCGCGGCGAAGCCCACAGCGAGAACCGAACAGATGGTCGCAGTGGGCGTGGTGAAGGTCGTGGTGAGGGCCGTGAAGGCCGCGGTGGACGCGGCGGGCGCGGCGGGCGTGGCGAGCGGGGCCCGCAACGCGAGCGCCTCGATAACGAGGGCAAACCCACGGGATCAGAAGGCGCCAACGGCAGCGATCTCAACCCATCTGCTGCGGTATCTTCAGCGCCGCAGGCGCGTGCAGAGCGGGCACCACGCAGTTCTGAACGCGGGGAACGCGGCCGGGGCGAA
Source organism: Rhodoferax sp. (assembly GCA_009693325.1). Classification (GTDB taxonomy): domain Bacteria; phylum Pseudomonadota; class Gammaproteobacteria; order Burkholderiales; family Burkholderiaceae_C; genus Rhodoferax. The sequence goes on from SHXM01000084.1 coordinate 11,757, forward strand.
CGACGCCCCGAGCGCAATCGCCGGCCTGAGGAAGCCGGCAAAACCGAAGGGCCTGTTGGGCCGGAAACCCAACGCGCCGATCACCAGACTGCCGACACCGCAACCGCCATGGCAGCGGCGAGCGCCGAGTTGGCGGGCGATGGTTCGATCAATCCGTCAGAGCCGCGCGAGCGCAGGCCACGTGGGCGTGACCGCGGCCCCCGTACCGACCGAGGTGAACGGGGTGACCGGGCTGGGCGGACTGAGGGCACAGACCGGCCTGACCTTCAGGAGCAGCCCGAGCCAACAGCTCAGGATGAGGGGCTCTTCAACCAGACACCCGAGCAGCCGCGCAAGTCTTACTTTTCAAACGCCGTAGCTCAGGCCCCGAGCAATCCGCTCAACCCTGACATGGCCTTGCCAAGCGAGT
>SHXM01000085.1 GCA_009693325.1 Rhodoferax sp.
CCATGGCACCCGCACCCTGCTGGTGCAGGCGCTGGCCTGGAGCCAGGGCCTGACCAAGGCGCAGGTGCGCGCAGCCGACAGCCTGGCCGGTGCCGCCGCCCTGTTTGACCAGCACTACCAGGCGCGCTGCGGTACCCGCAGCCAGCTCTACCCGCAGGTGCGCGAGACTCTGGTGGCACTGCGCAGCCGGGGCGTGAAGCTGGCGGTGGTCACCAACAAAGAGGGCCGCTACACCGCCACCGTGCTCAACGCCCACCAGTTGCTGCCGCTGCTGGACCGCGTGGTCAGCGGCGACACCCTGCCCACCAAAAAACCCGACCCGGCCGGCATTGCCAATTGCCTGGCCGAATTTGGCGTGGCGCCGGCGCGCGCGCTGTTTGTAGGCGACTCCAGCATCGACGTGGCCACGGCACGCAACGCCGGTGTACCGGTGTGGGCCCTGCCCTACGGCTACAACATGGGCCAGCCGATTGCCGCCTGCGCCCCGGACCGCATCATTGCCGACTGTGCTGCGCTGCTGGATTGATAGCCAATGAACCAATCGCTCCGTGGCTTGGGGCCTGATTTTTCATAAATTTTGAGAGATCGACAGGGCTTTTTTTGACCCACGCCGCGACCAGCCAAACACGGCGTTGATGCAGCAACTGCCGCGCACCAAACACGGTCCTCCGCGAGCGTGGGCCGGAGAACGCAAGCCACGCCGCCCGCCAGCGCGAGGTCAGCACCGGCCAAGCGACTATTGGCAGGCAGGCGGCCCGGGGATCCACACCACACGGATTCCTGGTCGGGGCAAGAGATGTGTGCCAATGTCAGGCAGAATCGTTGCCGGATCACGTCCTTAAAGGAATTGATATGAACAGAATCACTCTAGAGCCGGGCAAACGCGGCGGCAGGCCTTGCATCCGTGATCTGCGCATTACCGTGTACGACGTTCTGTCTATGCTGTCGAGCGGTATGTCACAGCAGGATATCCAAGACGACTTTCCTGAGCTGACGCCCGAAGATATTTTGGCTGCGCTGGCGTACGCAGCCGAACGTGAACACCAAGTCTATTCCTACAAGGTCCAATGAAGCTGCTGCTTGATGAAAATTTGTCGAGCCGATTGGTGCCATTTCTTCAGCATGACTACCCCGGAAGCAATCAGGTGGTATTGCTAGGGATGCAGTCGGCCTCTGATAAAGAGGTATAGCAAAAGGCCAAAGATGATGATTTCGTGATTGTTACCCGCGATGCTGATTTCCAGGAGTTGTCCCTGGTCTGGGGGCAGCCACCAAAGGTCATTCGCCTCAAGACGCTCAACCAGACACGTGCCGCCACTCTCAAGTTATTGATTGAAAACAGAGACGTGATTGCCGAGCCGTTGCTTGATAACGATCTAGCGTCGATTGAAATCGTTTCTTGATCAAGAGAACATCGCGGGAGTGACGGTCTGTTGATTGCTGGTCGGGGACCCAGACTTAGCTTGTCCTCGGTCATACAGGCCATCGAATGAACGGCAGCATCTCAGCCGGATAATGGCACCATCGGACCAAAGGAAAAGCCGCCATGCCGAAACATTTTTCCCGTACGCTGAGCTGGATTGGCCTGGCCATTACCCTGCTGCTTGCCGCTTGTGTCGGCGGCAAGCCCGCTGAAATGGAGCTGAGCTTTACCGAGCGCGAACTGCAGGCGGCCTTGAACAAGGCCGACATGAGCACTCGGCTACTCGATGGCCTTGTGGTGGTCTCGGTGACGGGGCAGCCGCAGGTCAAACTGGGCCAGCCGCCAGAACGTATCGGCATTGCGGCCCAACTGTCGATCAAGGTGGTAGGGCTGCCCGTCATGCCGGCGAGTGTGAAAGGTTCATCCGGCCTGCGCTATGACGACGCGCAGAAAGCCTTCTTTCTTGATGCGCCGCAACTCGACGCCGTGACGGCACCCCTGCTGCCCAAAGCCATGGAGGGTGCTGCCCGTACGGCGATCACCCGCCAGCTGGCAGCCAGTTTCAACAAGACCCCTGTCTACAGCCTTAAGACCGATGGCTCGCTGAAAGAGCAGGCAGCCCGCCAGACCCTGAAATCGGTACGCATCGAGCCGGACCGCATCGTGGCCCGCTTCGGGCTGCTGTGATCCACCGTGGCCCTGTACGAAATTTATGACGACGAGGCGGCTTTTGCCGCCCACCTGGCCTCACCGCAATTCAAGAAGTTCGCTGCAGCGATCGACGGCTTTGTGCGCGAGCGGCGCCTGCAGGCCTACGGCTTGTTGCCGCCGGTCACTGCGGCATAGTCCACCAGAGGCTCGTCGTAAATGGCGGTGCGCAGTACGCCATCGGCCTGAACAACACCCCGGTACATACCGGCGCAGTTGAACGGCAGCGACACACCACCATGCCGGTCCACCGCGATGATGCCCCCCGAGCCGCCATGGGGCGCCAGCAAGCCCATCACCACGCCCTGCGCCGCTTGCGCCAGGCTTTGCCCGGCATGGCGCATCCGGGCCGAAATCTCATGGCAGGCGGCATAGCGGATGAAGACCTCGCCGTTGCCGGTGCCTGACAGGACACAGGTGTCGTCGTCGGCCCAGGTGCCCGCCCCGATCACCGGGGTGTCACCCACGCGGCCCGGCGCCTTGGCGGTCATGCCGTCGGTCGAGGTGGCCGCCGCCAGATGGCCGTGGCTGTCGCGGGCCACGGCGCCCACGGTGCCGTGCTTGCGCGACGCATCCTGGTTGTCTACGCCGGCCTGCCGCATGGCCAAAGTGTCCTGCAGGGCCTGCCAGCGGGCTTGGGTGAAAAAATAGCTGGCGTCTTCAAAGGCCAAACCTTGCGCCCGGCAGAACGCCAGCGCACTCTCTCCGATCAGCAGCACATGCTCGGTGCGTTCCATCACCGCGCGCGCTGCCAGAATGGGGTTGCGCGGCCCGCAAATGCCGGCTACGGCGCCTGCGGCCCGGTTCCGGCCGTCCATGATGGCGGCATCCATTTCTTGCTTGCCGGCGCTGGTGAACACCGCGCCACGGCCGGCATTGAACAGTGGCTCATCTTCCAGCGCCATCACAGCGGCGGTGACGGCATCAAGTGCGGCGCCACCGGCAGCAAGCACCAATCGGCCGACCTCCAGGGCCCGGCGCAGGCCGGCGTGGTAGGCCGCTTCGCGCGCCGGGGTCATGGTGCTGCGGAGAATAGTGCCGGCACCACCATGCACGGCCAGGCTGAAGGTGGATAGAGGCGCAGCCACCATTGTTGGGTTGCCTTCAATAACCGCCGCGCTCCGCCGCCACCCCACCGGCACTGACAGCCACCGCGCAGTACTTGAACTCGGGGATCTTGCCCACCGGGTCAAGGGCTGCATTGGTCATCAGGTTGGCCGCCGCCTCGTAATAGGCAAACGGGATAAAAATCGCACCGCGCGGCGTGCCGTCGTCGCGACGCAGGTGGATCGCCACCTGGCCACGGCGCGAGCGCACAGTGATCACATCGCCGGGCTGCAGGCCCATCTGTTGCAGGTCGTCACCACACATGGACGCGGTGGCCATGGGCTCAATCGCATCCAGCACCACGGCGCGGCGCGTCATGCTGCCGGTGTGCCAGTGCTCCAGCTGGCGCCCGGTGATCAGCACAAAGGGGTAGTCGGCATCGGGCCGCTCATTGGCCGGGATGATGTCGGCCGGCACCAGTTGCACGCGGCCGTCCGCAGTGGGGAAACTGTCGATGAATACCGTGGGCGCGCCGAGGTCCTGCGCCGACAGGCAGGGGTAGGTCACGCTCGACTCTCGTTGCAGCCGCTCCCAGCTGATGCCTGAGATGGCGGCGTGCATGGCTTGGCGCATCTCCTCGTACACCGCGGCAACCCCGCTGTGTTCGCCAGGGTAGTGCCAGGCCAGGCCCATGCGCCGGGCGATGTCCTGAATGATCCAGAGGTCGGGCCGGGCCTGCCCCGGTGGGTCAATGGCTTGTTGTCCGAGTTGCACCATGCGGTCGGTGTTACTCACGGTACCGGTTTTTTCTGGCCAGGCGGTGGCGGGCAGCACCACGTCGGCCAGCCAGGCGGTCTCGGTCATGAAGATGTCTTGCACCACCAGGTGCTCCAGGCTGGCCAGCGCATGGCGGGCATGGTTCAGGTCGGGGTCGCTCATGGCCGGGTTCTCGCCCATGATGTACATGCCGCGCACCTTGTGCGGATCGCTGTCGGGCGCCAGCGCTTTGTGCATGATCTCGACCACGGTGTAGCCGGGCTGATCGTCGAGCTTCGTACCCCAGAAGTTTTCGAACCAGCTGTGCGCGGCCGGATTGGTCACGCGCTGGTAGTTGGGGAACATCATCGGGATCAGGCCGGCATCGCTGGCGCCCTGCACATTGTTCTGGCCACGCAGAGGGTGCAGTCCGGAGCCGGGCTTGCCGATCTGCCCGGTGACGCTCACCAGCGCGATCAGGCAACGCGCGTTGTCGGTGCCATGCACATGCTGGCTGATGCCCATGCCCCACAGAACCATGGCGCTCTTGGCCTTGGCGAAGGCACGCGCCACCTCGCGCAGCGTCTGCGCCGGGATGCCACAGATCGGCGCCATCGCCTCCGGGCTGTAGCCTTTCACGTTCTCGCGCAGAGCCTCAAAATTATTGGTGCGCCGGGCAATGAAGTCTTGGTCGACCAGGCCTTCGTCGATCACGGTGTGGATCAGCGCATTGAGCATGGCCACATCGGTGTCGGGTTTGAACTGCAGCGTGCGCCAGGCGTGTTTGCCGATGTCGGTCACGCGCGGGTCGGCCAGCACAATTTTGGCGCCGGCTTTGGCGGCGTTCTTCATCCAGGTGGCGGCCACCGGGTGGTTGGAGGTGGGGTTGGAGCCGATCAACAGGATCAGCTCCGAGTTCGCCACGTCGTTGACCTGGTTGCTGACTGCGCCCGAGCCCACACCCTCCAACAAGGCGGCCACGCTGGAGGCGTGGCACAGCCGGGTGCAGTGGTCAACATTGTTGGAGCCAAAGCCGGTGCGCACCAGCTTCTGGAACAGGTAGGCTTCCTCATTGCTGCCCTTGGCCGAGCCAAAGCCGGCCAGAGCTTTGGGGCCGTGCTGGTCACGCAGTCCTTTGAGCCGGCCCGCGGCCAGCGCCATCGCCTCGTCCCAGCTGGCTTCACGGAACACGGTCGACCAGTCTGCGCTGTCACGGTTGAGGGCCTGCAAGGCCTCCGGGTCCTTGGCCACGCCAGCACGCCGGATCAGCGGCACCGTCAGGCGCTGGGGGCTGTGGGCGTAGTCAAAGCCGAAACGGCCTTTGACGCACAGGCGGCTGTGGTTGGCAGGACCGTCGCGCCCGTCCACGCTGACAATTTTGTTGTCTTTCACGTTGTAGGTCAGCAGGCAGCCCACGCCGCAAAACGGGCAGACCGAGTCCACTTTTTTGTCCACCACCTGCGAACCCACCTGCGTTTTGGGCATCAGCGCACCGGTTGGGCAGGCCTGCACACACTCGCCACAGGCCACACAGCTGCTGTCGCCCATAGCGTCGGCCAGGTCAAACACAATCGCGCTGTGGCTGCCGCGCAGGGCGTAGCCGATCACGTCGTTGACCTGCTCCTCGCGGCAGGCACGCACGCAGCGCTTGCACTGGATGCAGGCGTCCAGGTTGACTGCCATGGCCGGGTGCGACAGGTCGGCGGCAGGCTGGTCGCGCCGCAGCGCTTTGAGCTCGGGCCGCACTGTCACGTCCAGGCGCGCGGCCCAGTCGCTCAGTTCGCCGTGTTGTTTTGCTTCGTCCTGCTCGTTCCACTTGTAGCCGGTGTCGGGCATGTCAGACAGCAGCATCTCCAGCACCATCTTCTGGCTCTTGAGGGCACGCTCGCTGGTGGACTGCACCTCCATGCCCGCCGTGGCGCTGCGGCAGCAGCTCGGGGCCAGAGTACGTTCGCCCTTGACCTCGACCACGCAGGCGCGGCAATTGCCGTCGGCGCGCAGGCCGTCCTTGTAGCAAAGGTGCGGAATGTCGATGCCGTGCCGCTGCGCGGCTTTGAGAATGGTTTCGCCCTCGAAGGCGCGAATGGGGATCTGGTTTAGCGTGAAGCTGACGGTTTGTGGCGTTACTTCAGCCAGTTGGGCGGGCGCGTTCATTTACACAATCTCCTGCGCAAAGTATTTTTGGACACTGCGTACCGGGTTGGGCGCGGCTTGGCCCAGACCGCAGATGGAGGCATCGGTCATCACCACGTTCAGGTCTTCCAAGGTGCTGTTGTCCCACACCGTCGCCTGCATCAGCCGCACCGCTTTGGCGGTACCGACCCGGCAGGGCGTGCACTGGCCGCAGCTCTCGTGCTCAAAAAACTTCATCATGTTGAGCGCGGCGTCGCGCGCCCGGTCGGCTTGGCTCAGCACAATCACCGCCGCCGAGCCAATGAAGCAGCCGTAAGGCTGCAGGGTGTCAAAGTCCAGCGGCAGCTGGTTCAGGCTAGCCGGCAGAATGCCGCCGGAGGCACCACCGGGCAGGTAGGCGTACAGGCTGTGGCCGGGCAGCATGCCGCCGCAGTACTCGTCAATCAGCTCCTGCACCGTGATGCCGGCCGGTGCCAGCTTGACCCCCGGCTGCTGCACCCGCCCGCTGACACTGAAACTGCGCAGGCCCTTGCGGCCGTGGCGGCCAAAGCCGCTGAACCAGTCCGGGCCTTTTTGCACGATGTCGCGCACCCAGTACAGGGTCTCAAAATTGTGCTCCAGCGTTGGCCGGCCAAACAGCCCCACCTGAGCGATGTAGGGCGGGCGCATGCGCGGCTCGCCACGCTTGCCCTCGATGCTCTCGATCATGGCCGACTCTTCGCCACAGATGTAAGCACCGGCACCTCGGCGCAGCTCGATGGTGGGCAGCGGGCAGGGTGGGTCGGCGCGTAACAGCGCCAGCTCGGCCTCCAGAATGGCGCGGCAGCCGTGGTATTCATCACGCAAATAGATGTAGCAGGCCTCGATGCCCACCACCTGCGCCGCCACCAGCAGGCCCTCCAAAAAGCGGTGCGGGTCGCGCTCCAGGTAGGTGCGGTCCTTGAAGGTGCCGGGCTCACCCTCGTCGATATTGACCGCCATCAACTTCGGGCTGGGCTGCTCACGCACGATGCGCCACTTGCGCCCGGCCGGGAAACCGGCCCCGCCCAGGCCGCGCAAGCCAGAGTCTTCCATGGCCTTAAACACGTCCTCGGTCGGCTGAGTACCTGCGGCCAGCGCCGCCGCCAACGCATAGCCGCCCTGGGCCCGGTAGGCCTGGTAGCCGGTGTAGCTGGGCGCCACCTGCATCGCCTGCGGCAGCGGCGAGACAGAAGCCTCGGCATACGCCGCTGCATCGAAAACAAAAGCGTCCGAGGCAAGCGGGTGGTGGGCTGCGGCCGATTTGACTACCAAAGCCACTGCCTCCGGCGTGGCCTGCAACACCGGGTTTTGGTGCACCACCGCCACCGGCGCCTGCTCGCATCGGCCCAGGCAGGGCGCGGCGAGCAGGCGCACCTCGGTACCCAAAATCGCAGGCAGCCGGGCCAGCAGCTCACGCGCACCGGCCAGCTCGCAGCTCAGGCCGTCGCAGACCCGCACCGTCAGCACCGGGCCAGGCACATCGTCGCGCAGCACCTCGAAGTGGTGGTAGAAAGTGGCCACCTCATACACCTCGGCCAGCGGCAGGTTCATCAGTTTGGCCAGCGCTGTCAAATGGCGCTCGTGCAGCCCACGGTACTGGTCGTTGAGCCGGTGCAATTGCTCAATCAGCAGGTCGCGCCGGTACGGCGCCGGGCCCATCAGGGCCTGCACCTCAAGCATCGCCGTGTCATCGGCTTGGCGTCCCTTGAGCCGGCTTATTTTGCGGATGCGCTCGCGCATGTCGTCCAGTGTGGCCAGGGTCTGGGGCGGGCTGTCGGGTGTCAACACATCAGAGGTCATGGCATTAGATATCGCGGTTTTTTGCCCGGACAATTCAGGCGTTGAGCCAAAGTATCCAACCCGCAAGCCGCTGCCGTCCAATTGAATCGGTACATCGCATCATTCAAGGACTGAATGTGGCATGCGCACCTTACCGATACCCATGGCCCGCCTGATCCCAACAGTCCCCCCGCGCGGCGCCTTTCGCGCAGGTGGATACGCGGAAGTTACTTTGCTGCAAACCCTGGCTGACCGCACCCGATTTGAACTGAGCGACGCGCAGTGGTTAGGATTTCAGGCTGCACTGGACCAACCGGTGAGCGCCAAACCCAAGCTCAAGTCGCGGTTGTCTGAGCCGGGGCTCGGCTGCTGGGTTGAGTTCGCAGGCTTAAGCGCTAGTTCGCAAACTGACCGGGTCAGACGCCGTCGCGTCCTTTGATCGTGGTCAAAGCGCACAAAACGGTTTAAACGGTTCTGCAGCATTAAGCAATTTACGGGGAAATTGCTTAATTCAATCAATGCCAATTCTTAAGCAGCTGGCAGAGTCTCTGGCGATGTCCCGAACTCAGTTGCAGGTTTGAGTCGGTGATCATGAGGATTATGCTGCCTTCTTGAGTGAATGGGAATTGGGACGAAGACCGTTGATCAGGATTTTCAGGTCGGCATGGCCTCGCAGTTTCTTGAACGATTTCTCCGCCTCGATGAAGCCCGCAGCGGTCCAGCGCAGCGCCATCTCGGCATCCTTGTAGTTGGTTACCCGGCCACTGACCCGGCGCACCACCGAGTTCGGTGACTCGATCACATTGGTGGTGGCCAGGCAGCGTGCCAGTTCACCATTGATCCCCAATTCCGTGATGGTGAACATCTCGTCCATGCCCTCCAGGACGCTGGCCGCAGCATCGGGGTGTTGCGCCTTGAGGTCCTTGGCCAACTCCTTCAGGCGCTGCTTGCCTCTGGGGGCGTCGAGCTTGAAGGCTTGCTTCATCAGCCAGCGCACCTGCTCGGCGCGCTCCTTGGGCAGTCGCTCCGATACATTGCGAATCTTGTGGATGCGGCAGCGTTGCACTTTGGCGTCTTTGCCGCACAACTGCTCAATACCAGAGCGCAGCGCCTTGGAGCCATCAATCACCCAAAGCCTGGGTACGTTCAGGTCGACACCACGCCGCGCCAAGTCACTGAGCAAGTCTTTGACCACCTTGGCGTTCTCGCTGCTGCCCGGTGCCAGGCCCAGGACGTGTTTGTTGCCCTGCGCGTCCACGCCCACAGCGGCAATGATGTGGTGCTTGGCCACGATGACGCCATCGACATACATGGCCACAAAGTCGATTTGACTCAAATCGCGGGCCATGAGTTGCGCCCAGGCTTGGGCGCTTTGTTTGACAAACTGGCGCGACACGGCGCTCTTGGAGATACCCAGCTCGTCGGCGCAGCGGTGCACCACGCGAGCGTATTTGCGGGTGCTGACGTTGCACACCAGGATGTCGGCGATCCGACGCGAAAGGTCACCATCTTGTGCCAGCGCGGCATAGGCGGGCACCGCCACTTCAACGCTGGGGGTGCGCAGTCTGGGGCGTTTGACGTGCAACTTGGAATGACCCAGGTTGACCACGCCACCTTGACTACCGTGCCAGCGCACGTCACCGGTATGTCGACCTTTATGCTGGGCGCCGGCCACGCTTTGGGCCGACAGGACCAGGAGCTGTTCGATGAACTGACGCGAGAGCTGCCCCAGCAGGTCCTCGATCGATAGCTGGGCCTGTCCAAGCATGGACAGCAGCGGTAGCGCCGCCTCGGGGTTGGTGGCAAACAGGGGCTGCTCGTTCAGTTGATCGACATTGAATTTACTGGCGACATGGAGTTTGGCTTTAGACTTTGTCATGGTGGTTGGGCTTTCTTGGCTTTGCGGTTGTTGAATTCAGAACCCACATTCTGTAGGGCCTGACGGCTTCAACCACCAACCTCAACCTTCAACTACGAGCGGGACATCGCCCCACAACGCGCCCACGGAAAGCCTATGGGGGCGCCTGAAGGTCGGCAGACTGTACGGCAGGAGATTTGCCACCCGGCGCGAGGCCATGGACGAAGTAATTGATTGGCTCAACTTCTACAACCACAAGAGATTGCACTCGACCTTAGGCTATGTCAGCCCGATGAGGTTTGAACAACGCTGGACGGCGGCCCAGCAGCAAGAAAGAAAGTCCGCATAATGGGCAGCTTAAGGAGTCCGGAAAACAGGGGCAACATCATATGGTCGGCGTGGTGCGTGCGTTTTTATGCAAGGCGATCATCATGACAAGGCTCCCGGGTGGACTACTGTAGTGACGCAAAGATTGTCTATCAACTGCCGTATGACCTCTCTGGCCATGAAGAGCGGATACCGTTTTGAGTCAATGCAATCATCCAGGATGCGACAACTACGTGATACTTGCAATCCCAGCGTGCATGCGCCAGGCTCTGGTACTCTTTCATTGGATTCTCCTATTCCTTAGTCGGAATTGAAGTTTCCATGACCGCAGCAAACGGTCAAACCTGTGTGAGTCCCCCGGCAGAGCCGCAAGCTTACCTTATACTGAGTTATTTATTCACCACCACGGTCACTGGCGCCATCGGGACCATCCCTCCAAGCAAGCGAGCCTCGACAATGCCGTCCTTTACTTGCTCACGCAATGGGCTCTCGGGCGGCGATGCTATCACGAGCTTTTCCCAGTAACGCACTGCATTGGCATAGTCCTTTAGTTTAAAGGCCGCTGTGCCGGCCAGCGCTAACCCCTTGAGGTTGTTGGGTTCGATATTTAGAGCGCGCGCAATCAGGACCATCGGCCGACCTTCAAGGTTGTGGTCGTTCTGGACCGCTATCGCGTCGGCATAGTCAATCAGCAGACTCGCGTTGTTGTCGTCCAGCGCCAGTGCCATCTCGAAGGCCGTCAACGCTTCGGCCAACCGGCCCAGCTGCACAAAAGCGCGCGCGAGCACGCCCCATCTCTGGGGGTTATCGGGTTGTTCCCTGAGCTTACCAGCAAGGCGTTCAACCGCGGTCGCGAGTTCCGCGGCTACGGCGCTACTGTCATGCGGCGAGTCATTGGCCTCACCGATCGACGCATTGCTGATGATGAGGCTGGGTGAGCCAGTCCAAGTGTATCCTGCGACGGCCAACACGAGAACGGCCGCCGACATGCTGGTAATCAGACGCACCGGGTGACGGGTGACGGCCCCGGCGGTCTCCACTACCCGTGGGTCTGCCTGGTGGTCGAGTAACGCGCGTTCGATGTGCGCCTTCTCCTGCTCGAACTCCTTGCCGCCGATCGCACCACTCTCATAGCGCGCCTGTAATTGCCGCAACTGACTTCGCAGTGGCGTGATGAGTTCAGTCATGGGATTGCAGAATCCTGGGCGCCAAGAGGTTTGAGCGCAAGCAGGTAGGCGACTAGCGCATCTCGGTCTTCTTCGTTTAGGCGGGCGTATGAGGGCATCGTGACTCGATAGGTTTTCTCGCCCACACCCGGACGCGGGTCGATTAGGTATGCTTTGAACCAGCTCACTGAGCGTAGAGCGCCAATGCCATCGAGCCTCGGCCCGGACGTAGAGCCGTTGCCGAACACCTGGTGGCAGTCGCGACAATTCTCTTTCTTGTAGATTGTCTCTCCGTGGTTCGCCGCGGCACTTTCGGCATACCCATACATTACGGGCGGAGGTTTCAGATAGATCAGCGTACCGACGAGAGCAGCAAAAGCGCCGATTAACAGCGCGCCGGCGACGACGATCCACTCCCCGGCTCGCAATGTCATCCGAGCGTGCGAATGGCTAGAGGCTCGGGCGATCCGTAGCGATCGTCATCGCCAGGGCTGAATATCTGATTTTTAATATCCTCGTCGAATTGACCATGCCCATGCGCCCAGTAGATCCCCAGCACGATCACTACGAGAGTTAACAGGCCAGTCCCAGCCCAAAGGAAAGGGACCAATGTATTACCACCCATCACAATCTCCTATGAAAGCGGCCCCACCACATCGGGCGGGTTGCAAGTTTGGCGAAGCAGTACCTGCCCTCAGTTCAAACGGGACTAAAGGCAACAACAGCTGCGTCAAGAAGAGCAACCGTACCAATGAACTCAATTTTCAGTGTCTAATCCTGAATTACCTCGACCATAGACCACCTATTTGCCTCAACTCAATTGTATATCAATTGGATGGTTGCGTAACCTGCCCGCAACGCCCAATTGATAATTTCAATAGCTTAAAGACAATGCTGATTGCCGTATCGCGCCTTG
>SHXM01000086.1 GCA_009693325.1 Rhodoferax sp.
TAGCGGCTAAGAAAGCGCCGGCGAAGAAAGCGGCTCCAGCAAAAAAAGCCGCAGCCAAAAAAGCCCCCGTGAAGAAAGCCGCGAAAGCACCCGCTGCGAAGGCCTCGCCTGCTCCTGCTGCTCCCGCTGCCCAGACCACGCTGAACCCACAGGCAGCCTGGCCGTTCCCGACAGCAAGCAAGCCCTGAACCCTTTAAAGGTTCAACTAAGAGCTCGGTGCCTCACGGCCCCGGGCTTTTTTTCTGCAAGTCAACCCCATGGCGTCGCGCCATCTTGAATTTATCCTCAGGGGTAGAAGGCTAACAGGCGGTAGCCCGAGGTCCTCAGGGCCACTGCCGCAGGTAACAACACTTCGACCGAGGGAGACCAGTCAGCGCCTGGCTCGATCGAATCAGCGCTGGCAAACAACTCATCAGACAGGAGAACACGCCGTACCAAAACTTCGTCTTGGGCGTCTATCAGGGTCAGTTCTAGGGCAGGAACCGCAACCGGCGTGGCGGATTTGTTTCTGAGCACCAAAGACAATCTAAAACTGTCCGGCGTGAGCTTGGCAAAAGCCGAGTTGTCTATCAGGATGGCATCTATATTTTTCTGCGGCCTTAGGCTGCAGTTCAGGGGTTGACACAACACCTTGAGCGAGGGTGCCAGCCAGGGGAGTGCGCTGGCTACTTCGTCGCGCTCCTGTATCAGCACCTGCAGGGCTAGGACCGAGCTCAGGGCAAAGCCCAAAGTGGCCAACAGTGTCGTCAGAATCAATTGGACCATTGTGTCGGAACCAGACCCAGGCTGTGCCAACCGGGGCTGGTCTGGTGCGTCCGGGCCAACGGCCAGGGCAGGTGAGACGCCCTTTGGGCTGTCGGGCATGGCCGCAGGCCTCACTGACAGGCGGTCATCAGAACCCATCCATCCTCCCGGTCTGCCACCGAAAGCGCGCAATAAGGCGAATAAGCATCGACCAGACATTGCGCTTGGCGCTCCAAAATACCCGATAGCACCAGGTGTCCGCCAGGCGCCAGGCGGGCACACAACAGAGGGGCCAACACCTGCAAAGGTGTGGCGAGAATATTTGCCAGCACGACCTGGTACAAGCCTGTGGCGGTGTCTGGCAAACCGGTCTTTAGCCGTACCCCGTTGGCCTGGGCGTTCTGAGCTGTGGCCTCGAGTGCAGCCGTATCGATGTCAACCGCATCGACCGCCGGGGCGCCAAACTTGGCAGCGCCGATGGCCAGGATGCCAGAGCCGCAGCCGTAGTCCAGCACCCGGCCCAGCCCAGCTGCAGCCCTCGATTGGCCATGCGCAGCAATCCAGCGCAGGCACATGGCTGTGGTGGGGTGGGTACCGGTGCCAAAGGCCATGCCTGGGTCCAGGCGAATCAGGGTGCGGGCCTGCGACGGTGGCTCATGCCAGGTCGGAACGATCCAGAACTCGGGCGTTATTTGCACCGGGACGAACTGGGACTGGGTCAGGCGCACCCAGTCCTGCTGAGGCACCTCAGACACGCCCCGCCACTGGCAAGCGATAAAAATATCCTGCGCCCTGAGCAGGGCCAGCGCCTCTGAGGCGAGCGCCTCGGAGGCAAACAGTGCGCTCAAGCGGGAGCGGTGCCAGCCGTCCTGTGGCGCAGGCATTCCTGGCTCGCCAAACAAGGCCTGCTCCGCGTCGGTTTGGGCATCAGCGTCTTCCACACTGACGCTGGCGGCCTCGAGTGCGTCCAGGGCTTCGCTCAGGGGCTCGACCAGTGCCTGGGGGCAGGTCAGGCTGAGCTCAAACATGCCCTCGGGCGCTCAGCGCGGACGTTGCGCAAGCCATGCTTCAAGGTAATGGATATTGGTCCCGCCAGCGGTGAACTTGGCGTCTACCATCAGCTCGCGGTGCAGGGGAATATTGGTCTTGATTCCCTCCACAACGGTTTCACCCAGAGCAGTTCGCATGCGCGCCAAGGCCTGCTCCCGCGTGTCGCCGTGGACAATGATTTTGCCCACCATGGAGTCGTAGTTGGGCGGCACAAAGTAATTTGAGTAAATATGCGAGTCAACCCGCACACCCGGCCCGCCCGGCGCATGCCACAGGGAGATGCGCCCGGGTGAGGGCACGAAGCTGTAGGGGTCTTCGGCATTCACACGGCACTCGATGGCATGGCCCCGCATAGCGATCTGGCGTTGGGTAAAGGGGAGTTTTTCCCCCGCTGCCACCATGATCTGGGTTCGAACAATATCGATGCCGGTGGTCATCTCGGTCACCGGGTGTTCAACCTGCACACGGGTGTTCATTTCAATGAAGTAGAACTCGCCGTCCTGGTACAAAAATTCAAAAGTACCAGCACCCCGGTACGCAATTTTCTTGCAGGCGGCAACGCAGCGCTCACCAACCCGCTCGATCAGCTTGCGCGCTATGCCCGGGGCTGGGGCTTCTTCAATGATTTTTTGGTGGCGCCGTTGCATCGAGCAATCGCGCTCGCCCAGGTAAACCGCGTTTTTAAATTTGTCGGCCAGGATTTGGATCTCAATGTGCCGGGGGTTCTGCAGGAATTTTTCCAGGTACGCCGCTGGATTGCCAAAAGCTGCCTGCGCCTCTGCCTTGGTCGTGGCCACGGCATTCACCAAGGCCGCCTCGGTGTGCACCACCCGCATGCCACGGCCGCCGCCCCCCCCAGCGGCCTTGATGATCACCGGGTAGCCCACAGTTCGGGCTATCCGCCGCATTTGCACCGGGTCGCCCGGCAGTTCCCCCTCAGAACCGGGCACACAGGGCACACCGGCCTTGATCATGGCTTGCTTGGCCGAGACCTTGTCACCCATGATACGAATCGACTCAGGCGTAGGCCCGATAAATTGAAAGCCACTTTTCTCAACTCGTTCGGCAAAATCTGCGTTTTCGCTCAAAAAACCGTAGCCAGGATGGATCGCCTCGGCGTCGGTGACTTCCGCAGCAGAAATAATGGCCGGCACATTGAGGTAGCTCAGGGCCGACGGTGCCGGGCCGATGCACACCGCTTCTTCAGCCAGCTTGACATACTTGGCCTCGCGGTCTGCCTCTGAGTAAACCATGACGGCCTTGATGCCAAGCTCTTGGCAGGCGCGCTGGATACGCAGCGCGATTTCCCCGCGGTTGGCTACAAGAATTTTTTTGAACATGGCAGACCCTGGGGACTTCACTCGACCACAAACAAGGCCTGGCCGTATTCCACTGCCTGTCCGTTCTCGCACAGAACCCGGCTGACCGTGCCTGAGACTTCGGACTCGATCTCGTTGAGAATCTTCATGGCTTCGATGATGCAGACGGTGTCACCCACCTTGACCAGGTCACCCACTTCAACAAAGGCTTTGGCCCCGGGCGCAGCAGACCGGTAGAAAGTACCCACCATCGGGGATTTGACGGCGATCACCGCGGGCGGCTCCGGTGCCGCCTCGGCGACCGCTGGCGTTGCCTGGACGACCTGGGCCCTACTTGGCTGCTGAGCCGCTGCAGGCTGAGCCTGAGCCGGCGCTGCGGCCGAACCGGCTTTGACAATGCGAATCTTGCCCTCTGGTTCGGTGATCTCGAGTTCTGACACATTGGACTCGGAAACCAGGTCAATCAGCGTTTTGAGTTTTCTTAAATCCATGACAACTCCCTGGATTTTGATTTCAACATCGGCTAATTTACCTTAAAAAAAGGCAACCGCGAAAAAACTGGTGAAAAAATAATTTCGTGCTGCTGCCGACAAATCAGCGTAGGACGGACCATGCGCTCAGGTCTGCGGCCGTTATGCGCCCCATTTTACGATGCGCCACCGCGCCGCTGCCTGCCAGCACCACAGTAAAAGGCAGGGCGCCGCTTAAATTGCCCAAGGTCTTGCTGAGTTCGATACCCGCAAAGCCCGCCAGGGCAACCGGGAAAGAAACCGGCGACTGGGCCAGAAAACGATTCACAGACTCCTGCTGATCTACCGCAATACCCAGAAGTTGCCAACTTTTAGCTGAATTTTCCTGATAAAAGCGACTAAGAAGAGGGAGCTCCTCAATACAGGGCGGGCACCAGGTGGCCCAAAAATTGATCAGCAAAGGCCGGCCGCGCAAATCTGCCAGCTGCAAACTCTGGCCCTGCGGCGTAGCCAATACCACCGACCAGAGCGCCGGTGTGACGAGTTCTGGTTGCTCCGGCGCCTGGCGCTGCCACCAGGCCAGACCCAGGCCGCCGAGTGCCGCCGCACTGGCCAGACCAAGCAGTGCACCCCGCCGGCGCGGCGGCCGAGGGGCACTTGGCGGCTGCTTGGCTAGGATGCTGTCTTGGAGGCTCATAGCTTCCTATCATGCACCAAAGCACGCAGTGCGGCCAGATCGCCGCGCGGTGCCCGCCCCCTGGCGTCTGGTTTGAGTGCGCCGCGCACATCGTCATGGTCGTACATCAACAGGTGCACCCCGACCTCCTCGGTCAATCCCGGGCACAGGGCATGAACGCTCAGTGCGTCGACTGCTTCGCCGTGAAAGCCTGTCACCCTACGCGGCAGGTAGCGCACCCGCTGTTCGATCAGGAAAATTTCAGCCGATTTGCTGTCGTCGCAAAACAATTGGATGTAGATGTCGCTCAGCCGGGTGGCCGTGCCGCGCCAAACCGCACCTGCGATATATGGCCTGAAGCCGGCCATGCGCTCCATCCAGGTCAGTGCGAGTTCTCGCAGGGCACGCAATTCACCCGCCTGCGAGTCAGCACAAAACACTGCAATATGGTCAATTACGGCGGTCTCGAGCGCGTCATTGTCGGGCAGGGCCGTGCGCTTGGGCAGGCCCAGCGCCTTCACAGCGCGCTGCTTGGCTGCCCGGTAGTCCAGTCCCTCTTCAACCACCCACTGGGCTGCGAGGCTGGCTATTTCAGATTTCAAAGCACTCATAGGGCACTATTTTGCCCCTGCCAGGGCACCTAAAATTGAACGATGCACATTCATATTTTGGGTATTTGCGGGACTTTCATGGGCGGGCTTGCCGCGCTGGCCCGGGAAAGCGGGCATCAGGTGACCGGTTGCGACAGCCGGGTCTACCCGCCCATGAGCGAGCAGCTCAGCGCCCTGGGCATCGAACTGATCGAAGGCTTTGGCGCTGAGCAACTCGCACTGCAGCCCGATTTGTTTGTCGTCGGCAACGTGGTTAGTCGGGCCAGGCTGGCCAGCGGTGCGCCAAAGTTTGCCCTGATGGAGGCCATTCTGGACGCTGGTCTGCCCTACACCAGCGGCCCACAGTGGCTGGCGGAGCATGTGCTGCAGGGCCGCCATGTGATCGCCATTGCTGGCACACATGGCAAAACAACCACCACCGCCATGGTGGCCTGGATACTGGAGCAGTGCGGCCGCGCGCCGGGTTTCCTGGTGGGCGGTGTGCCGCTTAATTTTGGTCTCTCGGCCCGCTTGGGCGCCAGCGTTGCCACCGGCAGCCGAGCCGATGCATCCCAAAAACCGGTGTTTGTGATCGAGGCTGACGAGTACGACACCGCTTTTTTTGACAAACGCAGCAAGTTTGTGCACTACCGGCCCCGAACCGCTGTGCTGAACAACCTGGAGTTTGACCACGCCGACATCTTCAACAACTTGGCTGACATCGAACGCCAGTTTCACCACCTGGTTCGCACTGTGCCCGGGCCTGGGCCGAATGGCAGCGGCCGGGTCGAGGTGAATGGTCTGGAAGAAAGTCTGGCCCGTGTCTTGGACATGGGCTGTTGGAGCGAGGTGCGCAGCTTTGGGGCTACGGTCAGCGACTTCACGGCCAGCGGTGCGCCACAGGATTTCACGGTACTGCAGCAGGGCCGCCCGGCCGGGCAGGTCAGGTGGCCGCTGCAGGGCCTGCACAACCAGCTCAATGCCTTGGCAGCCATCGCAGCCGCAGAGCATGTGGGGGTGCCGCCTGCGCAGGCCGCACAGGCCCTGGGCAGCTTTGAGAACGTGAAGCGCCGTATGGAGCTGCGCGGCCGCGTAGCACGCGAGGCGGGCAGCATCACGGTGTACGATGATTTTGCCCATCATCCCAGCGCCATACGCACCACGCTAGAGGGTCTGCGACGCCAAGTCGGGCCGGCAGAGCGCATATTGGCGGTGTTTGAGCCGCGCAGCAACACCATGAAACTCGGCGCCATGAAAGCCCAACTGCCCTGGTGCCTGGCAGACGCCAGCCTGGCTTTTTGCCACGCCGGCGGCCTAGACTGGGACCCCCGGGAGGCCCTGGCCAGCATGGGCGACCGAGCCCTGGTGAGCGACAACATGGAGGCCCTGCTGGCCCAGCTGCTCAAAGCGGCCCGCCTGGGAGACCATATTGTGTGCATGAGCAATGGCAGTTTCGGTGATATTCACCAAAAGTTGCTGCGCTCACTCTGAGCGCAGTGGCCCAGGCCTTTAACACCCTGCCTGTTTTGGCTTTGTAGCGCCGGTACTCAGGCAGCAGCGCGGCGCGCCAAAACCGCCTCAGACAAGAGTGCGAGCGCCTGCAGCGAGTGCTCCCAGCCCAGGCAGGCATCGGTGATGCTTTTGCCATAAACCAGCGCTGTGGCATCGTCTGCGCCGGGGGTGAATTTTTGCGCGCCAGCCAGCAGGTGGCTCTCTATCATCACACCAAAAACATGGCGCGAGCCGGCCGCGACCTGGGCGGCAATGTCGCGCGCCACATCCAGTTGCTTTTCATGCTGCTTGCTGCTGTTGGCATGGCTGCAGTCCACCATCAGCGTGGGCGGCAGTTTGGCCTTCTGCAAATCCTGACAGGCAGCGGCCACGCTGCGCGCATCGTAATTGGGCGCTTTGCCGCCACGCAGAATCACATGGCAGTCAGGGTTGCCAAGGGTTTGCACAATCGCCACCTGACCATTTTTATGCACCGATAAAAAATGGTGGGCACCCGCAGCTGCCTGAATCGCGTCGCTGGCGATCTTGATGTTGCCGTCTGTGCCATTCTTGAACCCGATCGGCGCAGACAGGCCGGAGGCGAGCTCGCGGTGCACCTGGCTCTCGGTGGTGCGTGCGCCAATCGCGCCCCAGCAGATCAGGTCGCCCAGGTACTGGGGCGAGATCACGTCCAAAAACTCACTGCCAGCGGGCAGGCCCAGGCGATTGATCTCGATGAGCAATTGGCGCGCAATTCGCAGTCCTTCGTCGATGCGGAAGGTTTCGTCCAGATAGGGGTCGTTGATCAAGCCCTTCCAGCCAACCGTGGTGCGAGGTTTTTCAAAATAGACCCGCATCACGATCTGCAGCGTGTCGGCATAGGTGTCGCGCTGCTCTTTGAGCAGCCGTGCATAGGCCAACGCCGCCGACGGGTCATGGATAGAGCAGGGGCCGATCACCACCAGCAGCCTGTCGTCCTTGCCGGCCATGATGTTGTGTATGGCAAGGCGGGTGCCGGCAATCAGGGATTCAACCGGCGTGCCCTGAATAGGGAAAAAACGCACCAGGTGTTCAGGCGGTGGAAGCACGGTAATGTCCTTGATGCGTTCGTCGTCGGTGATACCGGTTCGGTCGCTGCTGTAATTGGTCTGGGCTTGGGCTGGGGCGGTCATGTCAATCACTCCTGGTGGTTCAAGGGGCAAAAAAAACCGCCGGGGTTGCCGGCGGTTTTTGGAGAATTCGAAAACGTTTACTTCAGCACGCTTGAACCCTCTCGACCGCCAACGGCGCCTGAGAAGCCAAAATAACTAAAGTAATACGCTGCAAAATTCATGGTGAGCAATGTAGCACAGCTTCAGCACAGACTCGGGCCGGTGCCAGCCAGCGCCAGCGCTGCCCACACCGGACTGCCCCCGACGATGGCCAAGGCGCCAAACATCAAAGCAAAAAGTTTTGCCCCAACAGCGGGGGCAGGGTAGCGCGGGCGACCGACCCAAAAGGACGCCAATCAGTGCTCGCTCAAGCCGTGCCGCCAACGGTCAGGCCGTCAATGCGCAGGGTGGGTTGACCCACACCGACCGGCACGCTCTGGCCTTCCTTGCCGCAGGTGCCAACCCCGCTGTCGAGCTTCATGTCGTTGCCGATCATGGACACGCGCTTGAGGCACTCGGGACCGCTGCCAACCAGGGTGGCGCCTTTGACCGGGTACTGAATCTTTCCGTTTTCGACCCAATAGGCTTCACTGGCTGAAAACACAAACTTGCCCGAGGTGATGTCGACCTGGCCGCCGCCAAAGTTGGTTGCGTACAGACCCTTTTTAATGCTGGCCACGATCTCCTGCGGTGGCTTGCCGCCGGCCAGCATGTAGGTGTTGGTCATGCGCGGCATCGGCACATGGGCATAGCTCTCGCGCCGGCCATTACCGGTGGGCGCCACACCCATCAGGCGGGCGTTCATGCTGTCTTGGATGTAGCCCTTGAGGATGCCGTCTTCAATCAGCACGTTGCGCTGGCTGGCGTTGCCCTCGTCGTCGACATTGAGAGAGCCGCGCCGGTCCGCCAAGGTGCCGTCGTCAAGCACCGTGACGCCTTTGGCCGCCACGCGCTGTCCGATGCGGCCACTGAAGGCGCTGGAGCCCTTGCGGTTGAAATCGCCTTCCAGCCCGTGGCCAATGGCCTCGTGCAGCAGGATGCCGGGCCAGCCCGGGCCAAGAACCACGGTCATCTCACCCGCTGGCGCCGGCCGGGCCACCAGGTTGGTCAGGGCCGCTTGCACCGCTTCGTCGACATAGCGGCCGATGCAGGCGTCGTCAAAATAAGCCAGGCCGAAGCGGCCGCCGCCGCCCGCCGAGCCCATCTCACGTCGGCCTTTTTGCTCGGCAATCACCGTCACCGACAGGCGCACCAGCGGGCGCACATCAGCGGCCAGCGTGCCATCGGCGCGGGCCACCAGCACCACGTCGTACTCGCTGGCCAGGCCAGCCATGACCTGTACCACCCGCGGGTCTTTGCCGCGCGCGAGTTGCTCAACCCGCCCCAGAAGCGCCACCTTGGCGGTGCTGTCCAGGCTGGCAATGGGGTCTAAATCGCGGTACAGCGAGCGGGCCTCGGCAATCCGGCGCTTGCCGGCCTTGACCCGGGCACCCTGCGCCTGGGCGGCGATCGAGCGCACCGTGCGCGCCGCGTCCAGCAAGGAGGCCTCGGAGATGTCGTCCGAGTAAGCAAAAGCGGTTTTTTCGCCGCTGACGGCCCGCACTCCAACCCCCTGGTCGATGCTGAACGAGCCGGTTTTGACAATGCCCTCCTCGAGGCTCCAGCCCTCGCTGCGGGTGTACTGAAAGTACAGGTCCGCCTCGTCGACCCGGTATGCCTTGATCTCGGCCAGGGCGCGCAGCAGGTGGGATTCGTCCAGCCCGAAGGGCGTGAGCAGCAGGGACTTGGCAATAGCCAAGCGTTCGAGGGTAGGTTCGCGAGAAATCATGGCGTCATTCTAGAGGGCTGCCGCCAGTGCCGGGGCGGTCTGCAAGCAACACCCCCGGCGCGGGCTGGCGCGCCAAGGCTGCTCATGTCTGCACCAGCCGCTTGGATTTGGCAATGGACATCAACATACCCAGGGCCAAACCCAGCGTCACCATCGCCGTGCCCCCATAGCTGATGAATGGCAGGGGCACGCCCACCACCGGCAGGATGCCACTGACCATGCCCATGTTGACAAAGGCGTAGCAAAACAAAATCATGCCCAGCGAGGCCGCCAGCAAACGCGAGAACAGCGTGGGGGCTTCCAGGGCAATGCTCAATGCGCGCAAAACCAAAAAAACAAAGGCCAGCACCAACAGCAGGTTGCCGGCCAGGCCAAACTCCTCAGAGTAAGCGGCAAAGATGAAATCAGTGGTGCGCTCAGGTATGAACTCCAGGTGAGTTTGCGTACCCTGCATAAAGCCCTTGCCCCAAAAACCGCCCGAACCAATGGCGATCATGCCCTGAATGATGTGAAACCCCCGCCCCAGCGGGTCACGCCCGGGGTCAAGCAGGGTGCACACGCGCTGCTGCTGGTAGTCACGAAGACCCGGCCAGCTCACGCCCTGGGCGCACAACTCAGCCTCGAACACCCACAGCAACACCAGGCCCGCCAAACCGAGCAACAAGGGCGGGGCCAGCAGGCGCCAGCTCAGGCCGGCAAAAAAAATAACCGACAAGCCAGCCGCCAGCACCAGTACAGCGGTGCCAAGGTCGGGCTGCTTGAGGATCAGCCCTACTGGCAACAGCAGCAAGCCGATAGACACCACAAAGTCAAGCGCACGCAACTGGCCCTCGCGCTTTTGGAACCACCAGGCCAGCATCAGCGGCATGGCGATCTTCAGGATTTCACTGGGCTGAATCACCAGGCCCAGATTGAGCCAGCGCTGCGCACCCTTTTTGGTCAGCCCGAACAGCGCCACGGCCACCAACAAGCCAACGCCCAGCGCATACAGCGGCAAGGCCAAGTCCATCAAACGCTGTGGCGGCACCTGCGCCACGCCAAACAGAATCAACCCGGCAATCAGCATGTTGCGAGCATGGTCCTCAAAGCGGGTGCCATGGTCGTAGCCAGAGGAATACATGGTCAACAGGCCTGCCAGAGCCAGCAGGCCTGCAGAGGCAGCCAGTGGCACATCAAAACCCCGAAACCAGGGCGTGATGCGCTGCCATAGCGGCGTGCTTTGAAAAACATAGGCCATAGCGGCCAATTATCGTCAGGCGGCGCGCAAGTGCCCCCGCCCCGAGCGACTGCAGCGCTTGCAACACCACTTGAAGACACATCTGAAAACGGATTGAACCTGAATGCGTGAGCCGCTTGCAAGGTGAGCCCACCAGACCGCGGGGCTTTTTTCGCTCATTGATGCGCTATCATCGTGATGCATTTACATCAAAAGGCGCTCGCATGAGAACAACACTCGATATTGAAGACGACGTGCTGGCCGCCGCCAAGGAGATGGCCAGCCGGCAGCGCCTGTCCGCGGGACAGCTCATTTCTCGCTTGCTGCGGGAGGCGATGTCGGGCACTCAGCGCGCGGGGCAAGCCGATGGGGGCGAGGTACGTGCAGTGGCGGGCTTCCAGCCATTTGCATCACAGGGTGTGTTGATCACCAATGCCCAGATTGACGCGCTGCGCGACGCTGAGGGCGTCTGATGCGCGCTTTGCTGGACGTCAATGTCCTGATTGCGCTGTTTGATGCCGGACACACCATGCACGCCCGGGCGATGGCTTGGTTGGAAAACCAGGCGGCAGCGGGTTGGGCCTCGTGCCCCATCACACAAAACGGTGTGGTGCGCATCATGTCCCAACCTGGCTATCCCACTGCCAGGCCAGCGGCGCAAGTGGCGCAGCGCCTGGAACTGGCCTGCAAGGCGCCCGAACATGCGTTCTGGGCCGCAGATGTCAGCCTGCTGTCGACCGGCGTGATCAATTGGCGAAATGTGCTGGGCCATCGGCAAGTGACAGACGCCTATTTGCTCGCACTGGCGGTACGTAACAACGGGAAACTGGCCACCTTTGATCAGCGATTGACCACCCAACTGGTGATGGGCGCGACACCGCAGCACCTGGAGCTGATTGGCTGAAGGCATGGATCGCCGGTCCAGCCGGGGATGACGACGCGCGTCAGGGATGACGCTCGGCGCACCGCCACCAGCATTTACAGGGACAATTCAGCCCATGTACTTATTGTTTGAAGAAGCCGGCAAATTCATGGCCGGGCGGGTGTTGTCTGAGGCGGACACTTCGGCGCAGGTGGAGCTCGACAGCGGCAAGCGGGTCAAGGTCAAGGGCGCCAACATGCTGCTGAAGTTCGAAAAACCGGCGCCGGCCCAGTTGCTGGCGCAGGCCCAGGCGCTGAGACCGGAGATCGAGCTGGAGTTGGCCTGGGAGTTCTCGCCCGAGGACGAGTTTGGGTTTGCAGAGCTGGCGCGTGATTATTTTTCAGCCAACGCCACGCTGGAGCAGCAGGTGGCCATGCTGCTGCGGCTGTTTGAGGCGCCGCATTACTTTCGCCGCGCCGGCAAGGGGCGTTTTCGCAAGGCGCCGGCAGAGGTGATTGCCCA
>SHXM01000087.1 GCA_009693325.1 Rhodoferax sp.
ATCTGATGACCGAATTGTTCCGCCTTCAATCAGGCACTCAATTTGTCTCCATCTCTTACAAAGGTGCGCCCGAAGCTGCGCGCGCACTCATCGGCGGAGAGGTACAAGCCAACTTCACCAATTTGTCCAACATCATGTCGCAAATTCAGGCCAAAGAAGTCAAGGCAATCGCCGTGACCACTGCCACCCAAACGCCTCTTTTGCCAGGAGTCAAATCCATGGCAGAGCAAGGCATGTCCGAATTTGACGCTTCTGCCTGGACCGCGATTTTTTCCCCTAAAGGCACGCCCAAAGCCATCACCGATCGGCTGCAAGCCGCCCTGGTTTCACTGCGCAACAACAACGCCCTGAAAGAGCGGTTTTTATCTCAGGGTACACAAATGATCATGTCCGATGGAGAAACCCTGGGCAAACGGGTCAGCGCCGATGTGCAACGCTGGAAAGCTTTGGTCGCAGCCGCCAAAATCACGGCGAACCAGTAGCCCGCCGGGCCTGGTTCATCGATTGAGTTGGGGTTCAATTCCTGGGGGCACGCGCTGATAGGGGTGTTGCGCCAGCAGGCTTTCATCGAGACGCTGCACAGCCAACGAGGCACTCGAGCCTGCCCCGGGTTGACGTAAATGCCCTCGGTGCGGATCAATGTCTACCCCCTGATTGACAGAAAAATACAAATCGCTTTCGGCGAACTGAAACTCCAACATGGCGCATTCCGGGGCCACCAGGGCCACTTGCAAGCTCTGCCAAGTGCAGACCGGCCCGGAGGGGTTGTGCGGCGAAAACTGCACGCCATGCACATGGGCTTGCTGCGCGATGCGCAGCATTTCCCAGGGCCCTCCGCAATATTTCACATCTGGCATCACCAGGTCATACAAGGCTTCTTCAAACACGGCCTGGAACGAGCTCAAACCCACTTGTGTTTCAGCCGCGGCCAGTAAAACACCTTGTTGGCGAGCGGCCCGCCGAATTCTTCGTAAGGCAGGCCAATTGGCGTGCGTCTCTGCCAGCGGGCATTCGAACCAATGCAATCCCACCGGTTCGAGCAGCGCCAGTGTCGACAAGGCCCGCGCCTCATCCATGCGCCAATGGCAATCCACCATCAGCAAGACTTCGCGTCTCATCGCATCTCGCAGGGCCTGTAAACAATCGATGCCGCGGTGGATGATGGCCTGCCCTTGAGAACTGCCACACAGTGCAGGCGTCAAACCGTCAAAAGGCGCAATCTTGAAACGGGTAAAGCCCTGTGCCTGTGCTTGGCGGGCGACGGCCACAAAACCGGCCGGACTGCGGTCGCTCGTGGCGCGATTGATGTTGGCATACAAAGGCAAATGATCCCGCAACAATGGGCCGAGCACGGCGTGCATCGGTTGCCCGGCATGCTGAGACTGCAAACTCAAAATCGCCTGCAAAAAAGCACTCACCACGGTGTTGCACACCAAGCCGCCCGGTGAAGCCGGTGCTGCACGCACCTGGTCGCACACCTTGCTCAAGGCCATACCGATCTATTGCGGCTTCATGTGTTCCAGATGTGCATCGAGCACGGGCTCCCAACCATTGAGTGAGCCCTCGCCCCAGCCCAGGGCACCGCTGGAGTCGGCGACTACAACAAACCACCAATTGGTTTTGTTCGACACATGAAAGACATGGCTTTGAATAGATTCAAGAGTGATCATGAATCCATCATATCTTCCGCCTCCTACAATCAAGATCAAAGCACACTCTTAAGATTGCCATGATGCCCAACGCCGCCAAAAAACCCCATCGTCTGCGACCCCTGCCCGCCTTTATTTTCGCCAGCCGCTGGTTGCAGCTGCCCCTCTATATCGGCCTTATCGCGGCGCAGGGGGTGTATGTGTTTCACTTTTGGCTGGAGCTGGTTCACCTGCTCGAGGCGGCCTTTGGCAGCCAGACCGCCTTGCAAGCCTTGATCTCCAGCATTGGCTACAAAGAGACTGCTGTCACGA
Organism: Rhodoferax sp.; assembly: GCA_009693325.1. GTDB lineage: Bacteria > Pseudomonadota > Gammaproteobacteria > Burkholderiales > Burkholderiaceae_C > Rhodoferax. The sequence goes on from SHXM01000087.1 coordinate 1,962, forward strand.
CTTCGCTCAATGAGACCATCATCATGCTGGTGGTACTGGCACTGATTGACGTGGTGATGATCTCCAACCTGCTGATCATGGTGATTGTGGGGGGCTACGAGACCTTTGTCAGCCGTATGGATCTTGAGGGGCACCCAGACCAACCTGAGTGGCTCAGCCATGTGAACGCCTCGGTGCTCAAGGTCAAACTGGCCACGGCCATCATTGGCATCAGCTCCATCCACCTGCTCAAAACCTTCATCAACGCCGCCAATTACGAGGACAAGGTTCTGATCGCCCAAACCGCCATACACATCACCTTTTTGTTGTCGGCCATCGCCATTGCCTACACCGATAAACTCATGTCTCGGCGATCGGAACAAGACCACTGAGCGCCCCGGCCCAAGCCCACCCAACCACACAGGCTTTGTACCCCATGACCACCATCCGCCAGGCTGATCTGATCGAATCCGTCGCTGCTGCCCTCCAGTACATCAGCTACTACCACCCGGCCGACTACATTGCCCACCTCGCCCGCGCCTACGAGCGTGAGCAGAGCCCGGCGGCCAAAGACGCCATCGCGCAGATCCTCACGAATAGCAAGATGAGCGCCACCGGCCACCGGCCGATCTGCCAGGACACCGGCATCGTCAATGTCTTTCTTAAACTCGGCATGAATGTTCGGCTGGAGGGCTTCACCGGTGGGCTGGATGACGCCATCAATGAAGGCGTGCGCCGCGCCTACAACCACCCGGACAACACCCTGCGCGCCAGCCTGGTGGCCGACCCCGAGTTTGCCCGCAAGAACACGAAGGACAACACGCCGGCGGTGATCTTCACCGAAATCGTACCCGGCGACACGCTGGAGGTGACTGTGGCCGCCAAGGGTGGCGGCAGCGAGAACAAGAGCAAGATGGTCATGCTCAACCCGGGCGACTCGGTGGTGGACTGGGTGCTCAAGACCGTGCCCACCATGGGCGCGGGCTGGTGCCCGCCCGGCATGCTGGGCATCGGCATTGGCGGCACCGCCGAAAAAGCAGTGTTGATGGCCAAGGAGAGCCTGATGGAGGACCTGGACATGTACCAGCTGCAGGCCAAGGCTGCCGCCGGTGCAGCACTGAGCCAGACCGAGGCCCTGCGCCTGGAGCTGTTCGAGAAGGTCAATGCGCTGGGCATCGGGGCCCAGGGCCTGGGCGGCCTGACCACGGTGCTGGATGTGAAAATCAAGATGTACCCCACCCATGCGGCCAGCAAGCCGGTGGGCATGATCCCCAACTGTGCCGCCACGCGCCACGCCCACTTTGTGCTGAACGGCAGCGGCCCGGTCTACCTGGACCCACCCTCGCTCGACCTGTGGCCCGACGTGGCCTGGACGCCCGACTATGTCAAGAGCCGCAAGGTCAATCTCGACACGCTTACACCGCAGGAAGTGGCGAGCTGGAAACCCGGCGACACCCTGCTGCTCAAGGGCAAGATGCTGACCGGCCGCGATGCTGCGCACAAACGCATCAAGGACATGCTGGCACGCGGGGAAAAGCTGCCGGTGGATTTCACCAACCGGGTCATCTACTACGTCGGGCCAGTCGATCCGGTCAAGGACGAGGCCGTGGGCCCGGCCGGCCCCACCACCGCCACCCGCATGGACGGCTTCACCGAGATGATGCTGCGCGACACCGGCCTGATCGCCATGATTGGCAAGGCCGAGCGCGGTCCGGTGGCGATCGAGGCCATCCGCAAGCACCAGAGCGCCTACCTGATGGCTGTGGGTGGCGCCGCCTACCTGGTCAGCAAGGCCATCAAGAGCGCCCGCGTGGTGGGCTTTGCGGACCTGGGCATGGAGGCCATCTACGAGTTCGACGTGGTCGACATGCCGGTCACAGTGGCGGTGGATGCCGGTGGCACCAGCGCCCACATCACCGGCCCGGCCGAGTGGCAAAAGCGCATCGCCAGCGGCGAGTTCAAGGGGATCGCGGTCAAAGCGAACTAAGGATCTCTTGGGGGTCCGCGTCGGGTCGTGGTTTGCGGTTTTCGGCTTGCGATTGCGATTGCGGGATCAGGGCGGCGGGGCATTCGGCTCCGCGGCTGTCTCCCGCCCGCTGGGCTCCTCCTTGATGCCGCTGCGCCGAACGCCCCACCACCCTGATCTGGCACGGTGGTTGGTCCGCAGTGCAAAGAGACACGGTTTAGCCGAATGACGGGCGTACTGGTGTGCTGCTGTATCCACAGCTGGTGCGCCGACCCCCCGCCTGCTGCAGGGGCCGATGGCGCGTCGCGGCGAGGTCAAGGAAGGAGCCCGCAGGGCGGAGGGACACGAGCGGCGCCGCGCCGTCGGCCCCCGCAGCTCGCCCACAACGGAACTCCTGCCCCAAGCAACAAGCCACACACGCACCAAAGCCCGCGAAACCCCACCTGTCGTGAAGGCAAGAGCGCCGGCTAGCTACCTAAAACCCGACCTGCTTCGATCGTGATGCACCGGCTGCAGCGGCTGGCAATGGCGCGGTCGTGGGTGACCAGCACCAGGGTGGTGCCCTGCTCCTGGTTCAAGGCAAACATCAACTCCATCACCTTTTCGCCGGTGGCGAAATCCAGGCTGCCGGTCGGCTCGTCGGCCAGCAGCAGCGCTGGCTGCACCACAAAAGCCCGGGCCAGGGCCACGCGTTGCTGTTCGCCACCACTGAGCACTCGCGGGTAATGGCGCAGCCGCTCGGCTAGCCCCACCCGCCCCAGCATGGCGGTGGCGGACTGGCGGGCATCGCGCCGGCCGGCCAGTTCAAGCGGCAGCATCACGTTTTCCAACGCGTTAAGGTTACCCAGCAGTTGGAAGCTCTGGAACACAAACCCGACTTGCTGCGCCCGCAGGCCGGCACGTGCGTCTTCATCCAGGGAGAACAGGTCCTGCCCGGCCAGCCGCACCGTGCCCCGGGTGGGCGTGTCGAGGCCGGCCATGATCGACAGCAGTGTGCTTTTTCCGGAGCCCGACGCGCCGACGATGGCCACGGTTTCCTGCGGTTTCAGCGCAAAATCGATATCGCGCAAAATGTCGAGGGTACCGGTGGAGTCGGTGACCGACTTGAACAGATGCTCGACCGAAATAATTGAATCAGACATGGGACTTTCTTTGGACCGACGACACTTTATCGCGCTTGGCTTGGCCGGGACTGCCATGGGGGCTTGGGCAACTTTAATCACCACAGCCACGCCCGCCAAAAACCAGAAAATTCTGGTGCTCGGCGATTCGCTCAGCGCCGAGTATGGCCTCAAACGCGGCACCGGCTGGGTGGCACTGCTGGAGATTCGCCTCAAAGCCGAGAAGCTGGATGCGGTCGTGGTCAATGCCAGCATCAGCGGCGAGACCACTTCAGGCGGTCGTTCGCGTTTGGGTGCTCTGCTGAGCCAGCACCGGCCTAGCCATGTGGTCATCGAACTCGGCGGCAATGATGCGCTGCGCGGCCTGCCGCTGAGCCTGACCGAGGACAACCTGAGCCAGATGACACAAACCGCTCAAAAAGCCGGCGCCAGTGTGCTGCTGGCGGGCATGCAGGTGCCGCCCAACTACAGCCGGGACTACGCCGACCGTTTCGCCGCCATGTTTGCCGCGGTGGCCAAGGCGTACAAGGCCGCACTGGTGCCGTTTCTTCTGGCCGGCGTGAGCGACGGGCCGGACCCCACACAGCTTTTCCAGGCCGACCGCATCCACCCGACAGAGGCCGCCCATCCCATCATATTGGCAAATGTTTGGCCAGCCCTGCGAAAAATTTTGAAATGAGCCTGACCACCCTCAGCGCCGAGCAGGCCATCAGCCGGCTGCACGAATTTGACGCCGTGATCGACGCCCGCAGCGAAGACGAGTACGCGCAAGACCACCTGCCCGGCGCAGTGAACTGGCCCACACTCAACAACGCCGAACGGCACGCCATCGGCACCCTGTACAAGCAGGTCAATCCGTTCGAGGCCAAAAAACGCGGTGCCGCCCTGGCCGCGCGCAACATAGCAAGCCACATCGAGCGCGAGTTGCTGACTACTGCCAAGGAGTGGCGCCCACTGACCTATTGCTGGCGCGGCGGCAAGCGCAGCGGTTCGCTGTCGCTGATCCTCGACCAGATCGGTTTTCGGGTGACACTGCTGGAGGGTGGTTACAAGGCCTTCCGCGCCGCCGTGGTGCACGACACCGAGCGCCGTGTGGCCAACTTGGACTGGCGCGTGGTCTGCGGCACCACTGGCTCGGGCAAAACACGGCTGCTGCAGGCGCTGGCTCAGGCCGGCGCGCAGGTGATTGACCTAGAGGCCTTGGCCAACCACCGCAGTTCGGTGCTGGGGGCCATTCCGGGCCTGGCGCAGCCCAGCCAAAAGCGGTTTGACACCCTGATCTGGGATGCACTGCGGCAGATCGACCCGACGCGACCGGTTTTTATTGAGAGCGAGAGCAAGAAGGTCGGCAATGTTGCAGTGCCCACGGCTCTGATCGAGGCGATTCGGCGCAGCACCTGCCTCAGGCTGGCTCTGCCAGATGCACAGCGGGTAGCCTTGCTGATGGAAGACTATGCATTTTTTGTACAAAACACGGCCCACTTTTGCGACCGCCTGCAGGCACTCAGCGAGATTCGCGGCAGAGCCCAGGTTGAGAGCTGGCAGGCCGCAGTGCGTGCCGGACGAATTGCCTGCGTGGTGCAGGAACTGCTGACGCTGCACTATGACCCGGTATATCTGCAGTCGATGCAGCGCAACTTCACCAGGTTTGAGGCTTCAGTGCTGCTCTCCCCGGCAGACCATTCCGCACAGGCCATGAGCGAACTCGCCCGCAGGCTGATCAAGGACTCGAACCCAGCCCAACTGGGCACAAGCGGCTAAGCAGGCAAAGTGGGGCTGATCCCAGCAGCGGACGCCTCGCCGCCTTCAGGTTGGTCGGCATCAGGCTCAGCTGACTCGGAACCAGGCTCCCCAACCTTTCGCTCAGCCTTGTGCTTAAGCTTTTCTTCTTTCTTTTTTTTCTTTGCAAGCTCTTTTTGCCGCTTTTCGTAACCGTAATTGGGTGTAGCCAAGGTGTGCTTTCAAGTAGTTGGAGATACTTTAACATTTTGCCGGGCCGCTCTGGGCGGGCCGCAACGTGCTCAAGCGAAGGCCAGCTGCAGGGCTTGCGCCAAATCATCTTGCAAGTCGGCTGCGGATTCCAGCCCGATGGAGAACCGAACCACGGTACCGGGGCGCAGCGCGCTGGGCCAGGCGCTGCGCAACGCTGCGATCTCGTAGCTCATGGCAAGGCTGGTGGCCCCCCCCCAGCTGTAGCCGAGCTTGAAAAGTTGCAGAGCGTCGCAAAAAGCGTCAACCTGCGCGCGACTGAAACGCGCATCCACCATCACGCTGAACAGGCCAGCGGCACCGCCCGGGCCGGCTTTGCACAGCGCCTGCCAGGCCTGGTGCCCGGGCGAACCGGGCAAGGCCGGGTGCAGCACCTGGGAGAATTCAGGCCGGCTTTGGCACCAGCGCGCCAACTGCCGAGCGGAATCGTCATGCGCTGCATAGCGCAGTGCGATGCTGGGCAAACTACGCAAAATAGTTTCTGCATCATTGGCGCCAACAGATAGCCCCAAGCGCATGTGGGTGAGCTGCAAAACCCGATGCAGCGCGGCATCCCGGGTAACCACGCTGCCCATCAGCACATCGCCACCGCCGCTGGGGTATTTGGTGAGGGCATGCACCGATATATCCACACCCAACGCAGGGCTGCTACCGGGTAGCAGATCAAAGGGCGCGAAGGCCAAGCCAGCGCCCCAGGTGTTGTCCAGAACGCACAGCACCCCATGCTCGCGGCAAACGCGCACCAACGCGGGCAGGTCGGGGAACTCCATGGTGATTGAGCCCGGCGCCTCCAGCCACACCAGACGCGTGGCAGGGCTGATGCTAGCGGCCAAATCTTGTGGGTCCAGGGGCTTGTAGAAGCGGTGCCTGATGCCCCAGCCCGAAAGTTCTCCGGCGGCCAGCGCCTTGTTGGGGCCATAGACGTTCTCAGGAAACAGCACCTCGTCACCGGTGCGCAAAAAGGCCAGGGCCACATGCGCAATAGCGGCCAGTCCACTGGGCGAGAGCTGGCAATACAAGCCACCTTCCAAGGCGCACAAACGCTCCTCCAGCATGTAAGTGGTGGGGGTGCCGTGTACGCCGTAGGTGTAGCCGCTTTTATCAATCCATTTGGTGCTGCGCACTGCAGCCATGTTCGGAAAAAAAACAGTTGAGGCTTTGAACACACCGGGCTGGGACGCAGCAAAACCCCCGGCCGGCCGGTAGGGGTGGTGGATCAGGGCGGTGGCGATGTCGGACGGCGGTGCCATGTTCAAACGCTCCACTTTTGAATCAATTGCTCAGGACGCATTGCGTCATAGCCCTCGAAAGGCTGATGGATCCAAGGGTTGGTGGGCAAAAATTCTACCGAGTAATCAGGGGCGAAGCTTGACATGGCCTTGGTCCAAATGACAGCGCTGCGCAACTCGGTGATGGGTGCGTAGTTGGTCCGCAGCTGCGCAATGACCGCCTTCAATGTGTGCCCAGAATCCGCCAGGTCGTCCACCAACAGCACCCGCCCGGCAATCTCTCCCTTGGGCGTGGTGATGAAGCGGGCAATATCGAGGTGGCCCTGCACGGTACCGGCGTCCGAACGGTAAGAACTGGTCGACATGATGGCCAGCGGCTTGTCGAACACCCGAGACAAGATATCGCCTGGGCGCATGCCACCCCGTGCCAGACACAAAATGGTGTCGAACTGCCATTCAGATTGGTGGATTTTGATCGCCAGTTTTTCAATCAGGTTGTGGTACTCGTCATAGCTGACATACAGGTGTTTGCCGTCTTCGGTCAACATAGTTTTGCTCCTGAATTCATGAAAATAAACCGCTTTTTGGCGCTCGAGAAAACCGGGCCTGGGCGGGCCTTATGACGCGGCAACGGCGCAGGAACGAACCCGCTGCCGATGGCACCGGTTGAATTGGCAGGGCTGGCATCGGGCTCAATCGGCCAGAAAGGGGTGGCGCATCATGATGGTGTGATCACGGTCCGGGCTGGTTGACACCATATGAATGGGTACGCCAGTGGTTTGCTCAATACGTTGTAAATAAAAACGTGCTTGCATCGGCAAGCGCTCAAACTGCGTGACACCGACGGTGCTGCCACTCCAGCCCTCAAGCGTTTCATAAACCGGCTTGCAACGGCTGATGTCCTCGGCGCCCATCGGCAGGATGTCAGTGCGCTCACCATCGAGCTCGTAGCCGATACACAGCAACAACTCGGACAGGCCGTCCAGCACATCGAGCTTGGTGATGCACAGGCCACTCAGCCCATTGACCTGGGCCGAGCGCTTGAGTAGCGCAGCGTCAAACCAGCCGCAGCGCCGGCTGCGCCCGGTCGTCACGCCTTTTTCAGCCCCCACGGTGCTCAGGTGGTAGCCCGGTGTACCCGGCGTTCCCCAATCGAGCTCGGTCGGAAAGGGTCCCCCGCCAACCCGGGTGCAATAGGCCTTGGTGATGCCCAGGATGTAATGCAACATGCCGGGCCCCACGCCGGCGCCAGCGGCAGCATTACCGGCCACGCAGTTGCTGGAGGTGACATAGGGGTAGGTGCCGTGGTCAACATCGAGCAGGGTGCCCTGGGCGCCCTCGAACAGCAGGTTGGCGCCCTTCAGGTGCGCCTCATTGAGTTCGCGTGACACATCGGCCATCATCGGCCTGAGCAGCTCGGCGTGGCGCATGGCCTCGTCAAAGACCGCATCAAAATCCAGCCGGCCAGCCCGCAGATAGGCTTGCAGGGTGGGGCCGAAATCAAAATTGGTAGAACCCAAATAGGTGCTCAGCACATGGTTGTGGAGCCCGAGCAGTTCGCGTAGCTTGTGTGCAAAGCGCTCGGGGTGCTTGAGGTCCTGTACGCGCAGCGCGCGTCGGGCAACTTTGTCTTCATAGGCCGGACCGATACCCCGCCCGGTGGTGCCGATCTTGGTATTACCGCCCATTTCTCGCGCCGCCTCACGCGCCAGGTCAAGAGCCACATGAAAGGGCAAGATCAGCGGGCAGGCCTCGCTGATGCGCAGACGGCCACGCACCTCAACACCGACCCGCTCCAGGCCTTCAATTTCCTCAAACAGTTTGGCCGCCGACAGCACCACGCCGTTGCCAATGTAGCACTTGACGCCAGGGCGCATGATGCCGCTGGGAATCAAGTGCAGGGCAGTCTTGACGCCATTGATCACCAGGGTATGCCCAGCGTTATGACCGCCCTGGAAACGCACCACGCCCTGGGCACTCTCGGTCAGCCAATCGACCAGTTTTCCCTTGCCCTCGTCACCCCACTGGGTGCCGACCACGACGACATTGCGCCCCTTGATTGCTTGCATGGTTTGGTGCTGCTCCTGTGTTGCTTAAATCGTTTGCACTTGCCAACTGCCAGGAAATTCAACCAGTTCGCGGTCGCAGTGAAACTCGTCCTCTTCATGGTCATGTCCAGGCAGAGCACAGACCACAGTCTCGCCCTGCGCTCTCAGAACGGCAATGGCCGAGCGCAGCGCGTCGGCGTCTCGCCAGGGCGCCCGAATCGCAGCGCGCAGGGGCCGCGGCGCCAGCACGCCTACCAGGGCCTTGAGGTCAAGACTGAAACCGGCTGCCGGCCGGTTGCGGCCAAAAACGGCGCCAACCTCGTCATAGCGGCCGCCACGCACCAAGGCATCACTGCCACCGCGGGCATAGATCGAAAAAGTGGCGCCGCTGTAGTAGGCGTAGCCGCGCAGGTCGGCCAGGTCAAAGCTCACCCTAACCCCCTCCACACGCTGGGCCAGCCACCTGAGCTCGGCCAGGGCCTGGGCAATTAGGGGGCCGGCCGGAAGCAGTTTTTCGGCCTCAGTCAGTATCTCAGCGCCGCCATAGAGTTGGGGCAGGGCCAGCAAGCCGTTTCGACTGGCTGCGGGGGCATCGCGGGTCAGGACTTTCAATTCGCTGAGGTCTTTGGCGGCCAGCGCGGCATGGATCTGGGACAGCCCGGTGGCTGACAGCGCCATATCAGCCGTCAAGGCGCGCACGATGCGGGCGTCGGCCATATCGACCGCCAAGGCCTGCGCCTTCACCGCGCTCAGGCCGGCAAGAGCCAATGACAGCACCTCGAGGTCGGCCTCCAGGCCGGCGTGCCCGTAGATCTCAGCGCCCAGTTGCAAGGGCTCCCGGGTGGCATGCGGTCCGCCCGGCCGGGTGTGCAAGACCGGGCCGCAATAGCAAAGGCGGGTGACGCCCCGGCGGTTGAGCAGGTGGGCATCGATTCGGGCCACCTGCGGGGTACTGTCTGCGCGCAGGCCCAACATGCGCCCGGAGAGCTGATCGACCAGTTTGAAGGTCTGCAAGTCGAGCGCACTGGCAGCACCGCTGAGCAGGGATTCGAGATGCTCGAGTAATGGCGGTATGACGAGCTCATAGCCATAGCAACGCGCCATGTCCAGCAATTCCCGGCGGAGTTCTTCGATGTGCCGCGCCTCGGACGGCAGGACATCGGCAATGTGATCCGGCAGGACCCAGGCGGACATGAATAGGCAGTAAGGCAGTTGAAAGCCAGATTTTACCGGGCGCAACAGGAGCCCTAGGCTTCAGCCCGGGACGCTGAAAGAGCCGGTCATGCAAACCACCATATCAACAGACACCCCGACAGGATGCTGCACATACCAAAGAACCGCAATTGCCCGTCTTTAAGCAGCAACATTTGGGTGAACATGCGCCGCCAACCGGCAGGCGAAAGCATAGGAAACAGGCCCTCAAGCACCAGCACCAGGCCCAGCGCCAGCCAAAAAACATCTTCGCCCAAGGTCTACTTTGTCGGGTTTGGAGAGGCTGGCAAGGCGCCTACAGCACCGCGGAAAACCTTGAAAAATTCCGAGGAAGCCGGGTCGACGACCATGACATCGCTTTTTTTGCCCAAACTAGCCTTGTAGGCATCCAGACTGC
>SHXM01000088.1 GCA_009693325.1 Rhodoferax sp.
TTCTTCGCGCCGCCGGGCCATCATGTCGCCGTGTTGGCGCGCCAGCCAGGCGGCATAAGTTTTGTAATGCTCCCGCACCTGCTCACCCTGGCTGAAAAACTCATAGGGCAGACGGGTGTACATCTCGTCGAATCTTTGCATGGGCAGCTTCACTCCTGCCCCAGCTTAGCAAACTTTGCGCCAAGGATCAAAGCAGCGCCACGGGCTGCAAGCATCAAGGCACACGGTGATGCCAGTAACGCAGAGCCGTCTGCCGGTGGCATTGCACTTGCTGCGCGTCGACCGATCGCCAGGTCATTGCACCACAATGGGGCGAATCAAAGACCAGGATCTGCCGATCCGCATAGCGCGCCAGCACCGGGTCAGCCGGATGACCAAACCGGTTGCGGTAGCCCGATTGCACCAAGGCCAGGCTCGGGCTGACCGCGTCCAAAAAAGCCTCGCTGCTCGAGGTCTTGCTGCCGTGGTGGGGCACCAGCAGCAGAGTGGCGCGCAACGGCGCTCCGCCGGCTACCAGAAGGGTCTCCTGTGCTTGCTCGATATCGCCCGCCAGCAGGGCGGTCTGCCGCCCGTTGCTGATGCGCAGGGTGCAACTCAGCGCGTTGGGACGCAGCGCTGCCGCATAGTCTTCGGGGCGGGGATGAAGTACCAAAAAATCAACGCCATCCCAGCGCCAGCTTTGTCCGGCCAGGCAGGATCGCCCTGGACGCAGTGCCTGCAGCATATGCCCGGGTTCTAGCGAGCTGAGCAATTGAGCCTGCGGCTGCTGCGCCAATACAGCTGCAGCACCGCCCACATGGTCACTGTCGCGGTGACTCAAAACCACCATGTCCAATTTGGTTCCCATGGCGCGCAGCAGCGGCACCATGACCCGGTGTCCGGCGTCACTTTCGCTGCTAAAGCGGGGGCCGGCGTCGTACACCATGGCGTGGTGGCGGGTGCGCACAATCAAACCATTGCCCTGCCCAACATCAGCTGCCAGCACCTCGAACTCACCCACCGGCGGCTGCGGCGCCTGCCACAGGAGCACAGGCAAGAGCAGCGGCAGGCCAATGCTGCGCAACTGCCAAGGCAGACGCAAAACCAGCAGCAGGCCACCCATCACACCCACTGCGCCGGCCCACAGAGGAGCCTGCGGCACCCACAGAACGGCCAACGGCAGATCAGCCAAAAATTGCAGCACTGCGCTCATCCAGCCGATGGCTGCAGCCGTGAGCTGCCACAGCCCGGGCAGCACAGTGCCCAGCATGGCCATCGGCGTGACCACCAGCGTCACCCAGGGAATCGCCAGCCCATTGGCCAGCAGGCCCACCAGCGAAACCTGCCCGAACAACAACAGCGTGAGGGGCGTGAGCGACAGGGTGATGACCCATTGTTCGTGAAATATGGCCCCCACGCTTGCCGCTGCGCGTGCTGCGCTGCCCCCCGGGGGGCTAATCCACCTTGGGGCGGCCCGGCGCTGGATTGGGGTGCTGCTGTTGGTGTTGTTCCAAGGCCGGAGGCGAAGAGGACGCCGACGGCTACGAAGCTTAGCCAGAAGCCGGCTTGGAGCAGGGCCCAGGGGTCGGCGACCACGACGACGGTGCAGGCCAGCAGCCATACCACCGGCCAGGGCCAGCGTTTGCCCGCCAGGCGCAGCAGCCCCACGCTGGCGAGCATGAGTACCGTGCGCTGAGCCGGCACGCCCCAGCCGCTGAACAAGGCGTAGGCGCCGGCCAGCAGCATGCCCCCCAACAGTGCCGCACTGGGTGCCGGCCAGAGCCGGCACAGGCCTGCGGAGCGCCGCCACAGCCATCCCACAGCCAAGGCAGCCGCCCAAGCAAACATGGTAATGTGCAGGCCCGAGATCGACATCAGGTGTGCCACACCGGTGGCCCGGAACAGGTCCCAGTCAGAGCGCTCGATGGCGCGTTGATCGCCCACCACCAGCGCGGCAATCAGCCCGGCTTGGGAGCGCTCTGGCACGGCGGCAAAAATCTGTTCGCGCAGGCGCTGGCGCAATCGCTCCACCAGGTACCAGGGCGTGTCGGCCAGACGCACTGGCGCCGGGTCAGCACGACCGGCGCGCACATAGCCAGTGGCTTGCACGCCCTGCTCCCACAACCACAATTCGTAATCAAAGCCGTGTGGGTTACTCGCGCCATGCGGGGCCTTGAGCCGTACCATCATCTGCCAGCGCTCGCCAGCTCGCAAGGCCTGGGGCTGCACCTGCAGCTCGACGCCTGTCTGGGCTCCAACAACCGGGCCGCTGTACCAGCTCAAGTCAATTTTCTCTGGCAGGCGTACGGCGACACCCTGGGCGCTCGCGGTCTCAAGAGCCAAACGAAAACGCAGCCCCGACTCGTGCCACTGCGGCATGCCCGCGACCAAGCCGGTGACAAGCAAATCACGGCCCTCCAGTTGCGGCGACAGGGCTTGGGCGCCATATAAGCTGGCGCGCCAGCCGGTCAGCCCAAAACCGGACAGGGCACAAGACAGCAGCAGCAAGCAGGACAGCCGGCCACCAAGACGGCCAGCCAAGCTCAGAACAATGGGGCAGGCCAAGCCCAGCAGCAGCAATCCCGTGTAAGCCCAAGAAGGATACAAAGCGCTTTGTTGCAGCTGCAGTCCAGTGCCCAAAACAAAGGCCAGCAGGCCGAGCCAGAGCCCGCCAGCCCATCCCCTGCGCCGCGCCGGTTCTGTATCCATGCCTCCATGCTACAGCCAGCGCAACAAGCGCCGAGGCCTATCTCACGGCCCGCTTCAGACCATCCCGGCGGCTCAGTTAAACGGTGCCTTGGCGTATTTGGCGCAAATACCTTTCATGATGTGACGCCGGGTGCCGTCACGAAAGGTCAGGGTCTGGACAAACATGCCGTCGCTGAGGTCCAGCGTGAACTCCTCTTGGGTGATCATTTGCCCAAAGCGCTCAAACATGGCAGGCCGGCTGACAAAGGCTTTGGAGCCGTCCATGCGCATCGCCCCTTTGCGCGACTCTGAAATGGAAAACTCCCCCTGGTACCAGCCCGATTTGGCTTCAGGATCCAACCCCGCCACCAAAAAATCGGTGTACACCTTGGGCTCTGATGTCAGGTTTCTTTGCGGCATAGAGACCGTCACCTCGCAAATAAAGTTTGCACTTTTCTTGCTAAGTGTCTGGCCTGGGCTCACCAGCGGGTCGGCAGCTGCCGAACGGGCATCGGGGTTGAGATGAAGCCAGCCTTGATCGACCACCAGCCAGAGCACACCAAAAGCCAACAGCACCGTAGCCAGCACAGTGAAAACAATGACTTTCAGATGGTTCATAGGTGGGACCCAATTAGCGCCGCGCAGAGGCTGGCGCCTTAGTTCATGGTGATGTCACGGCCATTGCGGGCCTGCACCGGCCGGGCATTGATTTTGAACGGGAACTGGGTCACTTGCGCTGCGGCCACGTTGACGGTCGTCTTCAAGATGAAAAAGGTCACGCCTTCGGTACAGGGCGGTGTGGTCAGGGAACCCTCGTAGCTGAAGAAATCGAACTCGCGTGGCAGCAGACTGCCGGGGTTGAATTTGATGCCATCAGGCGCTACCTCAGGGCCCTCTTCGAGTGGCATATTCGCCCACAGGGTCTTGATGCCCGGGTTTTCGTTGCCCTCTTTGAGCAAAACCCCCAGGACCACAAGCTTGCCGTCAGCCCCTTTGTGCACAAAGTGGACCACCATGGACATAGGCTTGCCCTCGATTTTTTCTTCGCTAGGCCGGTGAAAGTGAAACTGCAGCAAGTCATAGGGTTTGGCGTCCACGCGCAACTTGCTGCCCGGCGGCACATTGACCTGTATGGTGTGGCCGTTGTTGAGAATTTTCAGCGGCCCTTCTTTGTATTCGGCACTCAAACTGGTGCGCGCTTTGACAAAGGGACCGACGATATCCAGAGGGGACTGCGACTTGCCCTTGGCGCAGGTCGGAAACTCTTTGCCCCAGCGGTCTGGCCCCATGTCGCCCGCATAACTCCAGTGCGGGGCGGCATGGGCATCGGCGCCTTTTTTATCACCTGGCTTGGCATGCTTGTCATCTTTGCCATGGGCATCAGGTTTGCCGTGGGCATCGGGCTTGGCAGCCTTGTCGTCTTTGGCATGGGCATCAGGTTTGCCGTGGGCATCGGGCTTGGCAGCCTTGTCGTCTTTGGCATGGGCATCGGGTGCTCCATGAGCCGCCTGGGGCAGGCACTCCGACATCACCGTCACCTTCTCGCCTGCAGCAGCCAAGGCTATTTGGGCGGCACACATGGTGTTTTTACGGCTGCCCAGATCGGTCAATTGAAGCGCTGCACGAAACGCCTCCAGCGCGGCAGGGTCATCGCCCCCTTTGGTGAGCATGCGCAATGCGCCCAGGCCCACCTGCCGTTCGGCCGACAGACTTTTTTGAGTTTTATAGGCGGCCTCAAGATCCGCCAAGGTGGTGCCGCTGGACATGGCGGCCTTGATCGCATCGAGTTCCTTGACCTTGTTTTGCAGCGGGCCGAGTTGCTCTTCCAGAGCGGCTGCCTGCTCTTCAGCCGCCGCAATCGCCGCTTTGGACGCGGTCACCGCCTTGGCCGCTTCTTCCGAGGCCGCCTGTAATTCGGTCACCTGGCCTTTGGCGGTTTGGGCCTGCTTCCAGCTCAGCCAGCCAAAAACACCGGCGCCAATCAAGGCCAGCGCCAGCAAAACTTCAACAATGGTTCTTTTCATGGGTGGCCCCAAAGGTTAAATCAAAAAATAAAAATCAACAAAAAAATCGCACACTTTTCCACGCCGTTTTCCAGACCGTTATGCCAAGGCTCCGATGGATCAACCAAACAGCATCGGCACGAATTTCTGAAACATGAGGGCAGTCCATCTCTGCTCAGCACTGGGGCGTGGCCCCCGGCTTGGCTTCACAGCCCAAGACGGCACGTAAATTATTCTGGGTTTTCTGCAGGCCTTCGGCCTCGGCCAAGGCCTGCCCGTAGAGCCGGGTGAACACAGAGTCATGCGCCGGCTCGGTTGCTGCCTCTTTCACTTTTGGTTCTTGAACTTTGGATTTTTTAGCCGCGGGCTCTTTGGGCCGGCTCTCCCTGCCCTCCTTGGGTCTGGGGCCATAGAGCGCATCCAAGAGGGCCGGACGGGCAGAGGCCTTGCTGTCCCAAATCATGTAGGTGATGGCGGCCAACTCCGCAGAGTCCGCCACGCCCATCCAATGCGCACGGTTGGCATTGAGCTCAAGCAGCTGGGCCGCGCTGCAGTCACCCGAGCGGTCGCGCAGCCACTCCAAAACCTTGAGCTTTCTGTCCACAGGGTGGTGTATTTGCTGCGCAATGGCTTGCATGTCAGCCAATGCGCAACTGGTCTCGGCCGGGGCCGCCGGGGCCGCTTTTTCTGGGGCGGCCTGGGTCTGAGCCTGGGCATGGGCGGTGTGAGCCGCACAGGCCAACACCAGCGCCGCCAATCCAGCCACAGATCGGGCCAGGCCAAAGCCTTGTGTGAACCATGACATGCCAAGCATAGCCATGTGTCAGCTCCTATTGATCGCCACGAAAGGAAAACCCGCTGCCAGTGCTGTCCACCACCACCAGCTCCAGGCGCCTGGTTTTACCGACAAGAGGAGACGGGTAAACGAAGGCCACGCCAGACAGACTGGCGGCAGAGTTGCCGGGTGTGCGTGGGCAAAGGTTTTGTACATCCACCGCGGCCGAGACAGCAAAATAAGGGCTGGCCGATGCTGTAGCGGGGGTGAGCTGTAAAGTCCGATCACAGTTTCCAAACCTTACGATCGCAGTTAGTGCGTCATTAAACTGAAGAGCGGCTGCCGCGTTGATTGCCGTGTTGATGTTGTCGCTCCAGACACCAGACCACGACCCGCTGATACTTGCAGAGGTCACCACCGCCGAGGTGTTTGGGGCCATGGCTTGGTTATTTGGAGCTGTAAGGTTTGACATGCTCAACGCATAGGCCTGCAGAGAGGCGGCAGTGATACTTGCGCTGCCAGTGCGTACAGCGGGGGAAGACCCGAATTCGCGAACCGCAGCAACCGTTGCCGCGCCGCTATTGCCCAGTGCTGCAGATCCAGAGTAGATCACCGGAATGATGTCTGCAGCACCTGTGCCGAAAAAATACAAGGCATACCAATTGATCTGCGGAAAAGCGCTGGCCGTGACAAAACTCACAAAGCTTTTGTCGTAAAGAGTTCCCGTATAAGCGCCGGCCAGCAACGTAGCTGGCGGAATTGCTGGTGTCTCGGGGTTAGACTTGGAGCCCGCCACGGTTTCAGGCGCAGCGCCACCACCACAGCCGCTCACCGTCACGCACGCCGCCAAGGCCAAGGCCCACAGGCCGCCCAGCGTCCCTCGGATAAGCCAAACATTGCCTGCACAGCGAAGTTTCATTTTTTGACACTCACCTTACAAAGGGGCCACCCAACCGGCCTGTAGCCAGTGGCAGTATCGCCGGTTGTAATGCCAGGCAATATGGTGCACCGCCGTACCGACCGGAAAAACATCAGAAGTGAGGTGGTCCAGCCATTCGCCCTTGGCCTCGAGTTGTGTGCTAAATCGGGCCAAAGCCGGCCCAAAGGGTTCGGCGCCGCCCAGCGCCCCCCCCTCGGCCTGCAAGCTTTGGTGCATGCTGGGTGTATCGAGCCGGCGGCCGCTAGGCCGGACTGACCCCGAATAGGCGTCATGCAGGCTGCCCCACTCGCGCCTGCGCACACTGCGCTTGACCCGGTCCAGACAAGCGGCGGTGGTGTCAATCGAAGCGTGCAAAAAGCGTAATTGCCCCAGTACATTGTCAAACAGCACTGCAGCGCCCGGGTTCTCGCCCAGCACCTCGTCCAATCGGCCAATCGCATCGCTGGTGTGGCAACGCAAATCAACTCCCGAGCGCCGTAAGACAGCGCCATGGCGCAGCCTAAACAGCGGTGCAGCCCAGCGGTCGATGTCAAAGGTATTGACCTTTTCGAAACGTTGCAGCCATGAGCTGGGCATCATCCAACCCGCGCTCGCGCCAATAATCAGCAACTCCCGGCTCATCGGCCTGACCTGCCCGAGCCACTGTCCAATCTGGCCGCAGGTGCCGCGCCACGCGCCCTGGCGCCGCCAGGCGCGGGCGTGCCACAGCAGGCCGCCGGTGGGGTTCATGCCGCCCTGGCCCGGTTGAATTGCATCACGCCGAGTTCGTCCATGCTGCGTTGCTCGCGCCGGTTCTCATAGTTTTGAACTGCCAGTTTGTCGTTATCCATGAGCGACTGCATTTTCAGGCGCTCGGTTTCGGCCTCCACGGTACGCTGCTCCAGCACCGACAAATAGCGTCGGGTTTTGCCAATATCGTTGTCCACCCGCTCCCTCAAAGACTGCAACTGCAGCATGAATTGGCGGTGGTTTTGCACCCCTGACATGCCCGTGGCGCTGGTCATCGCCGTAGCCTGGCTGTGGTATTCATGGTACATCTGATCCACCCGCTGCTTGCTCGAGCTCAAGGACTCAAGTAGTTTCAGAGATTGACCGGTTTCGGCCCTGAGCTGCGCCACCAATTGCTCGGCCTTGATCTCTAGAGCTGACCAGCAGGTACGAACTTTCATGGATGTGTTGCCCTCATTGTTCCATCAGCACCCGCAGGTCGACGCGGGTTTGGGCTTCTTCAAAACCTGTGTGCATGTCCTGACGCAAAAAATTCTCCATGGTGCTGCGCAGGGCAATCGCCTGGTCGATTTCGGCATTGGAGCCAACTTGGTAGGCACCGACCTGGATCAAATCAACATTTTGCTGGTAGAGCGACCACAGGCGCCTGAAACGGTTGGCAAGCTTCAAGTCGGTCGCAGGCAGCAGGTTTTGCATCACCCGCGAGATCGAACCGGTCAGCTCTATGGCAGGGTAATGGGCCGCCTCCGCCAGCTTGCGCGACAGCATCACCTGCCCGTCCAGCGAGGCCCTGGCAATGTCAACAATCGGGTCGTTGCCGTCATCGCCTTCAGCCAAAACGGTGTAGATGGCGGTGATCGAGCCGTGTCCATGGCGCCCCACACCCGCCCGCTCAATCAGGTTGGGAAGCAAGGCAAACACCGAGGGCGGATAGCCCTTTGACGTTGGCGGCTCGCCAATCGCCAGCCCGATCTCACGCTGCGCGTGGGCCACCCGGGTCAGGCTGTCGACCAGCATCAGCACATCACGGCCCTGGTCACGAAAATATTCTGCGATCACATGCGACAGGTGGGCCGCTTTAAGCCGCAACACCGGCGACACATTGGCCGGTGCCGCGACCACCACTGACTTGGCCAGACCCTCGGGCCCCAGCGTCTCGTTGATGAAGGCCTGCACTTCGCGCCCGCGCTCGCCGACCAGGCCAATCACCACGACATCGGCCTTGGTGAAGCGGGTCAACATGCCCAGCAGCACGCTTTTGCCAACCCCGGAGCCGGCAATCAGACCCACGCGCTGGCCGCGCCCCAGTGTCAGCAGGCCATTGATGGCCTTCACACCCACGTCCAGCACGCGATCAATCGGGCCGCGCTCCATCGGGTTCAAGGGCAGCCCCAGCAGACCGAGCGTGTTGGTACAGGCTGGCTGCGGTTTGCCGTCGAGCGCCCGGCCACGCGCATCAATCACCCGGCCTAGCAACTCGTCGCCCAAAAGCACATGGTCGGTGTCGCTCAAGACCCGAACCGTGTCACCGGGACCTATGCCCACGGGTTCCGAAAAGGGCATCAAAAAAATGGTGCTGTCGGCAAACCCGACAACCTCTGCCTCAATGCGCTTACCGCTTTGACCCATGACTTCGCAACAGGCCCCCACCGGAGCCATGATGCCGCGGGCCTCCAGCCTGAGACCAACCAGACGCACCAGTGTGCCGCTGCGCACCGGTCGCTGGCTGTGCAATTTTTCAACCGCCCGGTCAACCTCGGCATCAAAATCAAACATCGCTGCTGTCACCTGAAATAGAGGTCTCAACAGCCTCAACCGTGTCGATGTCAGCAAGTTGCTGCCCAAGGGCTGCAACTGGGGCCTGCACCTTGGCCGCGTAGCGGCTTGGCGGATCTGGCAGAGCGGAGGATTGTTTGCCCGCGCGGTCGCCAACTAATACGCTGCGCGCCCGCCAAGCTGGCTCGTCGATCTGCAGCCCGCGGGCCAGCGCGGTCAGCCGCTGTTCGATCAAATCATTCACCACCGCGTCATTGGCGCTGGCACGCACGCTGCCTGGCTGCAAAGCCTCGTTGGCACGCACATTCGGCCCGGCGCTTTCGCTCAGGCCAGAACGCTGGCGCAGCTGCTGCCAGGCCGCTAGGTCATCGGGGTGGAGCTCTACCTGGACCATCGATGCCTCGTTGAGTGCGAGCTCATCTACGCAACGCTGCACTAAACGCTCGATAGCGCGCCCGTCCAGGCCGAGCTCGGCCAACACCAGCTGTTCAGCCAGGTGCAGCGACAGCCGCTTGATTGGTTCAAAAAAAGCGCTCGGGCTTTGATTGAGCTTGGCCAGGGCATCGTTCATGGCGGCAATCAGCGCCCGGTCTTGGGACAGCTTGCTTTGCAGGCTGCGCTCCATCTCGGCTTGCATCTGCACGCGGGCGTCTTGCAGGCCCTGCGCATAGCCCTCGGAACGGGACTGGGCCAGAACCTCTGCCGAGGCCAGGGGCAGCGTGGTGTCCTCGACCTCGGTGATTTCTGCTGGCTGGTCGGTTTGGTTCACCGCATTGGCGTCCATGCTGCGGCCTGGTGCGGGCGCGGGCAGCAGATCGAGGGTCGGAACATCAAAATCGACCAGGCCAAATTGCGGTGCGTCACCGTGGCGCCAAGAAGTCAGTAAAAATCCGCCCGAAGGCGCAACCGGGTGCAGCAAATCCAGCGCCTGCCAAACCTTGGCCGGCCGAATGACCAACTGCCGTAGATTATTTTCGGTCGAGACCACCAAGCTGTTAGACATAGTCAGCACCGCCGCCCAGCACCAAATCACCGGCATCGGCCAATTTGCGCGCTGTGCGGATGATGTTTTTCTGCGACTGCTCTACATCGGACAGGCGCATCGGGCCCTTGGCCTCCATGTCGTCCTTGAACATGCCCCTGGCACGCTCAGACATATTGCTGAAAAACTTTTCCTTGACCGGGTCACTGGCGCCTTTGAGCGCAATCATCATTTGATCAGGGTCGACATTTCGCATGATCACCTGTATGCCCTTGTTGTCCACACTCACCAAGTTCTCGAAGGTGAACATATTGTCCTGAATCTTCTGCATCAGGTCTTCATCCAGGGACCGCAACCCGCCCATCACAGAGGCCTCGAGCGCAGATTTGGTCAGGTTCAGGATGTTGGCTGCCGCCTTGATGCCGCCAAAGCTTGAGGACTTGGCTGAAGAATTGGTGGAAAACTGTTTTTTCATGATGGCCTCGAGCTCTTCCATCGCCGAGGGTTGAACCGTCTCGAGTTTGGCCACACGCTGCATCACTTCGGCCCGGCAATCTGCTGGTAAAAAACTCAGCACATCAGCCGCAACCACGTTCTCCAGCACCGACAGAATAATGGCCACCACCTGGGGGTGCTCGCCTTGAATCATATCTGCAATTGAGCGGGCGTCCATCCAGGTCAGAATATCCAGGCCCTTGCTGCTGTGACCGGGGTTGATGCGCCCCAACACAGAGGCGGCCTTGTCGTTGCCCAGAGCGCGCCTGAACACCTTGTCAACATAGTCGGCGGTGCCCAGTCCCAAGCTGGTTTGGCGTTTGATGGTGGTGACGAAATCATCCAACACGGCATTGACCGCCTCCTGGGACAACTCTGCCACCTGAACCATGGCCACGCCCAGCGCATGTACTTCTTTGGGGTTGAGATAACTGATGATGCTTGCGGCCTGTTCTTCGCCCAACAGCAGCATCAGCACAGCCGCTCGCTGCGTGCCAGTGACGCTTTGGAGCTCTTTGCGCAGGGTCTCTGCGCCAATGGTTGCGAGCGCTCCTGCAGAGCCTGTGGTGTTTGCTGCTTCAGCCATGGTGTTTACTCCGGAGGTCCTGTCAGCCCGGCTTGATCATGCCCTTGAGCACGCTCGCCACCCGGGCCGAGTCGTCAGACACAATCATACGGATCAGGGCGACCTTGTCATCATAGGTGTTGGCAGTGTCGAGCATCTCAGCCGAGATGTTTGATTTCTTGGACTTCATTTTTGCCTTCATCTCTTCGAGTGTTTCACTAGCAGACAGCTCTTTCACCTCTGGCGCATTCGCACCCTCTGGCCCGGCCGCCGCAGCGGCTTCAAGCGCCAGGGCCTCGGATTGGGCCAGTTGCAGGCTCTCAGCAGCGCTTTGGGCAGCTTCTTTGTCGCGGTTGAGCAGATGCATCACCACCGGCCGAATCACCAGCATCGAGAACAGCACAAAAACCAAGCCCAAAAATGCGGTCTTGATGTTGGTCAGTATCGCTTCGTCTTTGTGCCAGGGCACCGACAAATCCATCGGCGCCTCGACCTCAAACTTGGCCTGAACCACGCTCACCAAGTCTTTACGCGCTTCATCAAAGCCAACCACGCCGCGCACCAGTTGCTGCATGCGCTCAACTTCCTCGGGCGTGTAAGGGTTGGGCTTGGCAGGCTGCTCCTCGCCCTTGTCGTT
>SHXM01000089.1 GCA_009693325.1 Rhodoferax sp.
GAACTGCAAGCCCTGGAGCAAAAATTTGATCCCGAGATGCGCTTTCGGCCTTCGGTGCCGCCGGCCACGCTGCTGATCAAATACCTGCTCATTGGCTTGAGTTGCTTTCACTACTACACCGCTGGCTTTGGCCTGCTGCGTGAAGTAACCCACCGCGGCGTTCACCTGGCCTTTGTGTTGGGCTTGATTTTTCTGGTGTTTGCCGGCACTCAGCGGCGCGCCCAAAGTCTGGCCGTCCATAGCCTGGGCTCGCCCGGCGGTGTTCCGCTGATCGACTGGCTGCTGGGCCTGTGCTGTGCCATCAGCGTGCTGTACATCCCCTACACCTTTGACGATCTGGCGTTTCGGGTGGGCAACCCGAACCAATGGGATGTGCTCATGGGCACGGTCCTGTTTGTGGCGCTGCTCGATGCAACCCGACGCAGCATGGGTTGGCCTCTGCCCCTGATTGCGCTCGGGTTCACAGCCTATGCCCTGTTCGGGCGGGTATTTCCTGGCCTGTTGCAGCATGCGGGCAGCAGTTGGAGCCAGTTCATTAACCACCAATACCTGACCAGCCAGGGTATTTACGGGGTGGCGGTTGGCGTGGTCGCGACCTATGTGTTTCATTTTGTACTGTTTGGCGTGTTGGCCACCCGGATTGGCCTGGGTCAGCTTTTTTTAGACATCGCTTCGAGCGTGGCTGGCCGCTATGCCGGCGGTCCGGCCAAGGTCAGTGTGTTTGGGTCGGCCATGTTTGGCATGCTCTCTGGCTCGTCGGTGGCCAATGCGGTGACGGTGGGCTCGCTCACGATTCCGGCCATGATCCGCGTGGGCTATCAACGCCATTTTGCGGCGGCTGTCGAGGCTGCAGCGTCCACCGGCGGACAGATCACGCCACCGGTGCTGGGCGCAGCAGCATTTTTGATGATCGAGTTTTTGGGCCTGCCCTATCACACCATCATTGCAGCTGCTGTGGTGCCCGCCTTCATGCATTTTTTTGGCGTTTTCATGCAGGTGCACTTTGAAGCCAAGCGCTTCGGACTGCGCGGGCTCACAGAAGATGAGATGCCCAAGCTCGGGCAGAGCCTGAAGGCGCGCTGGCCCACGCTGATCCCGCTGGCGCTGCTGATTGCTGCACTGGTGGCCGGTCGTACCCCGTACCTGGCGGCTTTTCTGGGCATCAGTTCCTGCGCGATTGTGGGGCTGTCGACCCAGGTCGCTGGCAACACGGCCAAGCATTGGGCTTTGCTGGTCGCCCTGCATCTGGCCCTGTGTGTGATTGGCTTTGGTGGCCTGGAGGAGGGCCCACGTTTGGCGGTTTTCGCTTTGGCCGCGGCATTGGCCGCTGTGGCTATCGGGTGGGGTGGTGTCCGGGGTCGCATGGCGCCAGGGGTGCTGATCGAGGCTTTTGAGACGGGCGCCAAATATGCCTTGGCGGTGGGTGCTGCGGCAGCCACGGTGGGCATAGTGATTGGGGTGGTCACCCTGACCGGTGTGGGCTTCAAGATCAGTTTCATCATCACCGGCGCGGCGCAGAGCATGGCCGGCTTTGTGGGGGCGCTGATACCAAGCAGTTTTGCCGGCCCACAGGCGCTCACGCTGCTGTTTGCGCTGATCATGACCGCCTTGGTGTGTATTTTGATGGGTTGCGGCATTCCAACTACGGCTAACTACATCATCATGGTGACGGTGGCAGCACCCACCCTGGTGCAACTCGGTGTTGAGCCTTTGGTGGCGCACTTTTTTGTGTTTTATTACGGCGTACTGGCTGACATCACTCCTCCCGTGGCGCTGGCCGCCTATGCTGCGGCCGGCATGGCCGGCAGTGACCCGTTCAAGACCGGCAACACGGCTTTTCGCCTGGGCCTTGCCAAGGCCCTGGTGCCGTTTGTATTTGTGTTCTCGCCCTCATTGCTGTTGGTGGCCAAGGGCTTTAATGGCTGGGACTTCGCTGTCACGTTTACCGGATGTGTGCTCGGCATCACCATACTGGCGGCAGCCCTGTCCAAGTTCTTCCTGGTTGAGATGAGGCGCTGGGAGCAACTGTTGTGCTTTTTTGCCGCCTTGTTGATGGTGGCGCCCGGCCTTTGGAGTACCTTGATCGGTTTGGTCATGACAACGCCTATGGCGCTGCGCCACCTGCTGCAATGGCGCGCGACCCGCCGGGGCGCGCACGCATACCGGTGACGCTGCCCCGCTGCGCGGGGCCTGTGATCGACTACTGCCCGCCGTGTGCCAGCACGCTATGGACCGACTCGGCGATGATCTCCACCACCCGTTTAAGCATGGGCTCTTGCATCACCAGCGCTGGGCCCAGGTAAATGGTGTCACCGCGTCCGCGTGTGACCAAGCCGCGCCGGCGGGCTTCGCCAATCACGGCCGGACCGATCTTGCGGCTTGCAGCAAAACTGGATTTGCTGGCCTTGTCCTCAACCAGTTCGACTGCCGCCATCAGACCTAGGCCGCGCACGTCGCCCACATGAACATGCTGGCCCAGTGCGGCGCGCAGGTCGGCCAAAAACCGGGCGCCGTTGACTTCTGCCGCCTGCACCAGCTGCTCTTGCTCGATGACATCGATCGCCGCCAGCGCCACCGCACAGGTGACCGGGTGGCCGCTATAGGTGTAGCAGTGCATCCAGGGGTCGGAGCCGGCCCGGTCAAAAACATCGGCAATCTGGTCGGACAGGCCGATGCCGCCCAGCGGCACATAGCCGCCGGTGATGCCCTTGGCAAACTGCATCAGGTCGGGTTGCACGCCCCAATGGTCCAGCGCGAACATCCGCCCAGTGCGGCCAAAGCCGGTGATGGTTTCATCGGCAGCCAGCAGCACCTGGTATTTGTCGCAAATCTCACGGATGCGCTTGAAATAGCCCGACGGCGGCACATAGGCGCCGCCACCGCACACCGGCTCGACCAAAAACAGCGCCACGCTATCTGGTCCCTCGGCCAGGATGGCCCGCTCCAGCTCGTTGGCCGCAGCGGTGGCCGGGTCCTGGCCAGGTGGCACCGGGTAGCGGTAGGGGTCGTAATTGGGAATGTGCACAAAGCCCGGCATACGCGGCTCAAAGGAGGGCCAGTAGGCTGGCAGCCCGGTGGCGCACATGGCTGCCAGGGTGGTGCCGTGGTAGCCGCCGAACTGGCTGATGGTTTTGATTTTCCCCGGCCGCCCCAGCGCTTTCCAGTAGTAGCGTGCGGTTTTTATAACGCTATCGGTCGACTCCCCACCGCCCGAGGTGAAGAAAAACCGGTTGATGTTGGGGTAGGTCAGGCCGGCCAGCCGCTCGCCCAGGGCCATGGCCTGCAGATTGCTGCTGCCGGCATAGCCGGAGGCATAGGCCAGCGTGCCCATTTGGGCCGCGGCCGCGGCCACCAGCGTGGGCTGGCTGTAACCGAGGGTGACATTCCACAGGCCAGACATGGCGTCAATAAATCGTTGCCCGTCGGCATCAATCAGCTCGCAGCCTTCGCCCTTGACCCACACCTTCCCATCGAGGTGTGTTTTTTCGTTGTGCAATGAGTGCACCAAATGACGGTGATCGCGTGCCAGTAACTCGTCGTTGAGATTTTTGCCCATGCTGGTGTGTCCTTGTGTTGGTCTATTTGGGCAGCCCGATGCGGTGCAGCGGTCGCCCGCCGATGCCCAGTACCAGTGCCACCACCACCTCGTTGGCATGGGGTGCATCGGGGATGACGATTTCGGCGGCGTCCATGTCATCAAAGTTCCAGATCCGGTTCTTGTTGGTTACCGGCATCACGATCACGGCGCCTGGGCCGCCCATTTTTTTGGTGGACGGGATGATGTCCTTGCCCTCGTGCACGGCTGCGCGAACCGGGGCACCAAAGCTGGGGTGTATCAGTGCTGCGGCATGTTCGAGTTCGCCCGCCGTGCCGACGATAGCTCCCTTGCCGTAGCTCTGTACATCGTCAGGCGCGACGCCGAGAGCGGCGACGCCGCGCTTGGCCAGAAGGCCCCCGATTTCGGCACCCAGCGCGTACAGCGGTGACAGGTCTTGCACATACTGGCCGGCATAGGGGTTGGTGATCACCGCTGCCACCGTCACTTTGCGCGACGGCGGGCTGACCTCACGCCCCATCTCCTGCATGATTTCTTCGAGCTGTATGACGATTTTCCGAACCTGCAGAGTGAGCATCTTGACCGTCCTTGGAGTGAAGGGATTGATTGTTGCAAAAACTATAAACCGAATGTTTGGCGACTATTCGGCCCGCCAGATCGGCGGACCATCTGCAGCTCAGTTGACCATCACCAGCTTGCCCTTTACACCGCGCGAGCCCATGTGGGCGAAAGCCGCTTTGAGCTCGGCCATCGGCAGGGTTCGGTCAATCACCGGTTTGATTTTTCCCTGGCCGTACCACTGCGCCAACTCGCTCATCATGGCCGAGTTGGCCCGGGCTTCGCGCTTGGCAAAGTCGCCCCAGAACACGCCCACGATGGACGCGCCTTTGAGCAGGGCAAGGTTCAGCGGCAAAGACGGAATTGGGCCGGCTGCAAAGCCAACCACCAGGTAGCGTCCGCGCCAGGCGATCGAGCGAAACGCCGGTTCGCTGTAGTCGCCCCCCACCGGGTCGTAAATCACGTCAGGGCCTTTGCCGTTGGTCAATGTTTTGACAGCCTCGCGTAGATTTTCGCTGCTGTAGTTGATGCTCGCGTCAGCACCAATCGAGATGCACAGCGCGCACTTGTCGGCGCTGGAGGCCGCGGCAATCACTCTGGCGCCGCAGGCCTTGGCGATCTGGATGGCCGAAGTGCCTACGCCGCCGGCAGCACCCAACACCAGCACGGTTTCACCGGCCTTGAGCTGGGCCCGGTCGAGCAAGGCATGGTGGGAAGTGGCATAAATCATGATGAAGGCTGCCGCATCGACCAGGGGGAAGCCTGGGGGCAGTGGCATGCACAGCGCGGCTGGAGCCAGGGTGTGGGTGGCAAAACCACCAGTCCCGGAGAGGCAGGCCACGGCTTGGCCGATCTTGAGGTGCGAGACCCCCTGGCCAACCGCCTCCACCAGACCGGCATACTCAGAGCCGGGCACAAAGGGGAGTGCAGGCTTGATCTGGTACTTGTTTTGCACAATCAGCAAGTCCGGGAAATTCAGGCTGGCGGCATGAATTTTCAGCAGCACCTCGCCTGCACCGGGTTGCGGGGTGGGTAATTCTGTCCAAGTGAGGGCGTCAATGCCCACCGGGTTGTTACAGAGCCAAGCATGCATGGTGGACACTCCAAATAGTCACGCCGATCATAGAGGGCCGGCAGTGGGCAAAATGTCCCCCGCGTGACCGCTGTTTTTGCCGGGGGGCAACCCTACAATCCGGCGCAACCTCGGGACATCATGAAAATCTTAATCTCTAACGACGACGGCTACCTGGCCCCTGGAATCATTGCGCTGTACCAGGCGCTCAAAGAAGTCGCCGAGGTGGAGGTGGTAGCGCCGGAGCAAAACAACAGCGCCAAGTCCAACGCCCTGACACTGCATTCACCGCTTTATGTGTACCAGGGCGAGAACGGTTTTCGTTATATTAACGGCACGCCGGCTGACTGCGTGCATGTGGCTTTGAGCGGCCTGCTTGGCTACCGCCCGGACCTGGTGGTATCTGGCATCAACAACGGCGCCAATATGGGTGACGACACCATTTATTCGGGCACTGTGGGTGCCGCCATGGAGGGTTTTTTGTTTGGCATACCGGCTATCGCTTTCTCGCAGGTAGATCGCCAGTGGGTGGAGCTGGCCGCAGCTGCCCGCAAGGCTCGGGACCTGGTGCTGCAGCTCGCGCAGCAGCAGCTCGTCGGCAACAAGCCTTGGCTGCTCAATGTCAATATTCCAAACCTGCCCTACGAGGCGATCGGACCGGTCCGGTGCTGTCGCCTGGGGCGCCGGCATGCGGCTGAGGCGGTCATCCAGCAACTCAGCCCGCGCGGCGACACCATGTACTGGATTGGTGCCGCAGGCCCGGCCATGGACGATGGTGAAGGCACCGATTTTCATGCGGTCCGGCAGGGGCAAATTGCGCTCACCCCTTTGAAGGTCGACCTCACCGACCATGCCGGCCTGGACCACTGGGCCCAGGCTGCCAAACTCTTGCCCACGGGGCCCGACCGACCGCTGGCATGAAGCAGCGCCCGAGCTTTCCAGCGCGCCTAGATGCCTCAGCGCCTCGCGCTGCGAAGCCCAGCCTTGGGGCAATGCCCAAAAACACGGTTTCCACCGGCATCGGGCTTGATTCAATGGCCGTACGCCTGAGCATGGTGCGCAAACTGCAGGCACAGGGCATCAGCGACCCCATGGTGCTCTCGGCCATGGGCCAGGTGGAGCGGCACCGCTTCGTCGACACGGCCTTGGTCAACCAGGCCTATGAAGACACCAGCCTGCCGATTGGCCTGGGCCAGACCATCTCCAAGCCCGGCGTGGTTGCCCGCATGCTGGCCCTGCTGCTCAATGGAGCCAGCCTCAAACTTGGCCGGGTGCTGGAGATCGGCACCGGCTGCGGTTACCAGGCCGCCCTGCTGAGCCAGTTGGCCAGCGAGGTGTACAGCGTCGAGCGCTTGAAGGGCTTGCATGAGCAGGCCCGTGCCAAGCTGCGCCACCTGCGCTTAGCCAACCTCCACCTTTTGTTGGGCGATGGGCGCGAGGGATACGCCGCTGGCGGCCCCTATGACGGCATCATCGCCGCGGCCGGGGGCGCGGCACTGCCTCAGGCCTGGCTTGACCAACTCGCGGTCGGCGGTCGTTTGGTGGCGCCAGTGGCCCAAGACGCCTCGCAGAGTGCGAGCCAGGTGCTGATGGTGATCGACAAGTTGCCCCAGGGTCTGCGTCAAACCAGGTTCGAGGCAGTGCATTTTGTGCCCCTAAAATCAGGCATCGAATGAAGGGATGTCACATGGGCGCAGCGTTTCTTGACCGGCGGGCCTGGCTGGGCGGTCTGCTGCTGGGTCTGCTGTTGTCGGGCTGCGGCTCGGTCCGGACCTACCAGGCGCCCGTGGAGGACCGGATCGGCGGTGTTGCCAAGGCCGCGGCGGTGGGGAGTGATCCCGCTGCCATGGCCGCCAAGCCTCCGCCGGGTGCCGAAAACGCCGGCAAATCAGGCTACTACACGGTCAAGCCGGGCGATACGCTGATCCGCATTGGTCTGGACAGCGGTCAGTCCTTCCGTGATATTGCCCGCTGGAACAATATGGAGAACCCGAACCGTTTGGAGGTCGGGCAGGTGGTCCGGGTGGTGCCGCCTCCGGCAGCCGGGCTTGCCGCAAAACCGCTGGCCGCAGCCAGCCCGAGCCCGAGCGCTCCGGCAGCACCGGCGGCCCCGACAGCCGCAGCGGCTCCAGACAAGCCGGCAGCACCACTGGCCCCGCCAGGCGTCCAGCAGCCTGCGGGCCAGCCGTCCGTGGCTCTCCCGGCCAACACAGCTGCCAGCGGTCCGGCCAGCAGCCCGCCCGCTGCCAAAGCGCCCCAAGCCACACCTGGCGATGATGAGATCAACTGGCTGTGGCCGGCCAATGGGCCGCTGGTAGGGGGATTTGATGAAATCAAGAACAAGGGCGTTGATATTGGCGGCAGTGCCGGCGACCCGGTGTTGGCCGCGGCCGATGGTCGTGTGGTCTATGTAGGTGCCGGTTTGCGAGGCTATGGCAATTTGATCATCCTCAAGCACAACAACACTTACCTCACGGCTTATGCCCATAACCAGGCGCTGCTGATCAAGGAAGATCAGTCCGTGCGCAGGGGCCAAAAAATTGCCGAGATGGGCAACAGCGACGCCGACCGCGTGAAGCTGCATTTTGAGGTGCGCCGCCAGGGTAAGCCGGTGGACCCGATCAAATTTCTGCCGCCCCGCTGACCCCAGTCGCCTGCCCGACCCGGCACAGCATATCGCTTGACCGACAGGGCGGCCGACCCACCAACACCCGATGACAGACTCAAAAACCAATACCGCCAGTTCGTCGCCAAGCGGCGCGACTGAGGCTTTGTGGGTTGAGTCGCTCGACCTCGATGCCCAGGGGGTCGCTCACCGGGCCGATGGCAAGGTGGTCTTCATTGAAGGAGCCCTGCCTTTTGAACGGGTTGAGGTCAGGGTTCATCGCAAAAAAAATAATTGGGAACAGGGCACGGTCAGTATGGTTCACCAGACGTCGGCGCAACGGGTCGATCCTGGCTGTGCCCATTTCGGATTGCACCCGGGGGCCTGTGGTGGCTGCAAAATGCAGCACCTGCATCCGGGCGCCCAGGTGGCTGTGAAGCAACGCGCGATGGAGGACAGCCTCTGGCATTTAGGCAAAGTCAAGGCGGACATGGTGCTGCGCCCGATCGAGGGGCCGGCTTGGGCCTACCGCTACCGGGCCCGCCTGTCGGTACGCTTTGTGCGAAAAAAAGCGACTGTATTGATTGGCTTTCATGAGCGAAAAAGCAGTTATGTCGCCGATATGCAGCGCTGCCCCGTGCTGCCCACCTTTGTCAGCGACCTGCTGATGCCCCTTCGGGCATTGATCGGGGCCATGGATGCCAAGGAAACCTGCCCGCAGATTGAACTGGCTTGCGGCGACACCGCCTGCGCGCTGGTGCTGCGCCATCTTGAGGCGCTGAGCGCGGCCGACTTGTTGCGCCTGAGTGAATTTGCCCGCGAGCATCCCGGCCTGCAGTGGTGGCTGCAAGCCAAGGGCCCCGACACTGTCCAGCCGCTGGATGCAGGGGCTGCGGCCCTGAGTTACAGCCTGCCAGAATTTGGCATCACGATGCCCTTCAGGCCGACTGATTTCACCCAGATCAACCCCTTTATCAACCGCTTGCTGGTAGCCCGGGCGCTGCGTTTGCTTGATGCGGGCAAGGGCGAGCGGGTGATTGACTGGTTCTGTGGTTTAGGTAACTTCACCCTGCCGATTGCCACCCAGGCTGGCGCGGTTCTGGGTATTGAAGGCAGCGAGGCCTTGGTGGCCCGGTCCCGGCAAAATTACCAGCAAAACAAGGCACTCGAGTCAGCCGGGCGCAGCCTGTGTCCGACCCAATTTGTAGCCAGAAACCTGTTTGACATGACGCCCGAGTTGTTGCTCAGCGATGGCCTGGCTGACAAGTGGCTGATAGATCCGCCGCGAGAAGGCGCTTTTGCCCTGGTCAAGGCCCTGGTTGATTTGCGCCAGCGGGGGCAAACCAGTCAGGCTGAAATAGCAAATGGGTCCGCAGCGGCGGCTT
This sequence comes from Rhodoferax sp., assembly GCA_009693325.1. Lineage (GTDB taxonomy): Bacteria > Pseudomonadota > Gammaproteobacteria > Burkholderiales > Burkholderiaceae_C > Rhodoferax. The sequence goes on from SHXM01000089.1 coordinate 9,177, forward strand.
GGACAGCCCCACGGCGAATTGTTTATGTCAGTTGCAACCCCGCCACGCTGGCGCGCGATGCCGGTCTGCTGGTGCATCAGGCGGGCTACCGTTGCTCGGCTGCGGGGGTAGTAAACATGTTTGCGCATACCGCCCATGTGGAGAGCCTGGCTGTGTTTGATTTGGAGCACTGACTCCCGTCAGCGTCTGGCTCAAGGCTTGGCAGGCCGGTCGTTGGCGGCAGATTTTGCGTCCGTTGGTTTTTTGCTCGGCGCAGGTGCAGCAGTTGCAGACTTTGCTGTGTCTTTGCCAACTTTGGGCCTGGTGTCGGGCAGTATTTCTTCTTCGGGTTCGGCTTTCTCAGCGCTGGCACGGATACCCTCTATTTTATTTTCTCGCATGTACTCGTCCATGTCTTTCCAGCCTTGAAAAATCGCAGCTTTGGAGGCCGATTCATTCTGGTTGTAACAATCTTCGATGCTGCGCAGGCCGTGGCGGCAGGCTCCGCCTATGGCCCGCGCTTCGGCTTCGCGTTGCGCGATACGCGGGTCCGGCCCCATGCCGGGTATCTCGCAGGCGCTGAGCATCAGGGCAGTGGCAAGCAGGAGCAGGCAACGCATCATGTTTTAGTCGGGACCATGGCAGGCTTATCGACACAAATTCTGGCTATTTGAGCCCAAGCCGCTTCGCCTAAAAATAAAGGCCCTCAAAAGGGCCTTTATTTGGCTTTAGCAGGGTGGTTTAGTCTTTTTCACCACCAAAGATGCCCAGCAAAGCCAGCAGGCCTTGGAACACATTGAGAATGTCGAGGTACAAAGCCAGTGTGGCGCTGATGTAATTGGTTTCGCCGCCATCCACAATGCGCTTGATGTCGTACAGCATGTAAGCGCTGAAAATACCGATCGCCGCCACCGAAATGGCCATCATGCCTGCGCTTGAGCCTACAAAGGCATTGATGACCGAACCGATCAACAGCGCAATCACGCCCACAAACAGCCACTTGCCCATGCCAGAGAGGTCGCGTTTGATCACGCTAGCCAGGCTGGCCATCACGAAAAACACGCCAGCGGTACCGCCAAACGCAGTCATGATCAGCTCGGAGCCATTTTTGAAACCCAGCACCATGGCAATCATGCGCGACAACATGAGCCCCATGAAAAACGTGAAGGCCAGCATTACCGGAACGCCGGCTGCCGAGTTTTTGGTCTTTTCAATGGCGTAGATAAAGCCGAAAGCGCCCACTAAAAAAACCACCAAGCCTACGCCACCACTCAACGATTGAGCCAGCCCGGTAGCCACGCCCATCCAGGCTCCTAGCACCGTGGGCACCAGGCTCAAGGCCAGCAGCCAATAAGTGTTTCGCAAGACCTTGTTGCGCTCTGCGAGCGAGGTCTGCTCGCCGTAGACGCCGTCGAATGTTTGAATGTTCTCAACCATGTTTGTCTTCTCCATCAAAGTCCGCAAACCGCGGACGACTCAGATTCTATGCCCAAATAGCAAACTTTGCGCCCTCTAAACCCTAGCGTTTGTCGGACATCGCAGGCCTGACATGGCGCTGGACAAACCTGCTCTGCAGGTGCTTGTATGGGGGTCACTCCAGCACAAAATTGATTGGAACTGAGAACCACATGGTTTCTGGCACGCCGGCTCTTCGTCCAGGAGCGTAGCGCCAGCGAAGCACGGTTGCCAAGGCGGCCTGGTCGAGCCGCTCGTAACCGCTCGATGTGCTGATCTCGGCTTTTTGGGCGACCCCGTCTGTCCCGATCAAAACACGCAACATCACTTGTCCCTGTTCGCCCAGTCGCCTGCTCTGTGCCGGGTAATTCGCTTTGTTATTTTGCAGGTAGTCGGCGTTGCTGGTGGGCAGTTCTATTCGCGGCGGCGCCGAGGTGGTTGGCGCTGCAGGAAGCGGTGGTTTGGGCTGACTTAGTGCTGGCTCTGCAGGTGCAGGCGTTGGCAGCGCGACAACCAAAGCAGCAGCAGGGCGCTGGGTGGTTGCTGTGGCCGCTGGCGCGCTTGTCAGGGGCGGTGCAGCGGTGCTGGTGGGCCTTGCTGGGCTGTTCGGGCCGGCTGAATCGGCGGCGCCTGGCGGCTGTGGCGCCATCGGCGCTCTTGGCGGTGCGCCAGCAGCCGCAGAGTCTGCAGTTGTAGTGCCTGACACTGCCGGTGCGACTGTTGGGCTTGGCTGGACCGTCAGCGCGGCCGGCGCCGGAACTCGCCGGGGTGCCGATGGTGGCAAATCGGACTGTGGCAGCGACGCGGCTGCCGCTGATACTGGCATTGGCGTTGGCGTTGGCGCGGGTTTCGCTGGGGCTGGCGATGGCAGCGGCTGTGCTGGCGCCAGAGCCGCCGGTGCAGGTTGCG
>SHXM01000090.1 GCA_009693325.1 Rhodoferax sp.
CATCAACCCCAGCTATTGCGCCGGCTGCCCCAGCCAGCTCGCTAGCCCAGGACACCCTGGCTGAGCCAGTGAGCAGGGCCGCGCCTCAGAACAGCGCCGAAGAGGCTCCGGCAGCCGCAAGCCAGGCGTCTGGCAAGGGCGCCATGCCGCCGGTATCGGCCTTCCTGCTACCGATCGGAGAGCTGCATGCTGTGGCTCAAAGCTCAGGCTTGAGCTGGGTCAACTCCGATCCGGCCAAAGTGGCCTCGGTGCAGGCCGCCATCGCAGCCGAGCCCCGGCCAATCCATGTGCCACGGCAGCGCTCGGCACCAGCCGTGCTTGAGGACGGTCCCCTGGTGTTGGTGGAAACGCGGCGGGATTTGCGCGAGTTCACCCTGCCGTTTGAGACGCCAAGCGCCAAGCCCTGAGCGGCAGGCTCAGACCAAGGCGGCCGAGCGCCAGGCCTGAGCCGCGGCTTCGGTGTCGCCCCGCTGTTCGGCGAGCTCTGCCAGGGCGCGCCAGATCTTGCGTTGCAGGCTGCCGTCTTTGAGCCGGGGCTGCGCCTGCTTGAGCAACTGCTGGGCCTTGCCCCACAGTTGCAGGCGTATGCACAGCATGCCAGCGAGGTATTGCAACAGGGCGTCCGCCGGGTTGCGCAGTTGGGCTTGCTCAATGCGGGCCAACCAAGCGGCGTCCGGCAGACCCGATGTGCCGGTGAAGCTCGACTCAATCAGTTCGATCAATTGCAAACGCTGCTCGTTTGCCGGCTTGGCTGCGGCCATGCTGCCGGGCTCAGCGAGTTGGTCCCAGATCGGCAACAGACAATTTCGCGCCAATTCAGCCTGGTTGTCCTGTTGCAGCAACAGCCGCGCTGCGGCCATCGCCACCTCTGGCATCACGCGTTCAGCCACATCCAGCGTCAGCCAAGCGGCCTGCAATTGCTCGGGGCTATGGGCCAAAGCAAGCAACTCTAGCGCCAGCGCACGCCGAATGCCCTGGGAGGCCAGTTCAGAAAAGGCCCTGTGTTTGGTCAGCAGGCGTGCTGTTTCGAGCGCCAAGCGGGTTTGCCGGTCCATGCGCGCCGCTTTGAGCCGCAAGCGCAGGGCTGCTGTGCGCCGCCCCGCCCCTTGGGAGAGTTGGTCCAGCGCCTGCGAGGCAGCTACCGGATCCCGGTCTTGCAGTGCCCACTGGGCTGCGCGCAATTGCACACCCTCGAGCATCTCCAGCACATCGCGGCGCGGGGCTTGCGCCAAGGCCTGTTGCAGGTGCTCGTTGCGGCCGCTGCGGTCCTGCAAGCCCTGAGAGCTTTCGGCCGCCACCAAGTGCGCCAGCGCGCGCAGCCGGCCCGAGTAGGCCAGCACCTCCTCACCTTCAGCCATCGCCTCTTCACGGGCCAGAACCATATTGGCCGCTTTACGGGCCCGTATGTAGCGCCCGGCCAGCAGATGCGATAGCGCATCAAGCAGGGCGGCGTAAAGCGAGCGCTCATGGTGTTGAACCCGCCAACGCCTGGCCTGTCCAGGTATGGAGAAAAAGGCGTCCAAGCCCCGCCAGGCCAGGTGAAGAATGACAAACAGCAGGGCCAGCAGCAGCAACACCAAGTTGAGCGACAAGTCCAGCCGGTAAGGCGGCCAAAACAGGGTGACGCTACTCTGGTTGTCCCCAATAAACAGCGCCACGGACGCAGCCACCGCAAACAAAGACAGCAGCCACAAAGAAGCGCGCATGCTCAGCGCCCAGCCGCGGCGGTAGCAAGTGCCGCCAGCGTGTCGTCCACCCGTGGCAGCTGCATTTGCTGCATTTGCTGATGCACTTGGAGCAACAGGGCCGAGGCAATTTGTGTTTTGCGGGAGCCGGTCTCAAAGTATTTCTCCAAGGCGCTACGCGCTGACAAGAGGTCGGCGCGTGCTGACTCCATCTGGCGCGCCAAAAGACCAAGGCGGGCATTGAGCAGCTTGAGCTTGAAGTTTTCGCGCAGAAAAAAAGATTGCTCAGGCGACAGCAGGGCGGCTTCCGGGGCCTCGATGCGGCTGACCCGCAACAGGCCTCGAAGCTCGTCAAGCAGGGTCTGGATGCTGCGTTCCCACCAGCTTGGTCGAGTGGCTATTTGGGCCTGCTTGGCGGCAGCTATCGCCACGGCCGGCACCACCGCATTGGCCAGCACCAATTCATCCGCGAGCCGCACCAACTCGTCGAGTTTGACAAGCAGGCTGGGCGTGTCGCTCACCACAGCTGCCTTGATTCGGTCGATGTCGCGCACGATCGCTCTCTGCAGGGGGCTAAGCCGCGGCTGGGCGGCGCGCGAGACCCGTTGATCGGCCGACTTAAGCGCTGCCAACAGGGGCTCTACGCTGCCGGTTAACTGAGCCTGCTGTTGCGCCAGCCGGATGGCCGATTCAATGTCAACCACTAGGTTTTCATCACGCGAGCGCGACAGGCTTTGCATCAACTCTTGCAGCTGCGTGCGCTGCAAGGCTATTTCATTGAGCCTGGCCTCAAACAGGGCCACCCGAGCGGCTGCATCGCGGGAGAGCTCCTGGGCCTGGCGGGCCAGGGTTCGGGCGTCTAGCGCCTGCGCCCCGGCCTCCGCGCTCTGTTTGGCCAGTTGCTCCTGAATATGGCTCAACTTTTGCCATAACAGCATGCTGCTTAGCAGGCCAAGCAGGGCCAGCAAGCCCAGCGCCAGCAGCCATCGCCCGGTACGCCGAGGCGGCACCTCGGGCGCGCCGGGGCTGAGGTCGGCTGCGCCAGTCGCTTCGGGGGAGTTCATCGCAACGATTCTATCGAGAGCAACAATTCAGGCAGCACCGGCCGTGACTCGAGCACCAGGCCAAAGCCGGCCTGCCGAGCGGCCAGCGCGATCCGGCTGTGGGTTGCCAACGCACGGGCCAGCTGCCAGCGCTGGCTTGGCATCAAAGCGCACAAATTGGCCAACGCCTGCCCGCTGCTCAAAAGCCAAACCGAGCCGTCGCTGGCAGCGGCTCGGGCCAGCACAAACTCCTGGGCACTCCAATTTGGTGCGCGGCGCTGGTATGCCGCCACAAATTCGGGGCAGGCGGGCAAGGCTCTGATGGCAGTGGCCAACCAGTCACGGCCCGTCCCCGAGTGTTCCGCCGGGCTGGTCGCTGTGCTGTCATGGGGGCGGTCATCGCCGCGAACGATCAAAACCCGGTCCCCGGGCTTGAGCTGGCGTGCCACCTGCTGCCACAGGGCCTCTGAATCAAATTGCCCCGCATCGAGCGCGGGCAGGTCGATGCAGGCGGCTGCCACACCTTCGCGCAGCAGGGCCTGGCGGGAGCCCGGTCCGGTCACCCAGGCTCTGGGCTGGCTGTTAGGCTCAGAAAACCCGCTCGGTTCGCCGGGCGGACGGGCCGCAAAAAAACTACGCACGGCATTGGCGCTGACAAACATCACAGCGGCATACGCCGGCAAGCGCTGCCAAGCCAGGCCCAGGGCCGCGGCATCGGCAAAGGGATCGATTGCTATCAGGGGCAGCGAAACGGCATCAACACCGCCGGCGCGCAGGTCTGTCACCCAACGCTGCGCCTCAGGCAATGGCCGAGTAACGACGACCCGCATGGCACTCAGCCGCTGCCTGGCAGCTCAGCAGCCTGGGCAATCACCCCGCCCTGGGCCAGCACCAGCGCCCGAAGCTGCGCTGCAACCCGCTCGCCCAGCGCATTTGCCTTGACCAGGTCGCTTACCTGGGCCCGGTCCTGCACCTGCACCAGCGGCAAATTGCCGTCAGGGTCGCCCCACGCGACACGCAGGCCCAGCGTGTCGCCCTCGAAGGTGGCAAAAGCGGCCAGCGGCATCGAGCAACTGCCCCCCATGCAGCGGCTGACCGCCCGCTCGGCAGTCACAGCTGCCCAGGTTCTGGCATGAGCAAGTGGGGCCAAAGCGGCCCGCACGTCGACTTGATCTGAGCGAACTTCGATGCCCAGGGCGCCCTGACCAGCTGCAGGCAGCATGGCCTCGGGCTCAAAAACTTCCCGTATCCGATCGGCCAGCCCGAGCCGCTTGAGGCCAGCGGCGGCCAACACGATGGCATCGTACTGACCCTCATCGAGTTTGCGCAGCCGGGTGTCTAGATTGCCACGCAGCGGCTCGATCCGCAGGTCGGGTCGCAGCGCGAGCAGCAGGGCCATGCGGCGCAGGCTGGAGGTGCCAACCACCGCACCCAAGGGCAGGTCTGCCAGGCTGGGGTAAGTGCCAGACACAAAGGCATCCCGGGGGTCTTCACGCTGCATCACACAGGCCAGCTCAAAGCCGACGGGCAGCTCCATTGGCACGTCTTTGAGCGAGTGCACTGCCAGGTTGGCGCGCCCCTCTTCGAGGGCCACTTCGAGTTCTTTTACAAACAGGCCCTTGCCGCCAACCTTACTCAGCGAACGGTCCAGAATCTGATCGCCCCGGGTTGTCATGCCAAGCAAACTGACCTGGTGGCCTTGCGCGGTCAACAGGTCTCGCACATGCTCGGCCTGCCACAGGGCAAGCCGGCTTTCTCTTGTTGCAATGGTCAAATTTGGCATGCGGGCTGGCTCATAGGCATCACGGCTTGGGCATTCAATCAGGGCGAGGATGCTAGCATGGTCCGCATTTTGCTTAAACGCCGTCATGAACAAACCTAAGTCACCCGCCCGCCCCGCCAGCACATCAAGCACAGCCAAAGACAGCGAACGACCCCTGGTCGAGGACATTCGCTTGCTCGGGCGAATTTTGGGCGATGTCATTCGGGAGCAGGAAGGCGGGGCCGCCTTTGACCTGATCGAACAGATCCGCAAGCTCTCGGTGGCCTTCCGACGCGACGCTGACCATGCGGCTGACCGGGCGCTGAAAAAACTTCTCAAAGGCCTTAGCGGTGACCAGACCGTCAGTGTTATTCGGGCCTTCACCTATTTCAGCCACTTGGCCAACCTGGCTGAAGACCGCCACCATATCCGGCGCCGCGCCATCCACGAACGCGCCGGAGATAGCCAAGAGGGCAGCATTGATGTGGCGCTGGAGCGGCTGCGCTTGGCAGGCATAACCACCAAAACCATCGCCGACACGCTCGCTACAAGTTTTATCTCGCCGGTGCTGACCGCCCACCCCACCGAGGTGCAACGCAAAAGCATTCTGGACGCCGAGCGCGACATCGCCCAGCTGCTGGCCGCGCGGGACGATATTCGCGCCAAAGCGACCGCTGCAGGCACCCGACGGGATGCCCTGAGCCCGCGCGAACTTTCGGCCAATGAGGCACAAATCAGCGCACGCGTGCTGCAGTTGTGGCAAACCCGCTTGCTGCGCTTCACCAAGCTGACCGTGGCCGACGAGGTGGAAAACGCGCTGGGCTACTACGAGAGCACTTTTTTGCGGGAAATCCCGCGTATCTATGCTGACCTTGAGCGCAAACTCGGACAGCACACGGTCAACAGTTTTCTGCGCATGGGCCAGTGGATTGGCGGCGACCGCGACGGCAACCCCAACGTCAATGCCCAAACCCTGGTGCATGCGCTACGCCGCCAAGCCGATGTGGCGCTGCGCCACTATCTCACCGAGGTGCACTACTTGGGCAGTGAGCTGTCAGTCTCGGCCATGTTGGTGCAATGTGACCCGGCCATGCAGGCACTCGCGGAGCGCTCGCCAGACACCAATGCACACCGCCAGGACGAGCCCTACCGCCGCGCACTCACCGGCATTTATGCGCGATTGGCGGCCACGCTCAAGGCGCTCACCGGGGGCGACGCTGCACGCCACGCCGTGGCACCGCAAAGCCCCTACCCGAGTGCCGCAGAATTTTTGGCTGACCTGCGTGTCATCGAGCAGTCGCTGCGCTCTCACCATGGCGCTGCCTTGGCCGTGCAACGTCTGCACCCGCTGGCCCGGGCCGTGGAAGTGTTCGGGTTTCACCTCGCCACTGTTGACCTAAGGCAAAGCTCAGACCAGCACGAGCGGGTGGTCGCTGAATTGTTTGCCCAGGCCCGCATCGAGCCCGATTACACCGCGCTTGGCGAATCCGCCAAGCGCGAGGTACTGATGCGTCAGTTGCGCGACGCCAGACCACTGAGGGTGCCGGATGCAAGCTACTGCGAGCACACGCTGGGCGAACTGACTATCTTTCAGACCGCTCGGTCGCTGCGTGAGCGCTTCGGCGCGCAGGCGATACGCCACTACATCATCAGCCACACCGAAACCGTGAGCGACCTGCTCGAGGTATTGCTGCTGCAAAAAGAGGTGGGGCTGATGCGCGGCCTGCTGGCCGAAGGCACTCAGGGCAGCGCTTGCAACGACTTGATCGTGGTGCCCCTGTTTGAAACCATTGAAGACTTGCGCAACGCCGATCCCATCATGCGCGAGTTTTATGCACTGCCAGGCATTCAGGCCATGGTGCAACGCAGCGGCGCCGAGCAAGACATCATGCTCGGCTACTCCGACAGCAACAAGGATGGCGGCATTTTCACCAGCAACTGGGAGCTCTACCGCGCCGAAATCGCCCTGGTGGCCCTGTTTGACGAGATCAACCAACACAACCATGCCGCAGCAAGCTCAGCCACAAGCGCAGCGGCAACACAATCCACCGCCGGGCCGCTCCAAGGTGGATTAGCCCCCCCGGGGGGCAGCGCAGCACACGCAGTGGCAAGCGTGGGGGCCACAACCCCGCCGCCGGGCCGCCCCAAGGCGGGGTTCGCCCCCCCGGGGGGCAGCGACGGACACGCAGTGCCGAGCGTGGGGGCCATGATCCAGCTTCGCATGTTCCATGGCCGGGGCGGCACGGTGGGGCGTGGCGGCGGACCCAGTTACCAGGCGATCCTGGCCCAACCCCCTGGCACGGTGCGCGGACAGATTCGACTCACCGAGCAGGGCGAGGTGATAGGCTCGAAATACGCCAACCCCGAGATCGGCCGGCGCAACCTGGAAACCCTGGTCGCAGCCACACTGGAGGCGACCCTGCTGCAGCCAACCAAACCGGCCAGCGCGCCCTTCCTGAAAGCAGCGGCCGAGTTGTCGCTCAGCAGCATGGCTGCCTACCGCCAACTGGTTTATGACACACCGGGCTTCACCGAGTATTTTTTTGACTCTACGCCAATCCGCGAAATTGCCGAACTCAACATCGGATCGCGGCCGGCCTCACGAAAACCGAGCCAACGCATCGAAGACCTGCGCGCCATCCCCTGGGGGTTTAGCTGGGGCCAGTGCCGCCTCACGCTGCCTGGCTGGTATGGCTTTGGCTCGGCCGTGGAAGAGTTTCTGCAGCATCAGGGCAGCGCGCTGCACAGGGAAAGGCTGGCGCTGTTGCAGCAGATGGTGCGGCAGTGGCCTTTTTTTAAAACCCTGTTGTCCAACATGGATATGGTGATGGCCAAAAGCGATCTCGCGCTAGCCGCGCGTTATGCCGAACTGGTCAGCAACACCCGCTTGCGCAAGAAAATATTCACGATGATCGAAGCCGAGTGGCATCGCACCGTCTTGGCGCTGGGCCAGATCACTGGTGAACGCCAGCGCCTGGCCAGCAACACCACCTTGCAACGCTCGATCCGGAACCGTTTTGCCTACATCGACCCGCTGCACCACCTGCAGGTTGAATTGGTGCGCCGCTACCGAGCCGGCCAGGCCGACGAGCGGGTGCAACGGGGCATCCATATTTCCATCAACGGTATAGCAGCCGGGCTGCGCAATACCGGCTGAGTCACAGGGCTGGCCTTGGCCCCAGGCTGAGACGCTGAACAAGGCCCATAAAATGGGCCTTGTTCAGCGCAAGCACGGCCTAGGCCGGGTCTTGCCTGTTTCCAGCAAACACCCCAAACCAGGCCCGGTGCCCGCAGCGCCGCCTCACCCATGTCAACCGCTCAATTCGACAAAAAAACGCAGGCCTGGTCGGCGCTCTTTTCGGAGCCCATGAGTGACCTGGTCAAGCGTTACACCGCCAGCGTGTTTTTTGACAAGCGACTGTGGCAGGCCGACATTGCAGGCTCGCTGGCGCATGCGGAGATGCTGTGCCACCAGGGCATCCTCGCCACGGAAGACCAGGCGGCCATTGCGCGAGGCATGGCGCAGATCAGCGCCGAGATCGAGGCAGGCCAGTTCGACTGGCAACTCGACCTTGAAGACGTGCACCTCAACATTGAGGCTCGTCTGACACAGCTTGTGGGCGACGCCGGCAAACGCCTGCACACTGGGCGCAGCCGCAACGACCAGGTCGCCACCGACGTTCGGCTGTGGCTGCGCAGCGAAATTGACCTGATCAGCACCCTACTGCGCGAGTTGCAGCTGGCTTTGGTGGAGGTGGCCGAGCGCCATGTGGCGGTGATCCTGCCCGGCTTCACCCACCTGCAGGTGGCACAACCCGTGAGCTTTGGCCACCACCTGCTGGCCTATGTGGAGATGTTCAGCCGCGATGCCGAGCGCCTGACCGATGTGCGCCGGCGCACCAACCGCCTGCCGCTGGGCAGCGCCGCACTGGCCGGCACCACCTACCCGCTGGACCGGGAGCGGGTCGCAATCGCGTTGGGCATGGTCGACGAACAGGGCCAGCCGCAGGTCTGCCAGAACAGCCTGGACGCCGTGAGCGACCGAGACTTTGCCATTGAATTCACCGCCGCCGCCAGCCTGTGCATGGTGCACATCAGCCGCCTGAGTGAGGAGCTGATCCTTTGGATGAGTCAGAACTTCGGCTTCATCAAAATTGCCGACCGCTTCACCACCGGCAGCTCCATCATGCCGCAGAAGAAAAACCCTGATGTCCCTGAGCTGGCACGTGGCAAGACCGGCCGCGTGGTAGGGCACCTGATGAGCCTGATCACCCTGATGAAGGGTCAGCCGCTGGCCTACAACAAGGACAACCAGGAGGACAAGGAGCCACTGTTCGACACCGTGGACACGCTCAAAGACACGCTGCGCATCTTTGCCGAGATGATTGGCGGCCAGACTGACCCGGCTACCGGGCAAAAAAGCGGTGGCATCACGGTCAATGCCGATGCGATGGAGCAGGCAGCGCGCAAGGGCTACGCCACCGCCACCGACCTGGCCGACTACCTGGTCAAGAAAGGCCTGCCGTTTCGCGACGCCCATGAAACCGTGGCCCACGCCGTCAAGGCCGCGCAGGCCCAGCAGCTCGACCTGTCCGAGCTGCCGCTGGCCACGCTGCAGCAGTTTCACCCGCAGATCGGTGCCGATGTGTTCGAGGTGCTAAGCCTGCGCGGCTCGCTCAACGCCCGCAACACCTTGGGCGGCACGGCACCGGCGCAGGTGCAGGCCCAGATTGCACGGCACCGGGCGCGGCTGGGCTGAGCCTGACACCCACGACCCACTGGCAAAGAAAGTTATGACCCAACAACTGCAAATCATCATGGTGCTGTGCATCATTGCCGGCTTCCTCGTCATGGAGCTGGCGTCGCGCCGTTACCAGGCCACCGTGACGGCCACTACCGACGACGCGCGGCTGGAACTGTTCATGTTCCTCGGCCTGGTTGCCATTTGCCACCCGTTGGCCTTGCTCGGCACCGATGTCCTGGGCGACTGGCTCGCGCCCAGCCACCGTGACGCGCTGGTGGATTTACCCTGGTGGGGCATGGTGGCGATTTTGCTGGTGGGCGACGACCTCACGCAGTACCTTTGGCACCGGGCCTCGCACTCGGCGCTGCTGTGGCCGCTGCACCGCCCGCACCACACGGCGCGCTATATGAGCATTCGTGTGACCTACCGCAATAACTTCTTTTATTACCTGATGATGCCGGGCCTGTGGATTGCCGGGACGCTCACCTATCTGGGTTTTGGCCCGGTCTATGCGGCCTATGGGGTGGTCAAGCTGATGGTAATCATGGGGGCGCACTGCGCCTGGCGCTGGGACGAGCCGCTCTACCGCATCCGCGCGCTGCGGCCGCTGATGTGGCTGGTGGAGCGCACCATTTCCACCCCGGCCACGCATTGGGCGCACCATGCGTTGACCAATGCCGACGGCATCGGCCACTACAAGGGCAATTTTGGCAACCTGCTGTTTGTGTGGGACCTGCTGTTCGGCACCGCCCACATCACCCGCCGTTACCCGGCCCGGGTGGGCCTGCAAGACGATCTGGTGCACGGCCAGGAGCGTTGGTACCACCAGATGTTCTACCCACTGCTGCAGTCCAACCGGGCCAACTCGGTTTTGCGCGCCGGCGGGCGGGCCTACGCGACGGCTGAGACCTCGCCCGATGGGCCGGCCGGGCACACCAAGCCTTGAGCCCTTGCCCGGCAACCGGTTGCCGCGTTCGCCACGCTTCACCCCATGTGCAGCCACTACCAGGGCGTCAAAGACCAGGAGCGCTTTCGCCGCCATTTCGGGGTGGCAGCGCCGCCTGACCTGGGCCGGGAGGACCTCTGGCCCGGCTATGTCGGCAGCTTCATCCGGCGCCACCCGATGGCGCATACAAGCGACGAGGCCGTGCCGCCACTGGAAGCGCTAACCGGGCTATTCGGGCTGGTGCCGCACTGGTCAGCTGACACCAAAATAGCCCGCCATACCTACAACGCACGCAGCGAGACGGTGGCTATCAAACCGAGTTTTCGGGATGGCTGGAAGCACGCGCAACACTGCATCATCCCGGCCGAGGCCTTTTTTGAGCCCGACTGGCGCAGTGGGCGGGCACAAGCAACCCGCATTGCCAGCGCCGATGGCCAGCCACTGGGCATTGCCGGCTTGTGGGCCCGCTGGCGGTCGCCGCAAGGGGAACTGGTGCACAGCTACACCATGCTTACCATCAATGCCGACGACCACCCGCTGATGAAACAATTTCACAAGCCCGGCGAAGAAAAGCGCATGGTGGTGATTCTGGCGCCACAACACTACCAGGACTGGTTGGCCGCAGCGCCAGCCGAATCCCTTGATTTTTTGCGTGCTTGGCCAGCGGAGCGGCTCGTCACACAGACGCCCTGAGCCTTCAGGGACGCTCGTCTCGCGCTACAGTGGTGGCTATGACACCAAGATCCTCACCCCGCGCCCAATGGCTCGTCAAACTGGCGACACTGCTGGTCACCCTGCTGCTCACCCTGCTGGCACCACCTCGCAGCATTGCGCAGGAGGCCGAGCCCCTGCCCTGCGACAGCCCCAGCAATTGCGTCAATTCGGCCAGCGAAGGGTTGTCGCCCCTGGTCTATGCCGGCGATGCCGCGCGCGGCCTGGCTCTGCTCAAAGCCACGCTGACCCATTTTCCTGAGGCCACGCTCACGGCCGGCGGGCCGCTCCGGCTGGAGTTGATCTTTCGAACCATGCTGGGCTTCAAGGACGAGGTGGTCTTTGTGTTGGACCCGGCGGGGCAAAGAATCCAGTTTCGCTCCCGCTCGCTGATGGGTCGCTATGACTTTGGCAAAAACCGCTCGCGCATGGTGGCTGTTGTGGCGCAATTTCAGGCCGAAGCCCGAAACTGATCACAAGCTGCTGCGCAGATTCACTTTTTTCAGTACAGCTGCAGCAAATTTCAGCGTCGATCCCGAATGCAGGCTTTACGATGCGGACAAGAACAAGGGGACTCCGATGCCCGTGATCACCCACATTGAAGAC
>SHXM01000091.1 GCA_009693325.1 Rhodoferax sp.
TCAGGGTTCACCGGTATGTGGATGGCACGCTGGCTTTGTTTCACGGGCCGCGCAAACTGGTCAGCTTCAGTGCCACTGGCGTGCCCTGCGCAGAAAGCGAGGTGCTCAGGCTGGCCGCGTGAGGGCCGTCAAAACAAAACGCGCGATGGTTTTAAAGCCATCGCAATCCAAACAACAGAAAGCGGACAATCTACTTGTTACCAAACCGGACAGTTCTATTTACTGCCGACAGAGGGATTTCCCCGACTTGCTAGCCGGTGATGGACGTCCCATACTCGACGCCATATGTTTTAGTATCCAGACGCAGAGGTATCGGAACAAAATGAAAGAGATGGATTCGTGCTCAGGCCTAGGCGCAAACCGCAGACATAGCCATAGCTATGGCGAGGATTTGCAACGACGGGCGTGGGTGCGAAGACGCGCTTTCATGTTTCGATATTTCTGAGTCTGGGTATCAAGGGTTATGCCGATGTCAATACCCAATGCGCGTCCAATCAACAGCACCATGATGCAGGTGCCCCTGTCTTTGAACCATTTGCTCGAGCGTGCGGGCAGACTTTTCCCGACCAGTGAAATCGTTTCCCGCTTGCCAGACAAGAGCTACCGGCGCCACAGTTACGCCGCGTTCTACCAGCGGGCCAGGCAACTCGCCCAGGCTCTGTTGAGCCTGGGCTTGCGGCCCGGCGAGCGGGTGGCCACACTGTGCTGGAACCACCACGCCCACCTGGAGTGCTATTTCGGGATACCGGCGGCGGGCGGTGTCATGCACACCCTGAACCTGCGCCTGTCGCCCGATGAGATTGCCTGGATCGCAAACGATGCCCAGGACCGTATTCTGGTGGTCGATGATGTGCTGCTGCCCCTTTACAGGCAGGTTGCCAGCAAGTATCAATTTGAAAAAGTCATCGTCTTCGCCTTCTCTGGCGCCACGGTGGATGCGTCCTTCACCGACTACGATGCCTTACTGGCCCAGTCAGATCCCAGCAGATTTGACTATGTCAGTCACCACGAAGAAGACGCCGTGTCGATGTGCTACACCTCCGGCACAACGGGGCGGCCCAAGGGGGTGGTTTACTCGCACCGATCCACCATTTTGCACACCTTGGTCGCCTGTTTGGGTGACTTCTGGGGCCTGCGCGGCACCGACGTGGTCTTGCCCGTCACGCCGATGTTCCATGCCAACAGTTGGGGCATACCGTACGGGGCGGTGATGATGGGGGTCAAGCTGGTTTTTCCCGGCCCGCATTTGCACCCCGATGACCTGCTTGATCTGATGCAAACTGAGCCTCCCACGCTGGCGCTCGGCGTGCCGACTATCTGGATGGGCCTGATCCAGGCTTTCGAAGCTGCGCAGACGGCCCAACCGGGCCGCTGGAGCCTGCCGGTGGGCATGCGCAGCCTGGTTGGTGGTGCTGCGGTGCCCGAATCGCTGATCCGTGCGTTTCACAAGCACGGCATCTGGATTCTGCAGGGCTGGGGCATGACCGAAACCTCGCCGGTTTGCACCATCTCCTATCCCAAGGCGGAACTCCAAGGCTCGACCATGGATGAGCGCTACCGGCGCGCGGCCATGGCGGGCGTGCCCGTTCCTTTGGTAGATTTGCGAATCCGTAGCGAAGACGGCGCAGACGCCCCCTGGGACGGCATCAGGGTCGGCGAGATTCAGGTGCAAGGGCCGTTTATCACGGGGTCCTACCATCAGTTGCCCATCAGTGACGAAAAATTCAGCGCGGATGGCTGGTTGCGTACGGGCGATGTGGCCTCGGTCGACCCGCTGGGTTTTGTTCGGATCACCGACCGAACCAAAGACTTGATCAAGTCTGGCGGCGAGTGGATCAGTTCGGTGGACCTGGAAAATGCGCTGATGGCCCATCCCGATGTCGCCGAAGCCGCGGTGATTGCGATTCCTGACGAAAAATGGAGCGAGCGACCCTTGGCCTGCGTGGTGCTCAAGCCAGGCAAGAGCACACCACCCGCCCGCCTGTCGGCCCACTTGCTGGAACACAGCTTTGCCAAGTGGCAACTGCCCGAACGCTACGAGTTCATCCAGGCCATACCACGCACTTCCACTGGCAAGTTCTACAAACTAAAACTGCGCGAGATGTTCCCGGCTTGAACTGGCGCACCTTGGTTTTTTGTCGCCCCTCAGCAATCCCTGCCCGAGCGTCAAGCTGGCGCTGCGGGCAGTGGATGAGGGCTTGCTTCAGCGGCCGTAAACCTTGCCGAACAGTTCCCAGGTCTTGCCATTAAAACGTGCCAGTTGCTCACGTTCGATGGGATAAAAATCATCTGGTCCGGTTTTGATGTTG
Source organism: Rhodoferax sp. (assembly GCA_009693325.1). GTDB lineage: Bacteria > Pseudomonadota > Gammaproteobacteria > Burkholderiales > Burkholderiaceae_C > Rhodoferax. Next base: position 2,310 of record SHXM01000091.1, read on the forward strand.
ACACCTGGCAGCAGCATTGGCAGGGTCAAGTCTAGGCTGGCAGCCTGTTTCATGATGTTGTCGCGGGTCAGGTTGTCACCAGCTTGCTTGAGCACCTGCATCATGGTTTGCGCCACCGTGTAGCCGTACACATTGAAGTTGTCATTCATCGCGCCTTTGGGGTGGTATTTTTTCATCCAGGCGACCCAATCATCCCACTCCTTGCCCTGCTGGAACTGGGGGTCGGTCGGATCTTTGATGTAGCTGGCGCTGATGAGACCCAGGCTGTTGTCAATGCCAGCCGGCGTCAGCACCGCACCAACCGAGCTTGACACGCTGTTGAGATAGTGAACCGGTTTCCAGCCAATCTCGGCCGCTTTTTTGATCGCCTGGGCGGCAAATTTAGGGGTTGTTATATTGAAAAAGACATCGGCCCCAGAGGCCTTCATGGACACCACCTGACTGTCCACGGTAGGGTCGGTAACTTCGTAGGAAATTTTTGACACAATCATCGTACCGGCCCTGGCGCCCAAGCCATCTTCAAATCCCTTCAGGTAATCTTTGCCGTAGTCGTCGTTCTGGTACAGAACTGCCACCTTGGCATTGGGTTTGGTGTCTAGCAGGTGGCCGGCATAGATCTTGGCTTCGGATTGGTAGTTGGGTTGCCAGCCCATGGTGTAGGGGAAGTTTTTCGGGTCGCCCCACTGGGTGGCCCCGGTCGCCACGAACAATTGCGGCACTTTTTTGGCGTTCATGTACTTGTGGATCGCCGTGTTGGGCGGTGTCCCGAGCGTCTGGAACAGCAACAAAACCTCTTCTTCCTCGACCAATTTGCGCGCCTGCTCGACTGTCTTGGCCGGGTTGTAGCCATCGTCGAGTGTCAGGAACTTGATCTTGCGCCCGCCGATGCCACCTTCGTCATTGACCTTGTCAAAATAGGCGCTAATCGCTCTGCCGATGGCGCCGTAGGCCGAGGCTGGCCCAGAGTAGGGGACGATGTGGCCGATTTTGATTTCCTTGTCGGTCGCGCCAGGGTCGTATTTTTTTTGCGCCATCGCAGAAGCCCCCATCAGGGTGCCGAGGATACCGGCCACGAGAAGGCCGAAATAATTGAGTTTCATGGTTTCATTTCTCCTTTGAGGTTAAGTCACACTGTCTGAGGACCAATTCAAGGTTGGCCCGGCAAACCCGTGGAGCCCGCCCGAAGGCGCACCCACACCCTTCGCACCATGCCCATAACTCCCGTGGGCATGAGGTACATCAGAGCTATCAGTAAAACACCGTAAATGGCTGCCGGTGCTGATTTCGAGACGTCGCTGGCAATGTTGGGGACAAACTGGATGAACAGGCCGCCGAAAATCGCCCCTGGGATTGACGCCAAGCCGCCAACGACCAGGCCGACCAGCAGGAAAATCGACAATTGCACGGTAAAACTGTCGGGTGATACGTAGGAAATCGCGATCGCAGCCAAGGCCCCGGCGACCCCGGTGAAGCCGGCTGACACACCAAATGCCAGCGACTTGAACATTGGCAAATTGATGCCCATGGCAGTGGCTGCAATCGGATGGTCGCGGATGGCCACCAGCGCGCGCCCGATTCGGCCATGCAAAAGGTTCCAGGCTAGCAAAAACATCAGGGCTGCCACAGCCAGCGTGAAGAGATACAACCAGCGATCAGCGCTGAGTGGCTGGCCGAACAGATTGAAGGCAAATGGCGCATCAGGCTTGGTCAAGACGATGCCCTGCACGCCGCCAGTCCAACTGGCGATTTGCTTGTATTTCAGCAATTGCGGCACTGCCAGAGCCAGCGCGAATGTTGCGAGGGCCAAATAATGCCCAGCCAGGCGCAGGGCCGGGAAACCGAGCAACAAACCAAAACCGAAACATACCGCGCCGGCGGCCGGCAAGGTCAGCCAGTAGGGTACGCTGAACTTGTCCATCAAGACGGCCGCCGTGTAGGCACCAAACGCATAAAAAGCGCCGTGACCCAGCGAAATCTGGCCATTGAATCCGGTCAAGATGTTCAGTCCGAGAATGGCGATGGCATACACCAACACCAGGGTGAACTGGAAAACCCGGTAATTTTTGAACAGGAACGGCAACACCAGCAGCCCCAGCAGCAGCAACAGCGCCCACAACCACACCCATTTGCCGCGCAAGGCTCTCACGGGCGTAGCAGCCGGTTGCGACTTTGGGCCCAACAAGGTGTGGGGCTGGCTTGGCGTCTCATACGCGCGTCACCACCTGATTGCCGAACAGGCCGTTGGGCCTGAGCGTCAACGTCAGGACAATCAGCATCAACGCTACCGTCAACTTAAGTTCGGTGCCAATGACGTAGGCGCCCAGCAGGTTTTCCAGCACGCCGACCACGAAACCACCGATCACAGCACCCAGTGGCTTGTCAATGCCGCCCAATAAGGCCGCTGCAAAGCCGTAAAGAAGGATGCTCGACATCATGTTGGGATCCAGAAACACCACCGGTGCCACCATCATGCCGGCCACGGCACCGATAGCCGCCGCCAGGCCCCAACCCAGCGCCAGCATCCATGAGACCCGGATGCCCACCAAGCGGGCCGATTCAGGATTTTGTGCCGCGGCCCGCATTGCCAGACCGAGCGGAGTAAATTTGAAGAAAAGAAAAAGCGCCGCTAATACACCCAGCATCACCGCCACCGACCCGAGGTCGTGGGCCGAGAAGTACTTGGTAGCCAGGACTGCGTCTTTGGGGAACGGGCTGGGAAAAGATTTCAGCGTATGGTCGAAAATCCAGCCCGAAAGCGCATTGAATATCAGCAGCAGTCCAATGAAAACGATCACGTTAGTCAGCACCGGGGCCTTCTCAAACGGCCGCAGGATCAGACGCTGTACCAGCAAGCCACCCACAAAAGAGAACAAGACAGTCGACAGGAACGCACCCCAATAGGGCCAGCCGTTTTGGATCAGCGCCCATGTGATGAAGGTGCTGAAGGTGGCCATCTCGCCTTGGGCGAAGTTGATGTGGTGGGTGGCTTGGTAAATCATCACCAGTGACAGCGCGACCGATCCATAGACACAGCCACTGGTCAGGCCTGAGAAAACTTGATGCAAGAAAGCTTCCATAGAGCGATGTCAGTAGCCGAGGTATGTTCGACGCACGGTTGCATCGTTCTTGATTTGCTCGCTCGGGCCCGACAATGCCACCCGACCGGTCTCGAGCAAGTAGGCGTAATCTGCCAGTTCGAGCGCCAAACTGGCGTTCTGCTCGACCAGCAGCATGCTGACATTGTCTTCTTCGTTGATGATGCGCATGATCTCGAAGATCTCGGCCACGATCAAGGGCGCCAAACCAAACGAAGGTTCGTCGAGCAAGAGCAATTTCGGCCGCAGCATCAGTGCCCGGCTGATGGCCAGCATCTGTTGTTCGCCGCCCGACAGGGTGCCGGCCTGTTGTTGCCGGCGTTGCTTCAAAATGGGAAATCTAACAAAGGCTTTTTCGAGGTCAAGGGCAAATTCTGCTTTGTTGGCTCGCACATAGGCACCCAGACGGAGGTTTTCCTCCACCGACAGGGCAGCAAAAGTCCCTCGTCCATCTGGCACATGGGCTACCCCCATACGCACCACGCTTTCAGTCGACTTGCCGACCAGTTGTTGGCCATCGAAAATAACGCTGCCTGAAGTTGACACGGTCTGGCAAATAGCACGCAGGGTGGTGGTCTTTCCGGCACCATTGGCCCCCAGGATTGCAGTGATGTGGCCTGCCTGCATTGAAAATTCGACCTGGTGTAACACGGGGGTTCTGCCATACGCCGCCCCAAGGCCGGCAACTTCAAGCAACTTGGCCATGGCTGCCGCCGGTACCGTAATCCAAGGCTGCGGGCCGTGGGTCCGCAGCCTGTGTGTGCGCGGTCCGCGCTGATTGCGCCCCGAGGTAGGCTTCGATCACGTCGGGGTGACTCTGAATCAGCCCGGGCGGTCCTTCGGCAATCTTGCGTCCAAAATTCAAGACCACGATATGGTCAGACACACCCATCACCAGGCTCATATGGTGTTCAACCAGCAGCACCGTGATCTTGAGTCGGTCACGCAGATCGCGAATCAGTTGGGCGAGCGCGTCTAGTTCTTCATGGTTCAGACCAGCGGCGGGCTCGTCGAGCATCAGGAGTTTGGGGTCGGCGGCAAGCGCCCGGCCAAGTTCCACCCGTTTTTGCGTGCCAAACGGCAAATCGCCCACCAGGCGATCGCGAAAGGGAGATAGCCCAAGGTAATCCATGATTTCGTCCGCGCGCTCCCGCAGCCGCCGCTCCTCCGCCTGCACCCGAGGCAACCGCAGGGCGCTGGACAAAAAACCGCAAAACGAACGCGAATGCGCTCCAACCAGCACGTTATCGCGGACCGGCATGCTGCGAAAAATAGCCAGATTTTGAAACGTGCGTCCCATGCCCAGGCGGGCGACTTGGTGGGTTGGCGTTCCCTTGATGGACTGTCCCTCAAAAAGAATGTCGCCGCTCTGGTAGTGATAGAGCCGATTCATGCAGTTGAAGAGCGTTGTTTTACCTGCGCCGTTCGGCCCGATCAAGCCGCAGATCTGACCGCGCGCAACATCAAATTCGATCGCATCGAGTGCCAGGATGCCGCCAAAACGCACGGTAACGCCAAGCACGCTCATGAGGGCGAGTGACTCGGAGCTTGCCGCTAGATCCATGGTGAGGCCGTTTGCCATTGCGTTGAAGTATGTCCGAAAAGACCTTGGAGCGTTGCGGCCAAGGTTTGTTTTATGGGTGGTAGTTACCCTTACCGAGACCGCCACAGCGTCGCGAGCACCCGCCCACTAGGACTGCTCACGGGGCGACGCTGGGGTTTGCTGTGTTTCGAGCACCGAATGGCGCAATCGGTTTGGCGCCAGGGCGCCGGCTGAGTCGAGAATCGGGTAGGCGATGGAGCAGATGTGCGAGTTGATTCGTTTGAGGTCGCTGATCAGGTCTAGGTGCAGCGAGCTGGTTTCTATGCTTTGCAAGGTGTTGACCGACAGCCGCGCCAGGTGGGTGGCGGCAAAGGCCCGCTCGAGATCCCGGAAGCGGCTTTTTTCTTCCAGCAGGCGTTGCGCATCGCGCACGGTGCCGTTGAGGAAGACACTCATGCCCAGTCGCAGGTTGTCGATCAGGCGGCGGTGCAGTTCGGCTATTTCCTGCATGCCGGCCTCTGAAAATTCGCGCCCGGGGTTGATTTTTTTGTCCTCAATATCGATCAGCACACGCTCCACGATGTCGCCTATTTGCTCCATGTTGATGGTGAAGCTGATGATGTCAGTCCAGCGCCGACCCTCGTTTTCGCTCAGTGCTTCGCGCGAGATCTTGGTCAGGTAGTACTTGATGTCCGAGTACAACTCGTCCACCGTGTTCTCCATTTGTTGTAGTTCCTGGGCCAGCTTGCGGTCGTTGTTGCGAATCACCGGCAGCACACCAAGCAACATGGTCTCAACCACATCTGCCTGGTGCATGGCCTCGCGTACCGCGCAGGAGATGGCCAATGATGGCGTGCCCAGCGCAGAGGCATCGAGGTGGCGTTGCCTGCCCGCCACCATCACCTTGGCTGGCTTGGGCAGCCAGTACTCGACCCAGCGCGCCACGACCTGGGTCAGGCCGATGAAAAGCAGGCCCACCATCAGGTTAAAACACAGATGAAAGACCACCACCATGGTCGCCCGGTCGCCCAAAATCGGACCGACCTGGCGCAGCCACCACCCCGCCAGGGGTGCGGCGATCACCATGCCCAGCAGCTTGAATATCAGGTTGCCTAGCGGCACCTGACGGGTCTCGATGTTGGCCCGCAGCGTGGTCAGCACGGCCAGTGCGCCGCTGCCCAGGTTGGCTCCCAGCACCAGGCCCATGGCTACGTCCACCGGGATGACCGAGCTCGAGGCGAGCGTGGCAGTCAGCAACACAATGGCCAGACTGCTGTAGCACAACACCGCTAAAAAGGCACCCACCGTGACCTCCAGCAGCAGGTCGCTGCTGAGAGAGCCGAGCAGGGTTTTGACAGCCGCTGATTGCGTCAGCACATTGGCTGATTCGGTGACCAGCTTGAGCGCAAGCAGCATCAGGCCCAGGCCAATCAAAATACGTCCAACCCGCCCAACGGTGGTGGATTGCCGGGCGATGAACAGCACGACGCCGATCAAGATGAAGAGGGGCGAGAGCCAGGACAGGTCGCGCGAGAACAGCAGGGCCATCAGGCTGGTGCCGATGTCGGCGCCCAGCATCACTGCCAGCGCTCCCGGCAGGCTCATCAGCCCCTGCCCAAAAAATGAGGACACGATCAGCGCGGTGGCCGTGCTCGACTGCAGCAGTGCTGTAACGCCAATACCCGACAACGCCGCCGTGAAACGATTGGCCACACTGCGCGCCAGCACTTGGCGCAGGTTTGCCCCCAGTACCCGCAGAATGCCGGTACGCACCAATTGGGTGCCCCAGACCAGCAGTGCAATCGCAGCCAGCAGGTTGAGTAAATGGGTCAAGCAGTTTCCGTCCGCGCTTTGCGCTCAGCGCGAGCGGCGCACGCGCAAGATTTCATCCAGGATCAGGCAGCCTGCGCCCAAGGTGATGGCGCTGTCGGCAATGTTGAAGGCTGGGAAATGCCCGCCTGTAAACAAGGGGCTGAGCCATGACCAGTGAAAATCCAGAAAATCCACCACATAGCCATACAGCAGGCGGTCGATTACATTGCCAACCGCCCCGCCCAAAATGCAGACCAGCGCAAAAGCAAACAATTTTTGGCCGGCGTGGGCGCGCAACATCCACAGGATCACGACCACCGCCACGGCGGCTACCCCGGTCAAAAACCAGCGCTGCCAGCCGGCTGCATCAGCCAGAAAAGAGAAAGCCGCGCCGCTGTTGTGCACTCGCACCAGGTTGAAAAAACCGGTTACATACCGCCCTTCGCCAAGCCCGTAGTAGCCGATCACCAGCACCTTGGTGAATTGGTCGGCCAGAACAATCAGGCTGGCCAATGCCAGCCAGTGCGCCAGACCAACCGGGCCGCTCTTACCTGCAGAGGCCATCAGGCAAAACTCCGCGACTCGCCGTCGCCAAACAGGTTGCTGGTGCAACGGCCACACAGCTTGGGGTGGGCCGGGTCAATGCCGAGGTCTTCGCGGTAATGCCAGCAGCGTTCACATTTGCCTCCTGCAGCCACCCCAACTTCGATGCTTAATGTGGCGCCAGCGCTGATTTCGACCGCCGAGGTGATGAAGACAAACTTCAGGTCCGGCCCCAGGCTGTTGAGCAGCGCCAGGTCCGGCGCTGGCGCGATGATCTTGAGCCGCGCTTGCAGCGAGGAGCCGACCTGTGCGGCCGCGCGCAGGGCTTCAATCTCTTTGTTGGCTGCTTCGCGAATCTCGCGCAGGCGCGCCCATTTGGCCAGCAGGGCGGGCTCGGGGGCAGCAAGGTCGGCAAAGGTATCCATAAAAATGGATGCGCGGGTCGCAGCCGGCGTCTTGTTTTGTGCCCCAAGTACGGCCCAGGCTTCCTCGGCAGTGAAGCTCAAAAACGGCGCCATCCAGCGCAGCATGGCATGGGTGATCTGCCACAGTGCGGTTTGTGCGCTGCGCCGTGCCAGGCTGCCGGCCGCGGTGGTGTAGAGACGGTCTTTGAGCACATCGAGGTAGAACGCGCCCAGATCTTCGGAGCAGTAAATCTGTAATTTGGCCACCACGGGATGAAACTCATAGACCTCGTAATGGGCCAGAATTTCAGCTTGCAGCGCAGCGGCGCGGCTCATGGCGTAGCGGTCGATCTCAAGCATCTGTGCCAGTGGTACGACATCCGCAGCGGGATCGAAGTCGCTGGTATTGGCCAGCAGAAACTTGAGGGTGTTGCGGACCCGGCGGTAAGTGTCGACCACCCGGGCCAATATTTTGTTGTCAATGCCGAGATCGCCCGAGTAGTCGGTTGCAGCGCACCAGAGGCGGATGATTTCGGCACCGAGTTTGTCGCTCACCTCTTGCGGCGCCACCACATTTCCCAGGCTCTTACTCATTTTTCGGCCCTGCCCGTCAACCGTGAAGCCATGGGTCAACAGCCCCCGGTAGGGCGCGCGGTCGTACATGGCGCAGGCGGTCAACAGCGAGCTGTGAAACCAGCCTCGGTGCTGGTCATGGCCCTCCAGGTAGAGATCGGCCTCGGGCCCGCTGGCGTGGCCGGTGCCGGGGTGCGAGGTCTTGAGCACCGTGGTGTGGGTGGTGCCGGAGTCAAACCAGACCTCCAAAATATCACTGCTCTTGGTGTAATGTGGTGCATCAGCGGCACAACCGAGGTGTGCCAGGATGGCTTCTGGCCTGGCCTTGCTCCAAGCCCCAATGCCGCCGGCTTCGACCATGTCGGCCGCCAGGTCCATGATGTCCAGAGTGCGCGGGTGCAGTTCGCCGCTGTCTTGGTGCAGAAAAAAGGGCAGGGGCACGCCCCAGCTGCGCTGGCGGCTGATGCACCAGTCGGGCCGGTTGGCAATCATGTCGCGCAGCCGGCCCCGCCCGTTCTCGGGGTAGAAGGCGGTCTGCTCAATGGCATCGAGAGCGGTCTGGCGAAGGGTCTTGGGGGCCTTGTCGACAGTGAACACGCCCTCGCCCTGGTCCATGCGCACAAACCACTGGGCCGCAGCGCGGTAAATCACTGGCGTTTTGTGGCGCCAGCAGTGCGGGTAGCTGTGGGTGATGTGGGTGGTGGCAAACAGCCGGTCTGCCTCGCCCAGCACCTCGATGATGCGCTGGCAGGCTTTCCAGATGTTCATGCCGCCAAACAGCGCCAGCTCGGGCGCGTACTGGCCGTTGCCCTGCACCGGGTTGAGGATGTCGTCATAGGCCAGCCCGTGCGCGACACAGCTGTTGAAGTCTTCCACGCCATAGGCCGGCGCGGAGTGCACCAGCCCGGTTCCGTCTTCTGCGGTGGCATAGTCGGCCAGGTAGACCGGGCTGAGGCGGTCATATGCCGGGTCGACATGGGCCAGCGGATGGTGAAAATTGATGCCGTCGAGTTGTTCGCCCAGGGTGCTGGCGAGCACCGCGCCGGTCAGGCCGTAGCGCTCCAGACAATTGGCGACCAGGTTTTCAGCCAGCAGCAGCAGGCCGCGCGGCGTGTCCACCAGCGCATAGGGCAGCGCCGGGTTGAGGTTGAGCGCC
>SHXM01000092.1 GCA_009693325.1 Rhodoferax sp.
GCTTCTGCGGCTCAGGTGGCCGTCAGTCCATGGCGTGATTTTATGTCTTATATAAGACTTTTTTTATTCTTATGTCTTGTATAAGACTTAAATTTAAGTCAATTATTTCAAAGACTTAAATCCTATATTTTGTAATGTGGAAAAGTTTTTTTCCATAAAAAATAGAAGTGCGCCGCAACAACTATTTTGAAACACAAGAATTTCACTCCGGCCGGCCGGCGAATCACGGCCGGACACGCTGCCAACACGGGCTGTGGTCGGCGCGAAGCGCTTGAAAAGCCGCTCCTCAGCTCCTCAGCTCCCCTGCTGCCAAGCAATAACGGCCTGGGTGCGGTGGCTCCATTCGCGCTGACTGGCTTGGATGAACTCGGCGCAAGCCCCAGCCTCCGGTCAGCCGCCAAGCCACAGCCGGCAGAGAGCAAGCGCCACTGACAGTTGCGTCTAAAGCTATGCCCGTCGCCTCAAACCCGGTCTAATCCGACCTTAAAACGACACCACCATGCCGGTGCCCAGGGTGGTATTGCCCTGTTTGCGGACCGCATCACTGTTGATAAAGTTGTAGCCGGAAGAACGGTCAAGACGCAGCTCGGTTTTCCACTGGGTGCTGGCGTTGACCGCGTAATTGAATCCGGCGGTCAAAGCGTACCGGCTGGTGCCCCGCGAAGGTTCTAAAACAGCGCCATCGGCGTCAAGTTCGCGGCCAAACATGGCCGCCGCGCTGGCGCCGGTGCCACTGTAGTAGATGCCGCCGCCATTGGCTCGGTTGTCGATGTAATCAAACCGGGCCAGCGCCTGCAAACGGGGCTGCAGCTTGTAGCCCACCAAGCCCGAGATGCCCCACCATCGGGCATCTGCACCAGAACCATTGCCAGCACCGCCAATCGATCGGCCCAGGCTGAGCTGACCTTGCAGGGTCAGGTCGCCGCGGGTGCGGTAGGCGTCGACTTCCATCAAGTCGACATTGCCTGTCAGGTTGTTGGTTCGCACATGCACACCCGAAAAACCAATGCCGCTGTACTCACTGGCCAAGTAGTCGCCACGATAGGCAAAGCCCGGGGCGTTGCGGGTGGCTACACCATCGACCTGGCCAAGCATCCACTTGGCAGACCAGGGACCCACGGCGTAAGCCAGGCCAACACCCATGTAATTGGTGGCGGCCGAGTGGGTGTACAACAGGTTGTTGCTGATCAGCGAGTTGGCATTACCCCAGGAAAGTTCATAGCCAGAGAAATCGGGGGTGAGGCCTGCGATGACTTTGCTGCTGCCAGAGCCCACCGGCACCGACAGACTGGCTTCGTGAACGATGCCGCTGCTCGAGAGGGGCGTGAGCCGCAGCGTCCAGCCAATACCCTCGTCGGGCTCCTTGCTGATCTCAAACATGGCAGCTCCGAAACCCCCATTGCCACGGGCTTTGTCGAACCCAATGGCAGCGGCGATGTCGTCTTGCTGGTAGCCCACCTCCATCACGCCTTTAAATTTCATGCCTTTGAAGCCGGCCTTGATAGCATCTTCTTCGGCGAGATCTATCTTCTGGACCAGACGGTTGAACTCCTGCGGATTGACCGGCTCAGGCTTGGACGCCATGGCCTCGATTTTTTCAGACAGGAGCTTGAGCTGGTTTTTGAGTAACTCGACTTCCCTTTGCAGCTCAGCAGCAGACTGCGCCTGTACGCTAGCGCAGGGCAAGGCGGCCAGCAGGGCGAGGGCGAGTAGTTTTTTAGCAGGTTTCATCGGGTTCTCCATGTCACATGTCAGTTAAGGCCAAACGCCCATCAACAGCGGATTGAGCCGTAATTGCTCATCATCAATCGGCAGATGCCTTGTAGGCCGCCGCCATATCCTGGGCCCGCCGACGCTCGTTGCGGGCAATCCACAGACTAGCCAGCACCACGCCAATGCTAACTACCAGCACGGTGAGCGTGGCCACAGTGTTGACGCTGGGGCTCAGCCCCAGGCGGGCACGGCTGAAAATGGTGATGGGCATGGTGGTGGAGCCAGGCCCAGACAGAAAGGCCGACAACACCACGTCGTCCAGAGACAGTGTAAATGTCAGCAGCCAGGCCGAGGCGATGGCCTGCGAGATCAGCGGCAGGGTGACTAAAAAAAACACCTGCCAGGGCCGGCAACCCAGATCCTGCGCAGCCTCTTCCAGGCTTTGGCTCATCTCTTGCATGCGCGACTGCACGACCACCGTGGCATAGGCCATGCCGAGCAGGGTGTGCCCCAGCCAAATGGTCAACATACCGCGCTCCGGGAACCCCAGCAGGCGCTGCACCGAGACCAGCATCAAGAGCAGCGAGAGCCCGATGATCACCTCGGGCATCACCAATGGCGCATTGACCATGCCAGCAAACAGGGTGCGCCCGGGAAAGCGCTTGAAGCGGGTAAGCGCCAGCGCGGCCAGGGTGCCCAGCACCACCGAGGCGCAGGCCGTGCCGAAGGCGATCTTGAGTGACAGGGCAAAGCCGCTGATGATCTCAGCGTCATCGGCCAGTGCCTCATACCAGCGCAGCGACCAGCCGCCCCAGTTCGTCACCATCGGACTGGCATTGAAGCTCAGGATCACCAGCGCCAGAATGGGCAGGTAGAGAAAGAAAAACACCCCGCCCATCCAACCCAACGAGGTGATGCGACCCAGCTTGGACCTCATGTCTGCGCCCCAGCAGAATTTTCGGCCTGGTGTTTGTTGAACAGCGCAATCGGCACGATGATCAGCAGCACCATGACCACCGCCACGCTGGCGGCCATGGGCCAGTCGTTGTTGCTGAAAAACTCGTCCCACAGCACCCGCCCGATCATCAGGGTTTGTGGACCACCCAACAGTTCGGGGATGACGAATTCGCCGACGCAGGGAATGAAGACCAACAGGGCGCCTGCAATGATGCCGCTTTTGGACAGGGGTACCGTGATCTGCCAGAAGGCCTGCCATGGGGTAGCGCCCAGGTCGAGCGCGGCTTCAAGCAGGCGCAGGTCCATCTTGACCAGGTTGGCATACAGGGGCAGTATCATGAAAGGCAGGTAGGTGTAGACCATGCCCAGCACCAAGGAAAACGGTGTGTTCATCATCTTCACCGGCTCATCAACCAGGCCGATCAGCAGCGCCATGTTGTTGAAGACACCATTGTCTGCCAAGAGCATTTTCCAGGCGTAGACCCGCAGCAAAAATGAAGTCCAGAAGGGCAGCATCACCAGCATCAGCAGGGCTGGGCGCTTGTCGGCCGGGCTGCGCGCCATGAAGTAGGCAAAGGGATAGGCAATCAGCAGGCACAGCACCGTGGTGATAGCCGCGAATTTAAGCGAGCTGATATAGGCCAGCAGATACAACTCGTCCTCGGCGATGAAGGCGTAATTGCTCAACCTGATCTTGAGCTGCAGCACGCCCTCGGACCAGAGCAGCACATCTTTGAACACCACGTTGTCCATTTCAGACACGCTGATTTTCATGACGACCAAAAAGGGCAGCAAAAAAAACACCAGCAAAAAAACCAGCGGTACGCCAATCACTGCCATCCGTCCCCACGGACCGGTGATCTTGTCGCGCAGGGCGGCAGCACTTCGGCCCGCGGCAGGGGCATTGGGGTGCCTGGAGGCTTGGCTCATGGCCGGACGCCCGGGCGTTTCATTGGGTCAGCACCACCACATCGCTGCCGCACCACCACACATAAGCCCGGCTGCCCCAGGTGAGCGTCGTCTGGTCATGGCGGGCCGAGTTGGTGTGGGTCACCTTGACAATCGAGGCATCTTCCAGCTTGACATGGTAGGTGGTCAGGCTGCCCAGGTAGGCCAGGTCTTCGATGACACCCTGAACCACATTGAAGCCAACCTGCGCCGGCGACTCGCGCTCCTCGTCGCGCGGGGGCGTGACTTGGATGGTCATTTTCTCGGGGCGCACCGCCACATCAACAGCCATGCCGAGGTTACCGGTGATGCCGTGGCTGACATAGTGCCGACATTGCGGCGATGCAATCACCACGTGGTCGGGCTCATCGATCTCAATGGTGCCGCGAAATATATTGACGCTGCCGATAAAGTCGGCAACAAAGCGGCAGTCGGGTGTTTCATAAATATCGGCTGGCCGGCCCACTTGCAGTATCCGGCCCTCGCTCATGACGCCGATGCGGGTGGCCACGGTCATGGCTTCTTCCTGGTCATGGGTCACCATGACACAGGTAACGCCGACCTGCTCGATGATGCCAACCAGTTCGAGTTGCGTGCTCTCGCGCAGTTTCTTGTCCAGGGCGCCCAGCGGCTCATCGAGCAGCAAAAGGCGCGGCCGCTTGGCCAGGCTGCGCGCCAGCGCCACCCGCTGCTGCTGACCACCGGAGAGCTGGTGCGGATGGCGTTTGGCATAGGCCTTGAGCTGCACCAGATCGAGCATGCGGGCCACCCGCTCTTCGATTTCGGCTTTGGGCAGGTGATCGCGGCGCAAGCCAAAAGCGACATTGTCCCAAACGCTCAGGTGCGGGAAGAGCGCATAGCTTTGAAACATCATGTTGATCGGCCGCTCATAGGGGGCCAGGCCCACAATATCCTGGCCTTCGAGCAAAATCTGGCCCGCCGTTGGCTGCTCGAAACCGGCAAGCATGCGCAACAAGGTGGATTTACCGCAGCCCGAGGAGCCCAGCAGCGCAAATATTTCGCCTTTCTCGATATTCAGCGAGACATCATCCACCGCAAACACATCGCCATATTGTTTGACGATGCGCTTGATTTGCAGAAAAGGCTCTGCCACGACGGGCTTGGGGGCGCTCATGCGACTGGATTCGATATCAGGCCACCAAAGCGTCTACAAGCCAGACTTGAAACTTGTGTAGGTCCGGGTGACCAGGCGCCTGATGTCATTCGTCAGGGCCTTGGGCGGCTTCATGGTGGCCATCTGCGCGGGGCTGACGAACACCGTGGGGTTGTTGGCTACCTCAGGATTGACAAACTTGCGTGATTCCTTGTTGGGGTTGGCATAAAACACCTTGTTGGTCAACGAGGCATGCACCTCCGGGCGCATGATGTAGTTGATGAAGGCGTGGGCGTTTTGCGCATTGGGCGCATCGACCGGGATAGCCATCATGTCAAAGAACAGGATGCCTCCGTTGCTGGGGATCAGTGCCTGCACATCCTGCCCGGTCTTGCCGTCAATCGCGCGTTGCCGGGCAATGTTGATGTCACCGCTCCAGCCCAGCGAGGCGCAAATGGAGCCGCCGGCCAAATCATTGATGTAGCCCGAACTGCTGAACAGCGTGATAAAAGGTCGCACTGCCTTGAGCATGACCGCCGCCTCCTGGTAGTCGGCCGCGTTCTTGCTGAACGGGTCTTTGCCAAGGTAGTGCAAGGCTGCGGGCAGGATTTCGGAGGCGGCGTCGAGCACCGACACGCCGCAGCCTTTGAGCCGGCTGGCGTACTTGGGGTTGAACACCAGTTCCCAGGCATTGGCCGGAAGCGGCTCGCTGCCCAGCGCCGCCTTGACCTTGGCGGTGTTGATGCCGACCGTTGTGTAGCCCCAAAGCCAGTTGACCAAATACTGGTTGCCCGAATCCATGCTGGCAATCTGCGCCTGAATGTCAGGATCGAGGTTTTTCAGGTTGGGAAGCAGCGCTTTGTCGAGCTTGCGCAGCAAGCCACCGTCCATTTGCAGCCGGGCCCAGTTTGACGACGGCACCACGATGTCGTAGCCGGTTTTCCCGGCGACCAGCTTGGCATGTAGGATTTCGTTGTTGTCAAAGGTGTCATAGCGCACCTTGATACCAGTTTCTTTCTCAAAATTCTGGATCGTGTCAAGTGCGATGTAGTCCGACCAGTTGTAAATGTTGAGCACCCTGGCGTCTTGCGCCAGCACGGCAGTGGCGGTCATCGCCATGCAGCCTGCCAGCACAAAACCGGCCCAAAATTTCCCACTCAAACCATGTTTTTTGACAGTATCCAATTGATTCTCCTGAAAAACCATCCAACATACCCCAGCCCCGAATACTAAACCGAGCGCGTGCCTAAGCATCTGCGTGCAACACCTAGGCCAGCCAGCCCCGCTGCTTCACCTCTTGGTAGGTCAAGTCCAGGCATGTCAGGATCAAGGCGACCATGTCGTCAACCTGCCCATGCGTCACCACCAGGGGCGGCGCGATGATCATTCGGTCGCCCACCGCCCGCATGATCAGCCCGTTTTCAAAGCAGTACCCGCGGCAAATCATACCCACTCTGGCAGCCTTGGCAAAGCGTTGCAGCTTTTACCAAAACCAGCCCGGCCATGAAGCCGCAGGTCTCGGCCAAGCCGACCAGCGGGTGAGCCGCAATGTCTGCAAAGCGCAGCGCCAAATAGGGTGCGAGATCATCGCGTACCCGTTGCGGCAACTGCTCGCGCTCCATGAGGTCCAAGTTCGCCAGGGCCACGGCGCATGCCACGGGATGCCCACTGTAGGTGTACCCGTGGGTAAATTCGCCGCCCCGGTTGATCAACACATCTGCCACCTGGTTACCAACCAGCATACCACCCAGCGGCACATAGCCGCTGGTCACCGCCTTGGCGAAAGTGACCAGGTCCGGCCGGTAGCCAAATTTTTCGTAGGCAAACCAGGCGGCCAAAGGCGCAAATCAGCTCGTCACCGGTCAGCAAAATGCCGTAGCTGGTGCTCAAACGGCGCTTGTCCGCTGGCAAAACCGGCAATGGCCTGCCCGCCGTTGCGTCCCGAGGCTGCGCTGCAAACGCGATCAGCCTCCAGCACCACCACCCGTATGCCGCGCTGCGCCAGCTCGATCGCCGCCGACAGGCCGGCAAAGCCGGCACCCACCACCAGCACATCGGTCTCGTGGTCGCCCTTCAGAGGCGGCAGCAGCCGCGGCCGGGTGACGCTGGCCTCGTAGTAGCTGCGACGGTCAAGTTGGTTGTCGGAGTCAAGCAGCATGGTCGGGCCAGGTCCTGGGCAGCTTGGCGATCTGACCGCACAAATAGGTCCAGACACAAGTAGCCGCGACCTGGCTAGTCAGCTCGGCGTGATCTTAGGCGGGCGCCACCTCCACGCAGTCCATGCCGACCATGTTCAGGGGTGCCAGACCTTCGATCAGGGTCAGCAGTTGCGAACTGCTCAGGCCGCCCGGCTCGGGCGTGCCAGTGCCGGGCGCAAAGGGCTGGTCATGGAGCGCAGCAGCACCTAAAAAGCGGTTGGCGTACCAGCGTACGCAAATTGACCCAAGCCCATGGTTCACCCTGTGTTGGTTGGCAAGGCTTGAACTTACACCATCTGTGCGGGCCCGCATGGTGCCAATTGCAAAGCCTCCGGGCAAACTGTTCACAAGTTTGGCAAGGGCTCAAGCTACAGGCCGGCGAGGCAGGCTCTTGAGGGGCAAAAAAACCCAAATCGCCAAAAAATCGCCAAAAAAGCTACGTCCCAGCGAAAAATACGATATTCCCCTATGAAACAGCTGTTTTCTCTATTAGGATGCGCACAGCCAGAGAAGAACTGCTTTTTTTCTGGTGTTTCATCAACTTCTGGAAGGTAAATAAATTATGGCAACTGCAAAGAAAGCTCCAGCTAAAAAGGCTGCACCCGCCAAGAAAGCGGCACCTGCAAAGAAAGTCGTCGCGGCTAAAAAAGTAGCTGCGAAGAAAGCCGCACCTGCCAAAAAGGCAGCACCGGCTAAAAAAGCAGTCAAGGCACCGGCCAAAAAACGCGTCGCCAACGCTGCTTTCATGAAGCCCCTGACCCCCAGCGCTGCCCTAGCCGCTGTGGTCGGTGCCGCCCCGCTGCCGCGGACCGAGGTGGTCAGCAAGATGTGGGTCTACATCAAAAAGCATAAACTTCAAGACGCAGCCAACAAACGCAATGTCAACGCCGACGCCAAGCTCAAGGAAGTCTTTGGCAAGGCCCAGGTATCGATGTTCGAGATGGCAGGCCTGATCGGCAAACATCTCAAATAAGCGCGCCTGTCGCAAACCCAAAAGGCCGGCTTGCGCCGGCCTTTTTTTTGAGTGAAATTTTTTGCGCCTTGTCCAGCTTGACTTTTACGCTAGTTTTTTGGTAGCAATGTCCCTAACGCCTTATCTCGGATCGCCGACAGCGTGCCGCGGGTGCTGATGACCTCTGGATCTAGCACCACCTCGATCAGGCTGCCCTGCGGCCGCGCCAGTGCTGCCAGCAGCGCCGGCTCAAACTCGTCGGTGCGGGTGATGCGCTGGGCAGCGTAGCCATAGGCCTGGGCCAGCGCCACGAAATCGGGGTTGCGCAAGCCGGTGCCGGCCACATGGGTCGGGTACTCGCGCTCCTGGTGCATGCGGATGGTGCCAAACATACCGTTGTTGAGCAGCACGATGATGGTCTTGGCGCCGTATTGAACGGCGGTGGCCAGTTCCTGGCCGGTCATCAAAAAATCGCCATCGCCGGTCATGGTCAGAACCGTGCGCCCGGTGGTGATAGCCGCCGCAATGCCGGCCGGCACGCCGTAGCCCATGGCGCCATTAGTTGGAGCCAGCTGGGTTTTGTAGCCCTTGGCCAGGCCGTGGTGACGGTAAAAGCGGTGCACCCAGCTGGCAAAGTTGCCGGCGCCGTTGGTCAGGACCGCATCGGCGGGCAAATGTTTTTGCAAGCAGGCCACCACTGCGGGCATGTCGATCTCGCCGGGCAGGGGTTGCGGCACCAGATTGGCCAGGTAGTCGGCGTGACAGCCCTCGCTCCATGCCGTCCAAGGCAGCGTCGCCGGTGCGCTCAGCACTTCGAGCGATCGGGCTGCCGCGCTCATGCTGGCGTTAATGGCCAGATCGGCATGGTAAACCCGGTGCAGTTCTTCGGCGCTGGCATGGATATGCACCAGGCTCTGGCGCGGTCGCGGCACCTCGAACAGGGTGTAGCCGCCACTGGTCATCTCGCCCAGGCGCGGCCCGATCGCGATGATCAGATCGCTGCTGCGAATTCGCTCGGCAAGCCGCGGGTTGATGCCAATGCCGACGTCGCCCGCATACAGCGGGTGGTGGTTGTCAAAGGTGTCCTGAAAGCGAAAGGCGTTGCCCACCGGCAGGCACCAGTTGTCGGCAAAGCGCTGCAGGGCCTGGGCGGCCTGCACAGTCCAGCCACTGCCCCCGGCGATCACGATAGGTCGCTGCGCTTGCAAGAGCAGTTCGCGCAGCCGGCGCAGTGCTCCCGGGTCGCTCCAGGCATCCACCGGCGCCAAGCGCGGCAGCGGCTGGGCATTCAGGCCAGTCACGGGGTGCGCCGTCACGGGCTGGGTCAGCATGTCTTCGGGCAGCACCAGCACCACCGGCCCGGGGCGGCCGTTCATGGCGGTGGCAAAGGCCCGCGCCACGTATTCCGGGATGCGCTGCGCATCGTCGATGCGCTCCACCCGTTTGGCCATTCCCTTGGTGCTGGGGCCAAAAAAACTGGAATAGTCGACTTCCTGAAAGGCCTCACGGTCGCGCGTGTCGCTCGCCACATCGCCGACAAACAGCACCATGGGGCTTGAGTCCTGGAAGGCGGTGTGCACGCCAATGGAGGCATTGGTGGCGCCAGGACCCCGGGTAACAAAGCACACACCGGGCCGGCCGGTGAGTTTGCCGTGCGCCTCGGCCATAAAGGCGGCGCCCCCCTCCTGGCGGTTGATGATGAACTGGATTTGGTCGGCATAGCGATGAAAGCCGTCAAGCACTGCCAGATAGCTTTCGCCAGGCACGCCAAACACCTGCTTGACACCTTGCGCGATCAGGCACTCAACCAGCAGGTGGCCGGCAATTCGCTGGGTCATGGCTTTGCGGTTCCGGCCAGGCTTCGCTTGCCAACCCCCAGCGCGGCGAACACGCCCAGCAGCAGGGTGAGGGCCGCGCCCAGCAATGTGGCGGCATACCAGCCCCGGTCCATCATCAGACCAAACAGCAGCGGCGACAGGGCAAAGCCGACATCAAGCCCGGAGTACACCAGCCCATAGACCCGGCCGGTGGCTTCGCGCGGGGTGGCACGCTTGATCATCATGTCGCGCGAAGGGCCGCCCAGGCCCACGGCAAAACCGGTAGCCGCCAACAGCACCATGCTGCCGGTGCCACCCAACAGGCCGGTGCTGCAAAGCACCAGACAAAAAGCCGCTGCCGTCATGGCCAGCGCCACCACCCGGTCGCTGTTAC
Source organism: Rhodoferax sp. (assembly GCA_009693325.1). Lineage (GTDB taxonomy): Bacteria > Pseudomonadota > Gammaproteobacteria > Burkholderiales > Burkholderiaceae_C > Rhodoferax. The sequence continues at coordinate 10,094 of SHXM01000092.1, forward strand.
GGGAGCGGGCCGCCACAAAGCCGCCGACCAGCATGCCAGCAGCACCGCAAAGGCTGTAGGCGGTCAGGGTCAGTGTGGCTGCCTCGAAGCTCACCCCGTGCATAGCCTTGAGAATCGACACCGAAAAGCTCTGCACCACGGCCAGGGTCATGGTTGAGAGCAAAAAGAAAGCAAAACACCACCACACCACCGGCAAGCGCATGAAAGCCAGCCGGTCCTCGGGTACGCCGCCCGCCTGGCGTTGCAACACCCGGGTGCTGAGGCGGTCTCGCTGCAAGTAAAGCAGCCCCAGAATGGCCAGGTAGAGCGCGGCCGCTGCAAGATAAGCGTTGCGCCAGCCATATAGGCTCGACAGACTGGCGAAAAACAGGGGCGCTGCAGCCCAACCCAGATTACCGGTCAGGCCATGCACGCTGAATGCATGGCCCAGGCGCAGGGGCGAGACTCGCTGGTTCATGATGGTGAAATCAACCGGATGAAAGGCGGCATTGCCCAGGCCAGCCAGCACTGCCACGCCGAGCAGCGCCGCATACCCATTGGCCAGGGAGGCCAGGGCGCAGGCCAGCACAAAAATCGCCATCGATGCCAGCAACAGGGGACGCGCGCCCAGTCGGTCCACAGCAAATCCGGCCAGCGCCTGCCCAGCGCCCGAGACGACGAAAAAAACCGTCATGAGCAAACCAAGCTGCGAGTAGCTCAGGCCGAACTCGGTCATGAACACCGGAAACAGCAGGGGCAACAACAGGTGCGAGAAATGCGAGCTGGCATGGGCCAGGCCCACCAGGCCGATGATGGCGGCGTCCTGCTGCAAGGGCACGGGCCCGGCAGCAGGATCGAGGGCGGCGCTGTTCATGGGTCGATGTTAAGCCAAGGGGCCCATGTGCAGGGGGTCAGGATCATTGCCGTCTCCGATCAGCGGCCCGAGTTTGAAGATACCGCTCACGCGCAGGGCGGGCTCGCCATCAGCGCCGACCAGGCCCTGACCGAACAGCAGGTTTCGGCTGGTCCTCAAAACGCTGCCCTCGCCCTGCACCCAGGCGCCCAGCCGGGCCGGGCTGAGGTAATCGATCTGAAGGCTGATGGTTGGCAAAAATCGCCGCTGGCTGCTGCCTTGGTACATATTGACCACGGGTATCAGCATGTCGGCAAAGGTGGCGAGCATGCCGCCATGGCAAATATTCATCTGGTTGCAATGCCGTGCCTCGACCCGAAAGCCCAGCCGCACACGCTGGCCGTCCCAGCAGGCATACAGGGGGCCGTTTTGGGTAATGAAGCCGCCGCCGAG
>SHXM01000093.1 GCA_009693325.1 Rhodoferax sp.
GAATCACGCCATGGACTGACGGCCACCTGAGCCGCAGAAGCCGCAGTTTTACCAACCAAGGAGTGATCTCATGCCACAAACCCTGACCGAGCAACTGAGCCGAGAGCAGCAAATTTCGGCACTTGAAAAAGAATGGGCGACCCAGCCCCGCTGGAGGGGTATCCAACGTGGCTACAGCGCCGCCGATGTGGTGCGGCTGCGTGGTTCTTTTCCGATTGAGCACACTCTGGCCCGCCGAGGCGCCGAAAAGCTGTGGGACATGCTCCACACTGATCCGTATGTCAATTGCCTCGGCGCCCTGACTGGCGGGCAGGCGATGCAGCAGGTCAAGGCTGGGGTCAAGGCCATCTACTTGTCGGGCTGGCAAGTGGCCGCAGACAACAATGCCTATGCATCCATGTACCCCGACCAGTCGCTTTACCCGGTGGATTCGGTTCCCAACGTGGTGGAGAGCATCAACAACACCTTTCGCCGGGCTGATGAAATTCAGCATTCCAAGGGCATTGATGCCGGCGACAAGGGCTACATCGACAACTTTGCCCCCATCGTTGCCGATGCCGAGGCCGGTTTTGGTGGCGTGCTCAACGCCTTCGAGCTGATGAAGGCCATGATCCGCGCAGGCGCTGCAGGCGTGCACTGGGAAGACCAACTCGCCTCGGTCAAAAAATGTGGTCATATGGGTGGCAAGGTGCTGGTGCCCACGGCCGAGGCTTGCCAAAAGCTCATCGCCGCGCGCATGGCGGCAGATGTCTGTGGCGTGCCAACGCTGGTGATAGCCCGAACCGATGCCGAGTCCGCCGACCTGCTGACCAGCGACTACGACGACAACGACAAACCCTTCTTGACTGGCGAGCGCACCGCTGAGGGCTTTTATAAAACACGCAAAGGCATGGACCAAGCCATTTCCCGCGCGGTAGCCTATTCAAACTATGCGGACCTGGTGTGGTGCGAAACCGGCACGCCGGATCTGAGCTTTGCCCAAAAATTTGCCCAAGCGGTGCATGCCAAGCACCCCGGCAAGATGCTGGCCTACAACTGTTCGCCTTCTTTCAACTGGAAGAAAAACCTCGACGACGCCACCATTGCCAGGTTTCAGCGCGAACTCGGCGCCATGGGCTACAAATACCAGTTCATCACCCTCGCTGGCATTCACTCCATGTGGTACAGCATGTTTGATTTGGCGCAAGACTATGTTAAGCGCGGCATGACGGCTTATGTCGAGAAAGTGCAAGAACCCGAATTCGCCGCCCGCGAACGCGGCTACACCTTTGTGTCGCACCAGCAGGAGGTCGGCACCGGCTACTTTGATGAAGTCACCACAGCCATCCAGGGCGGCAAATCCAGCGTCACAGCCCTGACCGGCTCAACCGAAGAAGAGCAGTTCCACTAGGCTCCCGCGTTATTTTTAGATGCGCCCACAGCAGCCAACCCGCGCACTGTTCAGTGGGTGACAAATTCATACAGCACTTCTTCGCTCTCAACCATGTCCAAAACAGCGTGCAGGGCGCTGTCGTCTTCAGCGCCCGTCCACAGATCTTCCGGGTCTGAAGCGAACAGGGGCTCGATGGCCAGGTCAAGAAACTGACCGTTGGGCAGTTTTAGGACCGGCGTGTCTTCTGAGGTGTGAACCACTTCCCAGTCGTCTGGCACCCACATCTCCAACTTGATCGTGACCTTGAGTTTTTTCATGAGCTTGTCCTTCTGGCTGGTTCGGTGAGCTTACTATTTTTTCTGGCTTTTGCAGTCGCCGGCTGGGTCAAAGCAGCGGCAGTGCCGTGGTGCTCTTGATTTGTTCCATGGAGAAGGCTGACGACACGCCTGCCATGTCGGCCAGGCCAATGAGTTTTTTGTAAAACAGGTCGTAGCCCTCGATGCTGGAAGCAGCCACCTTGAGCAGGTAATCAACATCGCCGCTCATGCGATGGAATTCTTGCACCTCGGGCAGTGCGCTGACGACCGCTGCAAAGCGGACCAGCCACTTTTCGTCGTGCTGGCCAGCGCGGATGCTGACAAACACCGTGACCGGCAGGCCCACTGCCTGACGATTGACGATGGCCACGCGTCGCTCTATCAAGCCATCATCTTCCAGTCGCTTGACCCGCTTCCAGCAGGGCGTGCTGGAGAGTCCGATCTGAGCACCGAGTGCCGCTGTGGACAAGGTGGCATCCCGTTGCACGGCATCCAAAATCTGAATATCGCGTCGATCTAGCATAATTTTCTATAAAAATAACTTAATTTAGAATTAAATTCTAATATATCTGGAATTTAAACAAACTTTGGAATGTAATCCCCGCAGTTTTTTTCTAAACTCATCGCCATTGTTCTCCCCTTGAGTTTTATCCATGTCCTGCTCGATCTATCTTGATTGCAACGCCACCACTGAGGTCTTGCCCGCGGCCATTGGCGCCGCCAGCCAAGTGATGACGCAGGGCTTTGGCAACCCCAGCAGCAGCCACTCGCAGGGCCTGCTTGCCAAGCAGTTGCTGCAAGGCGTACGTGAACAGGCTGCGGTAGTCATCGGGGCAAATGACGGCCATGTGGTGTTCACCAGCGGTGCGACCGAGGGCATACAGACCGCCGTGCTTTCAGCGCTGTGCAACATCCGTGAGCGTCGGGCGGCGGGGCAGACCACCGGCTCGTTGTTGGTCTTCGGTGCTACCGAGCACAAGGCCCTGCCTGAGGCCATGGTGCATTGGAACCAGGTGCTCGGCCTGGGGTTGTCTCTTCAGGCCCTGCCGGTTGACAGCCAAGGCCGGCATGATCTCGCCGCCCTTGCCAAACTGCTGCCAGACACGGCCCTGTTGTGCACCATGGCCGCAAACAATGAAACCGGTGCCATCAGCGACCTCGCTGGCATCGCCGCTTTGCTCGGTGGCGCAGCGGGCCGCCCTTTGTGGCTGGTAGACAGCGTCCAGGCCCTGGGCAAACTCGATGTGCAACTGCAGCGCAACAGCATTGACTATGCGGTTTTTTCTGGCCACAAACTACACGCGCCCAAGGGCATCGGCCTGCTGTATGCGCGGCGCGGCGCGCCGTTCACACCGCTGGTGGTCGGTGGCGGGCAGGAAGGCGGCTTGCGCAGCGGCACCGAAAACATGCCCGGCATCGCCGCCCTGGGCGCGGTGCTGCAGGCCCTGCAGCAGGGCGGCAGCTTTGCCAGCCACAACCAACTTCTGGCCCTGCGCGACCAGCTGGAACGTGCGCTGCGCCATGCTTTCCCACCCATCGTATTCAACACCCCGCTGGCGCACAGCCTGCCCACCACGCTCAATTTTTCGGTGCCGGGCCTACCCAGCAAACAGGTGCTGGACGTGTTTGACGCCGCCGGCCTGAGGGTAAGCGCGGGCAGCGCCTGCAGTGCTGGCAAGGCTCAGCCCAGCCATGTGTTGGTGGCGATGGGCCTGCCGGCCTGGCGTTGCGAATCGGCGGTGCGAATGTCGATCGGCCTGCTAACCACCGAAGCCCTGGTGGCTGCCGCCTGCGAGGCCATTGAGCGCTGCGGCCAGGCCATGGCCGGCATGCCGGTAGCGGCTGCGCCAGCCTGGGCCCCGACCGGCCCTTTGAACCCGTTACCGGATGTGGCAGCGACAGCCGCCACGCTGCACTGGCACGAGCTGGATGCCTTCCTGAACGCCCACCCGGCCGCCCGGCTGGTGGACCTGCGCGAAATGGCCGAGCAGCAGGTCGGCGGCGGGATGCATCATGGCGATCGCACCGCCGTCAGCGCCCCGGTGAGCGAACTGCCGCATCATGCAGCGCTGTGGTCTGGCGGCGCCCCTGTGGTCTTGGTGTGCCGCAGCGGTAACCGTAGCCAGCAAGTGGCGCACTGGCTGCACAGCCAGGGCCACACCACGGTGCGGCATCTGCACGGCGGGTTGGCCTTAAGGCCTTAGCTCAGACCGCGTGCTGTTGTTTTCCCCGCCGTGACAGGTCGGGCTGGCCAGCCAGCAACCCGGCAATGGAGATGTCTTCATCCAAGGCATCCCGATGCAGCACTAGGCAGAGGCGAAGGTCATGGTTCATTACGATCCTACTTGAGCGGCAGGTGTTTGGTTCAGCCTGATGGCAGCGCATGTCATTTATGTACATTATGGTGATATACAAAAATGATCGATTTCAGCGCAATTGTTGGGTTCGACTGGGACGACGGCAATGCTCGCAAGAATGACAAGCATGGCGTATCCATGGCTGAGGCAGAGCAGGTTTTTTTCAATGCACCGTTGTTGTTGCTGGAGGATGGCAACCACAGCCAGCTGGAGCCCAGACTTCATGGCCTGGGCAAATCCGATGGAGAGCGACTATTGCACGTCACGTTGAGCCTGCGGCGGGCTGCTCAGTTGATTCGCGTTATTTCTGCCAGGGACATGCACCGAAAGGAGCGAGCAGTTTATGAACAAGCCCACTAAACCCATTCCGACATTTGCCAATGAAGCCCAGGAACGCGCCTATTGGGAATCGCATGATTCCACCGAGCGCCTGGACTGGTCCAAGGCCACGAAGGCAACGATGCCGAATTTGAAGCCGACCACCAAGACGATCTCGCTGCGCCTGCCGCAGCATTTGCTGGACGCCATCAAGATCGCAGCCAATGCCCGTGACGTGCCCTACCAGTCACTCATCAAGGTGTGGTTGCAGGAAAAGCTGCACAGCCACTGAACTGGCTATCGGAACCACCCCCTGTCATGCCCCACCCCACCCGCCAAGTCGCCATCGTCACCGGAGCCTTGGGCGGCATCGGCCGCGCCACGGTGCGCCGCCTGCTGCAAGACAGCTGGGCCGTGGCCGCCAGCTATGCGCAGGGGGTTGAATCGCCAGAGCAGGCCAGGGCCCTGAAGGCCGAGCTTGGCGAACACAGCGACCGCATCAGCCTGCACCCCTTGAACCTGGCGCACAGCGCATCCATCCGTGCGTTTTTTGCCGAAGTGCTGGCCGCCTGGGGCCGGCTGGATGCACTGGTCAACAACGCGGCCGTGGGCACCGCCACCGTGGCCGACTACGCCAGCGACAGCACCCAGCAGGACGAATTGCTGCTGCATATCAACGCCGCCGGCACGCTGACGCTGACGCAGCTGTTTGTGGCCCACATGCGCAGCCAGTGGGGCGACCTGGCCCTGGCGGCACTGCCCGCTGCCAAGCTGGTGAGCATCAGCTCGGTGGGCGGCGGCATGGCGGCTTTTCCGCATTTCCGGCTGGCCGACGGCATGAGCAAGGCCGCGGTGGCCTTCATGACCCGCCAGATCGCCGCCGAGCACGTGCACACGCCTCTGGACGTGTTTGCCATCTGCCCCGGCGCCGCCAACACCGCCATGTTCCAGGCTAGCACCCTGAACGCCATGACCGACGCAGAGCGCAGGGCTTTGTGGCGCGCCTACCCAAGCAAAGGCTGATCGAGCCGCAGGAAATTGCCGAACTGATCGCCTTTTTGCTCACCCCTCACAGCCGCGTGCTGCACGACTCCGTGTTGGACGCATCCATGGGGCTGGGCGGGCGGCCGGGGTTGATGGCGGAGATGGGGCATTAAGCTGGCGCGGGGGGCGAACTGCCGTCAGTCAAATGCGTGGACTACTTACCCCACCCATCCCTCAACCCCACCGCCAAATTGAACACCGCCCGCTGCCCCGGCACATGGTCCACGCGGTCGGCGGTGAAGTAGCCGTGGCGTTCAAACTGGAACTTCTGGTCGGGCTGGGCGCTGGCCACCGAGGGTTCCACCATGGCGGTCACCACTTTCAGGCTGTGGGGGTTCAGGCTCTCAATGAAGTCTTTGCCGCCGGCGTCGGGCTGGGGGTCGGTAAACAGCCGGTCGTACAGGCGCACTTCGGCGGCGCTGGCCTCATTCACGCCCACCCAGGTGATCACGCCTTTGACCTTGACGCTGTCGCTGCCGGGAGTGCCGCTTTTGGTGTCAGGCAGCAGCCGGGTCAGCACGACGCTTGGGTTTCCTGCTTCATCTTTGATAGCGCCGGTACATTCGATCACGTGGCCGTATTTCAGCCGCGCCCTGCTTCCTGGCACCGCATTGCCGCCCGCGTCAATGCTTGGGGGGAACAACCGGAAGAAACCCTTGGGCGGCGTCTCTTCATAGTCGCTGCGTTCGATCCACACCTCCTGGCCCATTTTGAAATGGCGCTGGCCCAGCTCAGGGTGGTGCGGGTGCACCGGGGCGCTGCATTCGTCTATGGTGCCGGCGCCCATGACCTCATCCCAGTTGGTGAGCACCAGTTTGATGGGGTCCAGTACGGCCATGGCGCGCGGGGCGCTGTGGTCCAGGGTTTCGCGCAGGCAGCCTTCCAGCGTGGCGTAGTCAATCCAGCTGTCGCTCTTGGTCACGCCGATGCGCTCGGCAAACAGCTGCAGGCTCTGCGGCGTGTAGCCGCGCCGGCGCAGCCCCACTATTGTGGGCATGCGCGGGTCGTCCCAGCCGCTCACCTTGTGGTCGTAAACCAGCTGGGCCAGTTTGCGCTTGCTGGTGATCACGTAGGTGAGGTTGAGCCGGGCAAACTCGTACTGGTGCGGCGGCGGCGCGCCCAGCAGGCCGCCCTGGCACAGCTTGCCCAGCAGCCAGTCGTAAAACGGGCGCTGGTCTTCAAACTCCAGCGTGCAGATGCTGTGGGTGATCTGCTCCAGCGCGTCCTCGATGGGGTGGGCAAAGGTGTACATCGGGTAGATGCACCAGGTGTCGCCGGTGTTGTGGTGGGTGGCACGGCGAATGCGGTAAACGGCCGGGTCGCGCAGGTTGATGTTGGGGTGCGCCATGTCGATCTTGGCGCGCAGCACCATGCTGCCATCCTCATGCAGGCCATCGCGCATCTCGCGAAAGCGGGCCAGGTTCTCGGCGGGGGTGCGGGCGCGAAACGGGCTGTCCACCCCGGGTTTGCCAAAGTCGCCCCGGTTCAGGCGCATCTGCTCAGGTGTTTGCTCGTCCACATAGGCCTGGCCGGTTTCTATCAGGTGTTCGGCCGCCCGGTACATGAAGCCAAAGTAGTCGCTGGCCTGGTAGGGCGGCGCGTCGGGCGCGCCGTTCCAGTCAAAGCCCAGCCACTTCACCGCGTCGATGATGCTGTTGACGTACTCGGTGTCTTCTTTTTCGGGGTTCGTGTCGTCAAAGCGCAGGTGGCACACGCCGCCATAGTCCCGCGCCAGGCCAAAGTTCAGGCAGATGCTTTTGGCGTGGCCGATGTGCAGGTAGCCATTGGGCTCGGGCGGAAAGCGGGTGCGGACCTTGGCCGGGTCCAGCGGGCCGGCGGCATGGTGGGCGGCGTCACCCGGGCTGCCGCCCCAGCGACGCTGGGCGTAGGTGCCGGCGGCCAGGTCATGCTCGATGGTCTGGCGCAAGAAGTTGCTGGTTTTGGCGTCATTGCTGCTGGCCTTGTCAGGCTTGGGTGAACTCATGAGCCGATTTTAGTCGGCCCCCTGTGTGGCGGCCTCAGCATGGACAGCGCTATTCCAGCGCGTCGGCAAAAGCGTTGATGGCGTCCACGTCGGGCGGCAGCACGGTAAAAGGCATGTGCTCGCGCGTCAGGCTTTGGCGCAGAGCCCGGTCAATGGCGCGGGCATGCACCTCGTCCTGAAACCGGCCGGTGTGCACGTATTTCTTGTCGCCTCGCTCCACCATCACGTTCACGTTGTTGTGTTGCTTGTACCAGGCCAAGATGTGTCCACGCGTTTTGGCGACATCACAAATGTTGTCCTCGTAGTGCTCGTTGTAGTACAGCACTTGCGGCAAAGAGCACTCGGTCACCAGGTATTGCACCTGTCCGTCGAGCAGGTTGATCATCTCAAACTGCCGCTTGGCAATCAGGTACTGGTTTTTCAGGGCTTCAAAGTCTTGCTGCCAGACCAGCGATTTGGCGTAGTCTGGGATGCTTTCCACGCTCTTGTGGCGCAGGTTCAGCCGCAGGATGATGGCCGAGCTGAACAAGGATTTGTCACAACCCGGTCCACCAATGATGTTGATCACCTTGGTGGGGTACATCCGCATCTTGTTGTCGGGCAAGACGTTGGCGGCGTTGATGTAATGCAATGACATGTCTGTGAGCCTGGATTGATTCTCTTATCGGCCGATTATCTGCATCCTTTGAGCCATGAATAGACTGCTTTTGTGCCTCTTATTTCAGGATTCCCTTTTGTCTGAGCATGTCGCACACCAATTCAAGGCGCAGCACCGGACTGTCCAAGGTCATCATGCGGTGTTTTTGGTCAAGCGGCATGGGCAGCAACTCGCACCAGCGGTTGGCGACCCAGCCGCAGTCCTGCAGCAGGTAGGGCGCCAGCAGGGGCATCTGATCGGGGTCGAGTTCGCGTGCATGCAGTGTGTTGATCAGGTTGTTCAGGGCTGTGGAGGCGTCGCGCAGATCATCTGGCACTTCAATGCCAAAGTCCTCAGCCAGCGGTACTGCGCTGGCAAACCATTGGCCGTGCCGGTGCCGGTCAGAGCCGCTGATGCGAAAACGCTGGGTGCCCTTGCAGCGAATGACCATCAAGCCCGGTTGCGGACTTGAAAAATCAGTGATGGTGGCGAGCGTGCCGACCGGGTGAAAAGTTTCTTCGGCAAATCCGTCACCCCCGGGCTGGCCAATGTCGGGCCTGCGCACTTCAGAGCCCTTGGTCAGGGTAACCACGCCAAAGGGTGAGCCGCTGCGGTGGCATTTACCGATCATGTCGAGGTAGCGCACCTCAAAGATCTGTAGGGGCAACAAACCTCCCGGGTAGAGCACAGTGCCCAGGGGAAACAGCGGCACAGAAAAATCAGTTAGGTTCTCGGACATGCAGCTTATTTAAATTGGATGTGCATCATCGCACGAACTGCGGGTTCACATCGCCTTAAATTGACCGGCAAATAGCCGGCTGACCGCCAGTCGTTCCGGGCGGCCACGCAGCGACAGGCTTAGCCGGCCCTGCTCGTCCCGCGACGCCAGCTCAATGGAGCCGCTGTTTACCACCGTGCCGCGGTGAATCTGCCAAAACTGGACGGGGTCTAGCTGCGGCAGCAGCTCTTTGAGCGGGGTGCGGATCAGGTACTCGCGGTCGGCGGTCAGCACCCGCACATACTTGTCTGCTGCCTCCAGATACAGCACCTCGGGCAGCGGTACCAGGTGGATCGCGTTGCCCACGCTGGCCTGGATGTGCTGCAGCCACGTGGGCGCAGGGTTGGCTGCGGAGAGTGGCGAGGATGACATTTCGAGCAGGCCCCGCAACTGGCTCATCGTCGCTTCAAAATCAGTAGCAGCAGAGCCTTTACTGGCAAGGCTTTGCTGAAGTTTTTGTATGGTTTTCTTCAGGCGCTCAGGCTGCACCGGTTTAAGCAGGTAGTCCACCGCTTGGGTCTCAAAGGCCTGCACGGCGTACTGTTCATAAGCTGTCACAACCACCAGTGCCGGGAACGGCTTGGCGCCCGGTGTGGCGGTGTCCCAGGCGTCGGCTAGCGCGGCAGCCGCGTCCAGACCGCTCAAGCCCGGCATGCGTATATCAAAAAACAACACATCGGGCCGCAGCGCCAGGGCCTGCGCCACGGCGCTATGCCCATCGCCCACGCTGGCCAGCACCTGCAGGTCAGGCCAAAGGCGGGCCAATTCTGCTTGCAGGGCGGCGGCGAGCAGCGGCTCGTCCTCGGCGATCAGGGCCATGGGGCGGGGAGGGTGGGGAGGGCTGCTCATTCCAGCGTCACTTTTTTAAGGGAAAACTGATGCTAACCCTTGTCCCACCTGAGGGTATAGCTACTATTTCAATAGCACCCTCAGCGCCGTAGCAGGTCTGCAGGCGTTCATGCACCTGGGCTAGGCCAAAGCCACTGGTCAGTGTCGTGGTGGCTGGCGGCGTAGCGGTATCGCAACCCAGGCCGGTGTCTGTCACCGTCAGCAGCAGGCGGCTGCCCTGCATTTGCGCCTGCACGCGGATGCTGCCGCCTTCAAGCTTGGGCTCCAGGCCATGGCGGATGCTGTTTTCCAACAGCGGCTGCAGCAACAGGGGCGGCACCGGTGCCGCGCGCAGCTCGTCTGGCAGGTCCAGGGTAAAGCTCAGACGCGGCCCCATGCGCACCGCCATCAGCGCCAGGTAGTCGGCCAGCCGCTCGAACTCGTCTTGCAAGGGGTGCATGGTGGCGCGGGAGGCGCCCAGCGTGGCGCGCAGGTAGGCAATCAGGTGGTCCAACATGGTCTGGGCCCGGGCCGGGTCCAGCCCGACCAGCACACGCAGGTTGGCCAGGGTGTTGAAAAGCATGTGCGGCTCCAGCTGGGTTTGCAGCAGTTTGAGCTGCGACTCGGCCGCCTGCCGTTGCGCCGCCTCGGCCTGGGCGCTGGCGCGGGCGGCTTCCTCGCGCGCGCTCGCCAGCCGGGACTGGCTCATAAAGTAATAGGTGCAGCCTGCGCCAATCGCCAGGCTCATCAGCAGCTTACCCGCGCTTTGGCCCGATCCCAGCATAGTCAGGCTACCGCCGGCCGGGTCGCCCAGCAGTGTGTCGGCTACCAGGGTACCGCCCAGGAAGCCCAGCACCACGCCCACCGGCACGATGCCGACCAGCCGGGGCCAGTGCCGTGGCTCGTCGGGCGTCAGCCACGCCCGACCCAGGTCAATCAAGCCCCAGATGGCCAGCCCGATGCACTGCGAGTACACCAAGTTCACGCCCAGGGCGTGCAGCCCGATGCCATGGCCTTTGTGGCCCAGCGTCAGTGCCAGCGCAATCATCGTATTGAGCGAGGCCGACGCCAGCAGCCAGCGCCAGCCCCGCAGCATGCGGGGTGCGGTGGCTGTGATCGTCGACGTTGCGACCGTGGCCTGGCTCAAAGCAGGTCCAGCCACTGGCCCCAGACCAGTTGGCCCAGGTAGCGATTGGGCAGCAGGGTGAATGCGCCAGCGATGCCGCAGGCGCCGATGTACAGCCACTGCATGGTCTGGCGGTGGCCCTTCAGGTCGCCCCGGGCCAAGTAGACAAAAGCCATGACGATGGAGAACAGCGTGTACGGAATCAGCAGGTGGATGGGGGTGTAGCCGGCCAGGTTGGGCAGGCCAAAGTCGCGGATGAACAGGGCTGACGCGGCAGCCAGCACCATCAGCGTGACCCAGGCATAGCCGAAGGCGCGGTGCAGTTTGGGCCGCTGCTTGGCGCCCTTGCGTGCCCAAAGGGCAACAGGGCCGAGGGCCACCGCACCAAGGGCGGCGGTCATGTGCACGGCGATCAGGGGGTGAACTGCATGGTCATAGGGATCGTTGCTGGGATGAATGGGATTTTAGCAATCTGTGCGTCGGCCGCCATGCGCTTGCGGCGAACCGCGGTTTTTGCGGCGCCAACAACTGCTGGCCGGCGCGACCAGCAGCC
>SHXM01000004.1 GCA_009693325.1 Rhodoferax sp.
GGTCACGCTGGCGAGTTTTGTCGGTATTTTGTGGGCACTGTCAGGCGGCTTTGCCTTTGCGCTGGGTGACAGCAGCTACACCATCCCGGGCTTTATGGTGTGGATGGCGGTGCTGTACTGCGTCGCGGGCAGCGCGATCAGCCACGCCATAGGGCGCCCGCAAATCAAACTCAATTTTGTCCAGCAGCGGGTGGAGGCAGATTTCCGGCACCGCATGGTGCGGGTGCGCGAGTACAGCGAGTCGATTGCGCTGGACCGGGGCGAGGCGGTGGAGCGCTCGCAGCTCGAGTTGCAATTCTCAAAGGTGGTGGGCAACTACCTGCAACTGATCAAGGCACAAAAAAACCTGATTTGGTTCACCAGCTTTTTTGGTCAGGCGGCGGTGGTGTTCCCTTTTGTGGTGGCAGCGCCGCGTTTTTTCAGTGGCGCCATACAGCTCGGCGAGCTGATGCAAATATCGAGCGCTTTCGGCCAGGTGCAGGGTGCCTTGAGCTGGTTTGTGGAGAGCTACAGCAGCCTGGCGAGTTGGCGCGCCACGACCGACCGGCTGACCAGTTTCGAGGCCTCGTTTGCCGCCATCGGCCAAACCGGGCCAGCGCTTGTGCCCCAGGACGCAGCCGCGCTGCAGGCCACCGGGCTGCAAGTGGCACTGCCCAACGGCCGCCTGCTGCTGGCCGACACCTCGCTTCACGCCGCAGCCGGCGCACGGGTGCTGCTGCAGGGGCCCTCGGGCAGCGGCAAATCAACGCTGTTTCGCACGCTAGCAGGCATTTGGCCCTTTGCCGAAGGCCAACTGGCGCGCCCGGCAAAAACCATGTTCATACCGCAGCGGCCCTATTTTCCGGACGGGCCGCTGCGTGACGCCCTGGCCTACCCTGAACCGGCCGCGCGCTACAGCGACGACGAACTGCGGCAGGCCCTGACAGCGGCCGAACTCGCGCCCTTGGGCCAGCAACTTGACCAAACCCGGGCCTGGGGCCACACCCTGTCGGGCGGCGAACAGCAGCGCCTGGCGATTGCCCGCGTGCTGCTAAAAAAACCCCAATGGGTATTTGCCGACGAGGCCACCAGCGCGCTCGACGAGGCCACCGAAAGCCTGCTCTACCGCCGGCTGCTGGGGCTGGTGGGTGAGCAGGGGGGTGGCCTGGTTTCCATCGGGCACCGGCCGGCGCTGGCGGCTTTTCATGACAGCCAGTGGCTGCTGCAAGCACAGCCAGCGGGGTCGCAGGCGGCTTTCAGCCTGAAGGCGCAAGCGACCTAGATTTTTTCGTTTTTGTTCACCCGAGCGGTCGCCGCGGCCATGCTTTGCAAGGCGGTGGTACTCAGACCCTGGGCAGCGCCAGGGTTGGCCGGCCCAGCTTCAAGCTGGTTTTTGACCTGCAACTGCACCTGCACCGCGCTGGCACTGGCCGCCCACAGGGCGGCAAACTGGTCCATCAGAACTTTTGAGATCGGAATGGGCGGCGGGTCCTCAGGCTTTTCGGGGGCCGGGCGGCGCACGGCCCAGTCGCCGGGGAGGCTGCTGGCTTCTGCGCCGCGGCGCAAGGGGTCAGACAGGCTGGTGTACACGCCCTCCCCGACCTCGATTTTTTTGGACTGCCCGACCAGGTTCACCACGTCTGGCGAAGCCCCCTGGCTGCTGTTGGCCGGCGCCTGCGCCGCCACTGCCGCTGACCGCATACTGGCAACACGGCTCACCTGGGCGGCATCGTCGGCACTGTAGCCGCGCGGCGCCTGATTTTTGTCTATTGGTGTGATCGGCATTTTGGGAGCCTCACTGGGTTAGGGGCTGGGCACTGTCAATCCAGACCTTGGGGCTTGGGCAAGCCTTTCAGGGATGGCGTCAAGTTCTTAACGGCAGAAATAGAGGCGGATTAAGGCCTATTTTCAAAAATATGTTCTGTCCGGTCAAGGAACAGACCCGGGCGCACTGACCAATGGCCAGCGGTGGTCCCAGTGCCAACCTTCACAAGTGCTGTGCTCACGCCCCAGGCAGCGACCATGCTCCTGCAGAAACTCACTCCACCGTGACACTCTTGGCCAGGTTCCTCGGCTTGTCGACATCGGTGCCGCGCGCACAAGCGGTGTGGTAGGCCAGCAGCTGCAAGGGCACCACGTGCAGCAGGGGTGAGAGCTCCCCGTAGTGCTCGGGCATGCGGATCACGTGCAGGCCCGCGCTGCTCTCCAGCCGGGTGTCGGCGTCGGCCAGCACATACAGCACACCGCCCCGGGCGCGCACCTCGTGCATATTGCTTTTGAGCTTTTCCAGCAGGGCGTCGTTGGGCGCTACTGTCACTACGGGCATGGCGGCAGTCACCAGCGCCAGCGGGCCGTGTTTGAGCTCGCCGGCCGGGTAGGCCTCGGCATGGATGTAGCTGATTTCCTTGAGCTTGAGCGCGCCTTCCAGCGCAATCGGGTAGTGCAGGCCGCGGCCCAGAAACAGGGCGTTGTCCTTGGTGGCGAAGTCTTCGGCCCAGGCGATGAGCTGCGGCTCCAGCGCCAGCACCGCCTGCAGCGCGGCAGGCAGGTGGCGCATGGCCTTGAGGTGGCGCGCCTCTTCGGCCGCGCTCAATTGGCCGCGCGCCTGGGCCAGCGCCAGGGTGAGTAAAAACAGGCCGGCAAGCTGGGTGGTGAAGGCCTTGGTGCTGGCCACCCCTATCTCCACCCCGGCCCGGGTGATGTAGGCCAGTTCGCATTCGCGCACCATGGCGCTGGTGGCCACGTTGCAGATGGTCAGGGTGTGGGTCATGCCCAGGCTTTGCGCGTGGCGCAGCGCGGCCAGGGTATCAGCCGTTTCGCCCGACTGGGTGATGGTGACCACCAGCGTGCGTGGGTTGGGCACCGAGTCGCGGTAGCGGTACTCGCTCGCCACCTCCACCTGGGTCGGGATTTTGGCGATGCCCTCCAGCCAGTATTTGGCGGTGCAGCCGCTGTAGTAGCTGGTGCCGCAGGCCAGGATCAGCACCGAATCAATGCCCTTGAACACGCGCGCCGCACTGGCCTGGCTGCCATCAAACAGTTCGGGCGCGATGCCCTCCACACCCTCCAGCGTGTCGGCAATGACCCCCGGCTGCTCAAAAATTTCTTTTTGCATGTAGTGGCGGTAGGGGCCCAGCTCGGCGGCGCCGCTGTGAGCCAGCACGGTTTTCACCGGGCGTTGCGCTGGCGTGAGCCACTTGTGTGCCTTGTCCACCAGCCAGTACTTGCCCAATTGCAGATCGACCACGTCGCCCTCTTCCAGGTACACAATCTGGTCGGTCACGCCGGCCAGGGCCATGGCGTCGCTGGCCAAGAAGTGCTCGGTGCCGCCCTGCCCCACGCCCAGGATCAACGGTGAACCGGCGCGTGCGCCGATCAGCCGCTGTGGCTCGTCCTTGCAAAACACCGCGATGGCGTAAGCGCCCTGCAGTTGGCTGATGGCGGCCTTGACCGCCTCAAACAGGTCGCCGTCGTACAGGCTGTCCACCAGGTGGGCGATGACTTCGGTGTCGGTCTGACTGTGGAACACGTAGCTGCGGGCCTGCAGGCTGGCGCGCAGTTCATCGTGGTTTTCGATGATGCCGTTGTGCACCAAGGCCACCCGGCCGGGGCGGCTGGCGGCATCTGGCCCGGGGCCGTGGCTGAAGTGAGGGTGGGCATTGTGCACCACCGGTGCGCCATGGGTGGCCCAGCGGGTGTGGGCGATGCCGGTGGCGCCTTCAAGATGGCTCTGCGTCACCTGCGTCAGTAACTCGGCCACCCGCTCGGTGCTGCGCGCGCGCTGCAGGCCGCCGGTGTGCACCGCCACGCCGCAAGAGTCATAGCCCCGGTACTCCAGGCGCTGCAGGCCCTGCACCAACACGGGAACGATATTGCGGGTTGACACCGCACCAACAATGCCACACATCAGCCATTCCCCTTTTGAAACTGGGCGAATGGTAGCGGGGTCAATACGAAATTAAACATCTTTTTATTGATAAATTACGACAATAATTTCAAGCTTATCTTAAAATAACGTTTTATTTCTTTTTATAACTTAATATGGAACAAATCTCACTCGATGCCATCGACCTGGCCCTGCTGGCGCAGCTGCAGCAAGATACCTCCGTGAGCAACCTGGCACTGGCCGAGCAGGTGCATGTGTCGCCCCCCACCTGCCTGCGGCGGGTCAGGCGCCTGCGGGAAGCCGGTTGGATCGAGCGCCAGGTAGCCATCCTCAGTGTGGACAGGCTAGCCAGCCTGGCCGGCCACGGCCTGTGCGCCGTGGTGGAGGTGACGCTCGACCGGCAAGACCAGGCCGCGCTGGAAGCCTTTGAGGCCAAGGTGGCGCCCGAGGACCCGGTGCAACAGTGCTACCGGGTCTCGCCCGGGCCGGATTTTTGCCTGGTGGTGCACACCGCCAACATGCCCGCCTACCTGGCGCTGACCCAGCGCCTGTTCACCAGCGACGCCAATGTGCGCAACGTCAAGGCGTTTTTCAGCGTCAAACGCAGCAAGTTTGGCGCGGCCTTGCCGCTGCCGGGCTGAGCGGACTCGGCCGCTCAGCCCAAGGGCAGCCTAATGCTGACCCGGCAGCCGCGGTCGGGCAGGCCGCTGGCCTCAATGTGGCCGCCGTGGCGTTCGATGATTTTGCGGGCGATGGCCAAACCCAGGCCCAGGCCTTCAAAAGCCGCGCCACTGTGCAGGCGCGAAAAGGGCTGGAACAAGCGGGCCTGGTAGGCCGGGTTAAAGCCGACGCCGTTGTCGGCCAAGGTAAGTGCACACTGACTGCCTTCTTCCTGGCAGTGCAGCCGAATGCTGGCATGCAGGTGTGGGCGGCTGAACTTGAGGGCATTGGCCAGCAGCTCGGTCAGCGCCTCGCGCAGCAGGACGGCATCGGCCAGCAGCCAAGGCATGTCCGGGGCCACCTGCCAATCAATGGCCCGGGCCTGCGGCCCGTCGGCGGTGTCGGGCCCGGGCTCACGCCGCAGCTCGGTGTAGACCGCCTGCGCCAGTGCTGCGACATCCAGTGGCACGGGCTGCAAGGGGGCTTGCCCAACATGGGCCAGCCGCATCAAGCCGTCAATTTGCCGTCCCATCAGAACGGCCGCCTCGTTGATGCGGTCCAGGTGCGGCAGCGCCAGTTCGAGCTGGGGCCCAGAGAGGTCCTCGCGCAAAATCTGGGCATAGGCCCCCAGGTGGCGCAGCGGCGCCCGCAGGTCATGCGACGCGGCTCGGGTGAAATCATCGAGCTCAGTGCGGGCCAGTCGCAACTCGCGCTCCAGCCGCTCAATGCGCTGCGCCGGCGGCTCCCCGGCCTGGCTCATTTGCTGGGCCGCTTCCAGTTCGCAATACTGGTCTGTTTGCCGCGCGCCACGGTCAAGGCGCCGTTGGGCGTGTCTTTGGTGATGGTAGAGCCGCCGCCCACTGTGCCGCCCGCGCCTATGGTGACCGGTGCAATCAGCACACAGTTGCTGCCAATGTGCGCATCGGCCTCGATGGTGGTGCGGTGCTTGAAAGCGCCGTCATAGTTGGCGGTGATGCTGCCCGCGCCGTAGTTGACCCGCTCGCCCACCACGGCGTCGCCCAGGTAGGCCAGGTGATTGGCCTTGGCGCCCTTGGCCAGGGTGGAATTTTTGACCTCGACAAAATTGCCAATGTGCACCTGCTCGCCCAGCCGGGCGCCGGGCCGAAGCCGGGCAAACGGGCCGACCAGCGCGCCAGGGCCCACTTCGACCGCATCCTTGCTACCCGGCGCGCCGCCCTCTATATGGGTGAACGGGTGAATCACCGCGCCGGCGGCAATGCGGGCGTTGGCAATCACGCAGTTGGCGCCAATGCGCACGCCCTCGCCCAGCGAGACCTCGCCCTCGAACACGCAGTTGACATCGATAGACACATCCTGCGCGCAGGTCAGGGTGCCGCGCACATCCAGCCGGGCCGGGTCGGCCAGGCGCACACCTTGCTCCATGAGTTGCAAGGCCATGCGCTGTTGCCAGGCGCGCTCCAGCTCAGCCAATTGAACCGGGCTGTTGATGCCAGCCACCTCCAGCGGATCGGCAATGCAATGGGCAACCACCGGCAGGCCATCGGCCACAGCGAACTTGACCACATCGGTGAGGTAATACTCACCCTGCGCGTTGTGGGTGTCGAGCCGGGCCAGCCAGTTTTTGAGTTGCCGCGCCGGTGCGGCCATGATGCCGCTGTAGATCTCCTTGATTTGGCGTTGCTCGGCGCTGGCGTCTTTGTGCTCTACGATGGCCTGCACCGCCTCACCGGCGCGCAAAATACGGCCATAACCCGAGGGGTCGGCAAGCGCAATGGTCAGCAGGGCCAGTCGCTGGCCAGCGCAGGCAGCCAGCAGCGACCGCAGGGTATCGGCACCGGTCAGGGGCACATCACCAGAGAGCACCAGCACCATGCCCTCATCGCTGAGCAGCGGGGCAGCTTGCAGCACAGCGTGGCCGGTACCGAGTTGTGGTTGCTGGCGCACGCATTGCGCCTGCCGGGCGCCGGCAGCCGGTGCGGCCCCCGCCACATGGGCCTCGACTTCAGCCGCGCCGTGGCCAGTCACCACCACCACCTGGCGCGCCTGCAGCGCAGCCGCAGTGTCAAGCACATGCTGCAACAAAGGCTGGCCCGCGAGCTGGTGTAAAACCTTGGGCAGTCGGCTCTGCATGCGAGTGCCCTTGCCAGCAGCCATAATCACGACGCTCAAACCGCCCGGCGCACTGTCCTGGCGGAGTTGTTCAGTCTTTGTTGTCGCCATGAATGCCCATCTTTTGAGTTCCCGAATTTTTCGCATTATCGGTCTGCTGCTGGCTCTGCTGATGGCCTCTTTACTGCCCGGCTGCAGTGCTGTCAGGGTGGGCTACAACCAGGCGCCGGAAGTGGCCTACTGGTGGCTCGATGGCTATTTTGATTTCAGCTCGGCCCAGGCCGAGCGGGTGCGGGCTGACCTGGTGCAGCTGCAGGCCTGGCACCGGGCCAAGGAGCTACCACTCTACCTGGGCCTGCTTGACAGGGTTGGACGTCTGCTGCCCGGCACTGTCACAGCCGAGCAACTGTGCGATCTCTACACCGATGTCCGTCAGCGGCTCAGCGCCATGGCCGAGCAGGCCGAGCCCAGCCTCACCAGCGTGACCCTGAGCCTGCAGCCCGAGCAACTCGCAAGGCTGTCGCGCCAACTCGACAAACGCAGCGACAACTGGCGCGAGGAGTGGCTGGACGGCACGCCCACCGAGCGCCTGGCGCGCCGCAGCAAGCAGTTGATCGAGCGGGTCGAGACCCTTTACGGGCGGCTCGAAGGCCCGCAACGCGCGGCCCTGCGAGCCAGCGTGGCGGCTTCGTCCTATGACGTCGACCTGGCTTACCGCGAATCACAGCGCCGCCACACCGACACCCTGCAAACCCTGCGCCTGATCAACAGCGGCGGGGCCGGGCCCGAACGCAACCGGCTCGAGGCCCGCGCACTATTGGAGCGTGCCCTGGCCTCGCCAGACCCGGGCTACCGCGCCCTGCAGGACAAACTCGTGCAGGACAGCTGCCGCACCTACGCAGACCTGCACAACAGCACCAGCCCCAAACAGCGCAGCAAGGCGCTAGAGACCGTCAAAAACTACGAGGCGGATGTGCGGGCCCTGCTGTCACGCCGCCCCTAGTCTTGCGCCCCGGCCCAGCTCAGGCCTGCAGGGCCTGCCACATGGCCTGATCCCGCTCAGCGGTCCAGATGCGGGGGTGCTTGATGCCGCTTGCCTCGTCAAAAGCGCGCGTCACATCAAAGGGCAGGCAGTGCTCGTAGATGAACACATGGCCAAACAGGGGGTCCATGGTGTCGCGGGTATGGGCCATTGCCGCTTTGAGGTCCAGGCCCAGCGCCACGCTCTCTTGGGCGCAGCGGTACAAGGCGTTTACCCAGCGGCGGGTGTAGTCCAGCGCCTTCGCCACATTGGCGGCACCTTGCATGGCTTCGCCGCGGCCCGGCACCAGGGCCCGGGCGTTTAGCGCACTCAGCGCGTCCAGCGTGGCCGGCCACTCTTGCAAATGGGCATCCCCGGTGTAAACCCCGGCCTCGTATTCCACCAAGTCGC
The DNA here is from genome assembly GCA_009693325.1 of Rhodoferax sp. Classification (GTDB taxonomy): domain Bacteria; phylum Pseudomonadota; class Gammaproteobacteria; order Burkholderiales; family Burkholderiaceae_C; genus Rhodoferax. Next base: position 8,049 of record SHXM01000004.1, read on the forward strand.
CCGAGAACAGCACCCCCTCGGCGGCCACCCAGGCAATCGTGTCGCCCCGCGTGTGGCCGGGCCCGGGGTGCCAGATGTCAACCCGCACCCCGCCCAGGTCGAGTGTGAGCTTGCCTGGCACTTCACCGCGCGTGGGGTCGCCACCCCCGATGACCAGGGTGGGCCAGGTCAGGCCGGGCACCGATTCAGCCCCGCGGAAGAGGCGCGGAAAACGCTCCATCTCGCTTTGCATGTCTTGCGCGCCGCGCTCGGTGATCAGGTCCAGCGTGCCTTGGCTGGCGATGACTTCGGTGGCGCCTTCGGCCACAAAGGCACTGGCACCGAGCACGCGCACCGCATGGTAGTGGGTGAGCAGCACATACTTGATCGGCTTGTCACTGACGCTGCGGATACGGGCAATCAACTCGCCAGCCATCGCCGGCGTGGCAGTGGCATCGCTGACCAAGATGAATTTGTCCCCAATGATGACCCCGGAGTTGGGGTCTCCCTCTGCGGTGTAGGCCCAGCAATGGGCGCTGAGCTGCTCGAAGCTGGTTTTTTTGTCGGCCAGGTCTGACTGGGATGCGAAGGCTTTGGCGCTGCTGGCGGCGGGGGTCGACATGGCTCACATCTCCTTGTTGTGTAGCCAAGTTTAACGGCGGCCCCGGTGTCCCGCCCGGGGGTCTCAGTAGCTCATTGGCTTGCGCCCGCCCTGGGCTGCTTCTTTCAGGGCGCGGGTGATGATGGCGGTGGTGACGGTGGCAAAGTAGCGCGCGCCCCAGTCGGCATAGCGGTCCTCATCGGCGGGGCTCAGGGCCAACACGCCCGGGCACTTGCCCGCTGCCGCTACCGCCTTGAGGGTGCGCTCGATGGCAGCCTGCACCGGTGCCTCGTGGAAACGGTTCTCAAAGCCCATGCTGTGGGCCAAATCGTTGGGCCCGACAAACACCGCATCCACCCCGGGCACGGCGGCAATGGCAGCGGCATTGGCCACGCCCTCGGGGGTTTCCACCATCACCACCAATGCCACATCCTGGTTGCTGCGCTGGGTGTGCGCCGGCCCGCCAAAGGCGCCGTAGCCGGCGGCGCGGGTCGAAAACGCGCTGCCGCGCTGGCCGCTGATGCCCACCGCACCTGGCGGCAGGGGGTATTTGATGCGCTGCACCAGCGCGGCGGCATGGGCAGCCGTGTTCACCATCGGGATTTGCAGCGCACCGGCGCCAATGTCCAGGGTACGGGCAATGTCCTGCTCCAGACAACGCACCACCACGGGCAGCTGGCAGGCCCGGGCCGCGCGCAGCATGTTCTCGGTGCTCTCAATGCCGGCGCTGCCGTGCTCGTTGTCGATGATCAGAAAATCGAAACCGGCAAAAGCGCACATCTCTACCAGCGCCGGGGACGGAATGCCATTGAAGATGCCGCGCAGGCGCCCTGGGCTGCGCAGTAAATCAGACAGGCTGGTATCGAGCGGGCTTATCGATGGGCTCACGGTCGGCTCCAAAGTTGATCACTGGCTATTTTGGCACCCTCGGCCATGCTGGCGAGTTTGGCAAAGCAGATTGGCGGGTGAATCGCGCCAAAGCCAGCAAAAGTGCCAAAGCCGCAGTCGGTGGCCGCCATCACGCGCTCGCGGCCCACAATGTCGGCATAGGTCAGCAGGCGCTGCGCCACCAGCCGCGGGTGCTCGATGAAGTTATTGACCGAATCCAGCACACCGGGCGCCAGTACTTTATGGTCGGCTATTCTGCCCTCGCGCCCGGCCTTGGCCCAGACCTCCCACTCATGGGCGTGGCGCGGGTTGGCGCCCTCGAACAGCACCGTGGCAGGCTTGGCCTGCAGCACCACGTCGAGGATCTTCTCCAGCCCGATGTCAAAGTGGTGCGGACCCTCGTAATTGCCCCAGCACACATGCATGCGGATGCGCTCGGCCGGGATGTTGCGCAGCGCATGGTTGAGCGCTTCCACCTGCAGGTGAGCATTGCGCAAAAACTCGGCGTCGTCGACATCGCGGAACTTGATGTGCCGGCCCATGGCCAGGTCGGGCGCGTCGATCTGCAAATCCAGCCCAGCGGCCACGATTACCTCGTACTCGGTGGCCATGGCCTCGGCCAGCGCCTGCAGGTACTGCTCGGTGCTGGGGTAGTAGCGGTTGGGCTGAAACACCGCAATCACGCCGGGCGAGGCACTGTTCATGAAAGCACGCACCGGCGGCGCCTCACTGCCGCCCGCCTGCGCCACCGCTGCCTGCAGGTTGGCGATGTCCTTGTGCAGGCCACTCAGGTCTTTGACCGCAATCGGGCCGGTACAAATCGGGCGTTGGTATTTAGGCGTGGCGCCGAGCTTGGCCAGGCGCTCCTTGAAGTCAGGAAAATCGTCCAGGTCGCGCGGCGTGGCGCGCGGCATTTCTCCCAGCTCAAAGCCGCTCAGCCGGTGCCGAATGTAGGTGGCGTAAGAGATCTTGCTCATCTCACCGTCACTGACCACATCGACGCGGGACCCGGCTTGCCGGGCCACCACGGCGGCCACTTCGGCGGCCATGGTGGTGTCGAACTCGGCCTCGTTGTAGTTCAGGCCGCTGTCCTGGGCAAACAGCTGGGTCACAACCCGTTCCGGCCGCGGCAGGCTGCCGACATGGGTGGTGAGTATGCGTTGTGGCGCGGTGTTGAGCGGCGTGGTGTTCATCGTTGCGACCTGTCTGTGAAACGTTTGAGGGCAAGGTAACCGTTGGCGTCGATGGCGTAGCCGGCCTCGGCCGCGCGGGCCTGCACCGCTGGCACCCAGTCGATGGTCTTGCGGGCGTCGCCCGGTGTCATCATCAACAGCAAGGCCTCCGACTCGCCCACGTTGCGGTAGCGGCGCCAAACATTGGCCGGCATGGCAAAGCTGTCCCAGCCCTCGGTGTGGCCGTTTGCGATGCTGGTGATCGCGCTGCCTTGAATATCGCCTGTGTCTGGAGCCTGATTTGATACCTCAATGGCCACCGCACCCCGGTGCACGGTGAGCACCTGCTGGCAGGCCAGGCGGTGCAGCGAGACCTGGCCACCTGCCGGGATCTTGAGCCACTCGATCGAGAAGCCGTGCGCGTTGCCGATGGGTGCTTGCTGGTCACGGTCTTGGCTCAGGCCAAAGCCGATCACCGGGGCGAGCTGGGCGCCGCAACCGGGCAGCGCGGCGTCAAGCAGCGCGCGGCTTGACCACTGCAGATCGGTGTGGCGCACCACACGCCGGCCCATTTGTTCGGGCGTCCAGCGGCGCAGCTGGGCGATCTCTTCGGGCGTCATGGGTTGCAGGCGGCGCATGGTTTGTTCGTCCCAGGTCTGGCCGAGTTGCTCGTCGATGATGCGGTAGTCTTCTGTCAGGTGCACGCCCTGCTCGCGCGCGGCCTGCAGGGTTTGCGGGCCCCACAGGATGCCGCCGGTGTCGTTTTGCCCCAGCGCGGTGAACATAAAGCCTTCGTCGTCCCCCACATTTTGAAAGCCGCGGTAAATCCAGGTCGGCATGCTGGCAATGTCGCCGGGGCCGATCTCAGCCTTGAGCGGCTCGGGGTTGAAGCCCCAGTGCAGGTTCCAGCGACCTTTGGTGCAAATAAAAACCTCGGCCGTGAAGTGCATGTGCGGCGGGTTGATCTTGCCCGGAGGCATGGCCACGCCGCCGACCTGGAAGCCATGCTTTTCTCGCAGGCTCACCGGCTGGTCGGGGTTTTGCGACACGCCCGGCCCGATCAGCGCGTAGTTCTTCTTGGGTGCGCAGCCCGGAATGCGGTAGTCAAGGAAGGCCTCGGTGCTGTAGCGCAGGCCGTCAAAGGGAATAAAACGTTCGCGGATATGGGCTTCGGTCAACATGGGAGTGCCTTGAGTGAATGAGCTTGGTGGTCGCTAAGCCAAAGGAGCCGATGGCGGGCGCGGCTGGGTCAGGCCTGCAGCCATTGCCGCAGGGCCAGGCTCAAGCGCCCGGGTGCTTCGAGGGGTACAAAATGCCCGACACGGGGGAGTTCCAGCCAACGCGCGGCCGGTTGGGCCTGCAGCATTTCTCGCTGCCAGGCCGCAGGGCACAGGCGATCGTGTTCGCCGCTGACGAGCAACAGCGGGCCACCAAAATCGTGCAGTGCGGGCAAGCTGTCCGGGCGCGAGGCGGCCCAGGCAAACTCGGCGCGTGCCGCCTGACGGGGCGTGCCATCGGCCATGGCCCGCACCAGCGGCCCATGGCGCTGGCGCTGGCTCGGGTGGTGAAAGTAAGCCGGCTTGGCACCACGCGCCACGGCCGCCGGGCCCTCACGCTGCCAGACGCGCCACTGGTCGGCACTGCGGCGGCGTGCGCGCCCGCTGGCGGGCCTGGCATTGCTGGCGATCAGGGCCAGCCGCTGCACCCGCTGCGGCGCACGGCGCAGCAGCTCCAGCGCCCACAGGCCGCCCAGTGAAAAGCCGGCAATGGAGAACTGTTCGGGCAGCTCGCCCAGCAGGCGATCGAGCCAGGCGCCAGACCGGTCCAGGCCAGCATAGTCGAGCGCGCGCAGGTCTGCCACATCGCGCAGCGCGCGGCACTGGTGCCGGAAAATCCGCGCATCGCACAGGGTGCCTGGCAACAGCAGCAGCGTCGGTTTCATGACCAGTCCTGCAAGGTCAGCGGTGCGCGGGCCTGGTTGAACTCGCGCATGCGCGCCAGCACATCGACCCCAACTTGCCGGTGCACATGCAACAGGTCCACCAGCACCCAGTTCTCACGGATCAAGCCGTTTTCGCAGCGCCAAAAATCCAGGCTGCGCATGGTGATTTGCTGGCCCGCCGGGGCAATGCCCAGCCAGCCGTCACCGCTGATGGTGGCTTGCATATTGGGCCAGCCGCTCACCGCGACAAAGTCGCCGTCGGCAAAGAACTCGCCTTTGCCGCCTGTGCCCCGGCGGTCGGGCATGCCGTTCAAAAACGGGATTTGGTGCCAATGGCGAAAGCCGGCAATGCCACGCCCGGTGCCGATGCCCGAGGGGCCGTACCAGCTCATGCGGGGGTGCCAATACTTCTCCAACCGCATGGCGGCTACACCGCCGGTGGCATACAGGGACAGACCCGCCAACATGTCCAGCACCAGCTGCAAACTGCGCTCAGCACGCGCCGCATCGCGCGGGCCCGCCACCAAACCATCTTGCGTGGCCGGCCCCGGCACCTGCCACTCTCGGCCCAGGCTGGGCGCCATCGGCCAGGCACCGGCCTGCAACATCAGCTCGGGGATGTCCCACAGAGCCTGCATCTCCACCACCTTGCCGTCGACCATGCGATAAAACTCATGAAAGCGCATCGCCACCTGGTGCCCGGTGGGGGGGATGTTCAACCAGGGCCGCACAAAGGTGCCGGTATAAAAGCCGCAGCAGCCTACCCAGTCGTGCCCCTGCGGGCTGGTGCCGGCCATCACAATGGTGTCGCGCCGCTCCAGATCTGGAATGGCTTGCTGCAAGGGCAGGTAAGCTTGTTGGTACAGGCCCTGCGGCCCATCCAGGTCCTCAAACGGCGTGGCCAGATGCACCACCGCGTCAGGCCGGAACAGCTGCATCAGCGCCACGCGCACCGCCTCGGCTTCATAGTTGTATTGGGCTGCGCGCAAGGGCACCAGCGCCGCTTTGTTGCGCGCATGGACATCGTGTGTGCTCATGGTCTTAGCCCTTGACGGCGCCCTGGGTCAACCCAGAGACAATTTGCCGCTGGAACAGCAGCACCAGAATGATCAGCGGGATGGTGATGCTGACCGCACCCGCTACGCCCTGCATCAAGAACGCCTCGCTGTCGGCCGAGATGGCGTTGGCAATCGCGGCCGGCATGGTCATGCGCTCGGCATTGACCAGCGAGGAGCTCAGCAGAAAGTCGTTATAGGCCAGCAAAAAACTGAACAGGCCGGTGGTCACCACGCCGGGCCACATCACCGGGATGATGACGCGGCGAAAGGCCTGGAAGCGGCTGCAGCCATCTACCAGCGCCGCCTCGTCCAACTCCTGCGGGATGTTGACAAAAAACGAGCGCAGCATCCAGATCGTGAACGGCTGGTTGATCGCCACCAGCACCAAAATCAGCGTGAAATACTCGTTGCGTATGCCCATGGCGTCAAACATCACATAAAACGAGGGCAACAGTGTGGAATGCGGCAGCGAGCGGAACACCAGGGCCGTGATGAGCAGCCAAAAACCCAGCGCACCGCGGTAGCGCGACAGCGCATAGCCAGCCAGGCAGCCCACGGTGAGCGAGACGCTGACCGTGCCGACGGTGACGATGGCGGTGTTCAGAGCGTTGCGGTAGAAAGCCTTGTCGATCCACAGCCGGCTGTAGTTCTCAAAGGTCACCGGGGCCAGCCACTTCACCGGCACCGAGAACGCGTCCACATACTGGCGCAGCGAGATGACCGCCGTCCAGACAATGGGCAGGCAGGCCAGCACCAGCCAGGCGAACAAGGCCAGGTGCAACAGCAGGCTCCAGCCAAGGGCAGGTCGTTTCATGGTCTCATCCTCCGCGCCTTTGTTCTTTCCAGGTGCGCACCAACAGCGGCACCAGCAGCACGGCGATACCGGCGGTGGTGAGCACGGCAGCCGCACTGGCCTTGTAGGGGTTGTTCTCTTGCAGCAGGATGTAGTAGGTGAGGTACTGCACGCTGGTGGTGAAGGCGCCCTGCGTCAGCACCACCACCGGCTCAAACACCCGGTAGGCGTCCATCAGGTGGATCAGCGTCACAAACACAAACAGCGGCGCGAGATGCGGCAGCGTGACATAAATCAGGCGCTGCCAGGCGTTGGCGCCGTCAATGCGGGCCGCCTCCAGACTGTCCTGCGGCACTGACTGCAAACCAGCATAAAAGACAATGAAGGCAAAGGGCACCACATGCCAGATGCCGTACAGGATGATCAGCAGCCGGGCCGACCAGGCCTGCGCCATCCAAAACAGCGAGAGGCCGAACTGCGACAAAAAATAAGGCACCAGGCCGTTGTCACGAAACAGCCACTTGATCGCCAGCGCACCCACCACCGGCGTGATGATGAAGGGCAACAGCGAGGCGCTGATGTAGAGGGGCCGCCAGCGCTGCCCCACCTGGTTCACGCCCAGCGCCAGCGCAAAGCCCAAGAGCAGCACAAAGGGCGTGGTGGCAAAGGTATAGAACAGGGTAAAGCGCAGCGCGCCTGTGAATTCGGTGGCTCGCTGCGGCGACGCTGCTACAGCGGCACCGCCAGCATCGGGCGGCGCACTGCTGCCGGCCTGGTCGCCGTCCCCGACGTCCAGCCCCAGCACCTTGCGAAAGTACTCCAGCCCAACAAAGCGGCATATTCGCAACGCGCGACCGTCGGGTCCCATCACCGCGCGCTGCGTCACCACCTCCTTCGTGCCAAACGGGCTGCTTTCGGTCACCGTGACCACCTCCATCTGCATCGCGCAGCTGCGCACCGACAGGTAAAAGGTGACTGCCAGCGGCAGCGCCAACAGCAGCAGCATCAGGACTGCTGAGGGCGCTACAAAGCGTAAAAAGGTGGCAAGGCGCACGCGGCAGGGCTTACTTCAGGAAGCCTTTTTCAGCGGCAGCCTTGGCATAGGCCGCAGCGGCCGCATCAAGCGCGGCCTTTGGCGTCATGGCACCGGTCATGACATCCGGGATGATCTTGCCAATCTCGCCATGGGCCAGTCCGAAATAGGGCTCCGAGGGCCACTGGGGGGCGCCGGCCTTGGCCGAAGCCGCCACACCGGTGCCAAAGCGGGTTGGCTTGTAGCTCGAACGCACCCAAATCGTCAGGTCATTGCCCTTGGCGGTGGTTTCCTCGTCCAGCGCTTCCATCAGCACCTGGAATACGGTTTCGCGGTCGCCGCCCAGATTCTTGGGCATCACCACGCCGTCCCACCACAGGTGGGTGGCAGACTTGCCACCTGCCATCACGGCCGGCGCAGCGGTGAACTCCATCTTGCCCACTATCTTGGAGGCGGCGGGGTCGTCCATGCGCGAGGCACGGCTGGCCCACAGCACGCCCATGGCGGCCTTGCCCTGCTGGTACTGGTTCATCACATCGTCCGAGTTCGAGGCCAGGTAGTTGGGCGTCATGTAGGCGGTCATGGCTTTCATGGTCTCCAAGGTTTTCACGCCAGCGTCGCTGCTGAAATCAGGCGCAGCCGAGCCGGCTTTGAAGAAGCGACCGCCATAGCCGGCAAAAATATTGGTGAATTCGGTGGCGCTGTCCCAGCCCTTGGCAAAAGTCTGGGCAATTGGGAACTCGATGCCCGGCTCTTTCTCTTTGAGGGTCTTGGCCGCGGCCATCATGTCGGCGTAGGTGGCGGGCACCTTGATGCCGTGCTTGTCGAACAGGTCTTTGCGGTAGAACAGGTTTTGCGCGTTTTGCATGAAGGCAATCGCCATCACCTCGCCATTGACCTTGACCAGCATGTTGTCTTCTATTTTGTACTTGGCCTTGTACTTGTTGACCAGATCGGTCATGGACTGCAGCTGACCAGCACTTTGCAGCTTGGTGAAGGTGCCCATCGAAATCACGGCGGCATCGAACGCCGACTTGCCGCTAGAGCCAAAGGCCTGCAGGGTTTCGTTTTCGTTTTGCGGCGAGGGCACCAGCTTGTACTGCACCCTCAGGCCGCCACGCGTGCAAGACTCCATTTCCTTGGCGATGTGGGTCAGCGCCGGAAAGGTGTTGCCCACGATGTTGATTTGCCCCGGCTTGGCATCAGTGAGGTTGTCGCAGCGGGCCATTGAGACGCCGGGCAGGGTGGCCAGAAAAACCGCTGTTGCCAGCAGTGAACGGCGCAGGGTAGGTTGGGTCATGAGATTCTCCAAAAAGGCCGGGGGTTAATTGGCTTCTAGACGCAGCCGGTTCTGCGTCTGGCCATCAAAAATATGACATTGTTGGGCGCTGACGGCAAAGCCTGCCGGCTCGCCAATGCGGGCGCGGTAGTCCTTGCCGGCACGCGCGGTGACCACCTGCTCGCCGATGCGCACCATCACCAGGGTGGAGTCGCCGGTCAGCTCAAAGCTGAACACCTCGGCGCGAATTTGGGCCTGCTCAGGTGCGGCCACCGCCATGTCCTCGGCGCGCACGCCCAGAACCACGTCCACGCGGCTCTGCGTGCCAAAACCCGGCACCGACACACCTGGCGCCTCAAACACCCCGTCGCGCAGCGCCCCGGCGATCAGGTTCATCGAGGGTGAGCCGATGAAGCCCGCCACAAATAGGTTGGCGGGCTGGTTGTAGATCACCTCGGGCGTGCCAATTTGCTGGATCTCGGCGCGGCTCATCACCACCACCCGGTCGGCCAGGGTCATGGCCTCGATCTGGTCGTGCGTGACGTAAATGGTGGTCACCCCCAAGGTGTGGTGCAGGTGCTTGATGTGGGAGCGCATGGTGACGCGCAGCTTGGCGTCCAGGTTGCTTAGTGGCTCATCCATCAAAAACACCTTGGGCTGGCGCACGATGGCGCGGGCCAGCGCCACCCGCTGGCGCTGGCCGCCCGACAACTCTTTGGGCCGGCGGTCCAGGTAGTCAGTCAGCTCCACCTGCGCTGCGGCTTTGAGCACCGCCGGCCTGATTTGCGCCCCCGGCATGCCGCGGATGCGCAGCGGAAAGCTGATGTTCTCCTCCACCGTCATATTGGGGTACAGGCCGTAGCTTTGGAACACCATGGCCACATCACGGTCCTTGGGCTCCAGGTTGTTGACGCAGCGGTCGCCAATCCAGACCTCGCCGGTGCTGGGGTCTTCCAAGCCGGCCACCATGCGCATGGTGGTGGTCTTGCCGCAGCCGCTGGGGCCGAGCAGCACCAAAAATTCACCGTCGGCAATGTCGAGCGACATTTGCTTCACGCCCACGGCATTGCCCCAGGATTTGGACAGGTCTTTGAGCTCAACGCGGGCCATGTTGCTGCCTCAAGCCTGCGGCGCCAGGACTTGCATCCAGATCGCCACCTCGTCAACCAACAACCACTCGCGCAGCACCCGCCCGTTGGCAAATTCAGCATGCGAGATGCCCATGATCTCCACCGTGTTGCCACTGGGCTCCCCATAGCGGCCCGGGCCAGCGTGCCGGGCCCGCACCCGCCAGCGCATGGCCACCGCCGGGTTGCGCTCAGCGCGGCGTACTTCGGCCAAGTGCTCAAGCTCGAACTGCGCGCCATCAAAGGCCGCCAGCAGATCGGCCCAAAAGTCCCGTATAGCGAGGTGTCCGTACAAACTCTGGCCAGCAGGTGCCGCCATCACACTGGCTCGGTCATGCAACTGAAGCACGCCATCGAGACCCTGGCCATGCCACAGCTGTTCATACAGGCCCAGGTAAGCCCGGGCAAGGGCCCCAGAGGCGATGTGCGAGCGGTAGGCACCCGGAACCGGCGGCATAGGCGGCTTGGCAATCGGTCCGCGCTGGGCCAGCCAGGCCTGGGCCAGGTCCCGCTCATGCAAGCCGATCTGCCGGGCAATCGCGGCCTGATCGCGCACCAGCCACTCATGGATGACACGGTTATCCAGGCAAACGCAGTCGGCAATGGTGCGGGCATGGATGCGCCGAGCGCTGGCCGGGCCAAAGGCGCCGTCGCCCATATGCGTCATGGGCGAGAGAATCCGGTGAGATGACAGAAATCCGTGCTCGTCATCACCCGACCAAAGCACATCTTCAGCGAGCAGTTCGCGGTCAGGGAACATGACCAAGGTGGCCCGGGTCGAGTCCACCACCGGTCCGGCGCCCAGGCTCACGCCGCCGGGGGTCTCCACCGCACAATCGGCGCCGTAGTAGCGGTAAATATCGTCGATGCGCCGACCTTCCCAAATACGCTGGGTGATGACCCGAATATAGTGGTCAAGGTCCAGGAATTCGGCATCAAAACCCTTCATGTCGCGCACTCCTCGTGTCGGTTTTGGCAGGAGCCGCGCAGCACCAACTGCCCGGCAATCACAATGTTGCGGGTGTTTGGCATGTCGTCCCCGCGCAGGTAGCTTTGAAGCAGCTCCACCGTGGCCTCCACCATGGGCTGCACCGGCTGCTCAAAGGTGGTCAAGGCGTAGGATTCCCAGGCCGCTTGCGGCACATTGTCAAACCCCACCACCGACACCTGCTGGGGAACCGCCAGGCCGAGCTCATGGCGCAGGGTATCGAGCACCGCTATGGCCATCTGGTCGCTTGCGACAAACACCGCGTCCGGTCGCTGCTCGGCTTGGGCAAACAGGTCGCGCGTGGCCTGCCTGGCTTGAAGCACGTCATAGTTGCCGATTGCACGGGCATAGATGCGCTGGCCAGCCTCGGCCAAACCCTCCCGAAAACCCCGCTCCCGCTCCAGGTTGGTCGATGAATCCTCCCGCCCGGCCAGGTAGGCAATGCGCCGGTGGCCGCCAGCCACCAGAAAGCGGGCAATCTCACGCCCGCCGCCCACGTTGTCAGAGCGTACCGAGCTCACCGAGCCGGCACTGCCCGCGGCCATGATGCGGTTGAACAGCACCACCGGAATGCTGGCATCGGCGCAGCGCTGCGCCAAGGCGGAGGACAGGGTGGTGGCGCCCAGCACAATGCCATCGACCTTGTACTGCAGAATCTCGCCCACCAGGTCATCGGCGTTATGCCCATCGCTGATAAATATCAGCAGGTGGTAGCCATCCTGTTGCAGCCGCTGTGCCAGTTGCTCGAGCACCGCCGGGTAAAACAGGTTTTCGATGTGGGACAGCACCAGGCCGATGATGCGCGAGCGCCCCGTGATCAGGCTGCGGGCATGGGCGTTGGGCTGGTAGCCCAGCTTGCGCGCAGCCTCCTGCACCTTGTTGCGCATGGCCTCCGAAACACTGGCGCCAGCGGTGAAACAGCGGCTCACCGCCGACTGCGACACACCGGCCAGGCGCGCCACATCGAGCGAGGTGGCCTGCGTCTTCATTGCGCCGTCCAGCCGCCGTCAACCATCAGCGCGCTGCCAGTCACCATGGCCGAGGCATCGCTGGCCAGGAACACCACCGCGCCCATGATGTCCTCGACCCGGCCGATGCGGCCCAGGGCAATGCGGGATTCGACAAAAGCCCGGAATTGCGCATCTTTGAGCATAGGCCGGGTCAGCTCTGTCTCTATAAAGGTCGGGCACAGGGTGTTGACCCGGATGTTTTGCCCGCCAAGCTCCCAGGCCAATGCCTTGCACAGACCCTCTAGCGCATGCTTGCTGGCGCAATAAAGCGTGCGTTTAGGGCCGCCCACATGCCCCATTTGAGAGGAAACATGAATGATGGAGCCGGCCTGCCCAAGCGCACTAAGGCCGCGCGCGACCTCGCGCGAAAGAAAAAATGCCGCCTTGATATTCACCGCCAGCACCGCATCGATGTCCTCTGCGGTGGTGTCGGCCAGCAGCTTTGGGCGGTTGGTGCCAGCGCTGTTGACCAGGATTTGAAACGGCCCCCTGGCCGCGAGTTCCCGCTGCACCGCCAGCGCATCGGTGACATCGAGTGCCAGCACCTGGGCACGCCCACCCGCCTGCCCAATGGCCGCTGCCGCCTGCTCGAGTTCTGACACGGTGCGCGCCGCCAGCGTCACCTCAGCGCCGGCCTGCGCCAGGGCCTGGGCTGCCGCCAGACCAATGCCGCGGCCGGCACCCGCCACCAGGGCACGCCGGCCATCCAGCCGGAACGAAGGGGTCATGGCCACAGAGCCTGCGCCGGGACGGCTCATGCTGCGGGCTGCAGGCGCGGCGGTGCACGCTCGCCCCGGTCAAAGGCCTCCCAGCCCTCGCCCTGAAACGGATCAACGCCCAGTTGCTGCATCACGTGAGCAAAATCCACCGACACCCAGTTGTCCACAATCTTGCCGTCCTGCACCTTCCAGAAATCCATGTAGCGGATCTCGATGCGTTTGCCGGTGGGCGCAATGCCCATGAAGGTGCCGGTGTGTGTGGCCTCTTGCCGCCCAAAGGCGGCCATCCACTCGCCCTGCACGATGCGGGCCTCGTCAATGCACACCTTGTCAGAAAACGCAGCCTGGAACGGGCGCTGCCAGTTGTCCTGGAACGCCTTGACACCCAGCTTGGTGCCGCAGCCGGCGTTGCCCAGCCAGCGAAAGTCTTTGGCAAAAAACGCCTCAATGCCGTCGATGGTGTGGTCGTTCAGGCCGTCCACCATGCCCTCCACCACACGGCGGGTGGCCTCGGTCTGGGACAGGTCGTTGTCGCGCGTGAGCGCTGCCTGTTCGGGGCGGGCCCCTTTCATGCTGGTCCGTCCAGCGCCGGCACGGGCTGGTACCAGGGCACCTCGGCGCGGTCGCCGTAGCGGCGCACCCGCAGGTTGGCCTGCTCGCCGTGGCCAGCAAAGTTTTCCATGTGGCACAGGCGCGAGCAAACCTCGCCAATGCTGGCACTGGCCGCATCGGTCAGCACCCGCTGGTAGGTGCAGGTTTTGAGAAACTTGCCGACCCACAGGCCACCGGTGTAACGGGCTGATCTGTTGGTGGGCAGGGTGTGGTTGGTGCCGATCACCTTGTCGCCAAAGCTCACGTTGGTGCGCGGGCCCAGGAACAGCGCGCCAAAATTGGTCATGCGCTGCAAGAAGTAATCCGGGTCACGCGTCATCACCTGCACATGCTCGGAGGCGAGCTCATCGGCCTTGGCCAGCATTTCCTCATCGCTGTCGCAGACGATGACCTCGCCATAGACCTCCCAGGCCTTGCCGGCAATGGCGGCAGTGGGCAATATCTTGAGTTGCCGCTCCACCTCTGCCATGGTGTCGCGCGCCAGTTTTTCAGAGGTGGTCAGCAGCACCGCAGGCGAGGTGGGCCCGTGCTCGGCCTGGCCCAGCAGGTCCACCGCGCACATTTCGCCGTCGACTGATTCGTCGGCGATCACCAGGGTCTCGGTCGGGCCGGCGAACAGGTCGATGCCAACCCGGCCATACAACTGGCGCTTGGCCTCGGCCACAAACATATTGCCCGGGCCCACCAGCATGTCCACCGCCGCCACCGATTCAGTGCCGATGGCCATGGCGGCCACCGCCTGCACCCCGCCCAACACCAAAATTTGGTCAGCCCCCGCAAAGTGCATGGCCGCCACGATGGCCGGGTGCGGCGCACCCTGGTAGGGCGGCGCGGTAGCCACCACGCGCGGCACGCCGGCCACCTTGGCGGTCAAAACGCTCATGTGGGCCGAGGCAATCAGGGGGTACTTGCCCCCGGGAACGTAGCAGCCCGCCGCGTTGACCGGGATATGCCGGTGCCCCAGGATCACGCCGGGCAGGGTTTGCACCTCGACATCGCGCAGGCTGTCGCGCTGAATCTGTGCAAAGTTGCGGATCTGGGTTTGCGCGAACCGGATGTCTTCAATTTCGCGCGCCGAGAGCCGTCCAACGGCAGCCTCGATATCTGCCTGCGACAAAGCGAAGCTGGCTGGGTCCCAGCCATCGAACTTGCGGCTGTATTCGCGCACGGCGGCGTCGCCGCGTTGCTCTATGTCTTTCAGGATGCCCTCCACCGTGGCGCGCACCTGCGCGTCGTCGTCGGCCCGGCCCTGGGCGTCTTTGCCGCGTTTGAGATATCGAATCATGACCACTGCACCCCGGTTGATCTTGCCCAAAAAATTTCTTGCATACGTATGCAATGTAAAACAAAAAAAGGCTTTGGGTATTGGTAGTTTCCCGTAATTGGTGGGGCCAGACTAGCCGCGCCGGGCAAACTGGCTACGCACCCGGGCCAGCACATCGACATCGAGCTGCAGCAGCACATTGATGAGGTCGATCGGCACCCAGTTCTCCCGGATCAGGCCCTGTTCGGCGCTGTAAAAGTCCATCACCCGCATGGTGATGGCGCGCCCGGTGGGCGGCAGGCCCAGCCAGCCACCGCCCTGGTGCAGCATGTGCCGGCTCGGCCAGCCGCCGGTGGCCGAGAAACGACCGTCCCCGATGCGCACGTAGTGGCTGCCCCCGTGCTGACCCATGCCCACGGGCTGAGGCAGCTTGGGGTCGCGCGGGAAGGCGGTGCGAAAGGGCAGCTGGTGCACATCGACAAAACCATCGAGCCCGCGCGAGGTACCAATGCCGCTGGGGCCAAACCACATCATGTGCGGGTGCCAAAACTCGCGCTGCGGCATCGCCAGCAGGCCCTCGCGCCCCAAATTGAGCGTGTCGTCATAGGCACCCAAAGAAGCCTGCATGGCCAGGCTCAAGGCCAGGCTGGCGGCCGACTCCTGCGGATCCTGCGCCGAGAGCACCAGGCCATCAGCGGCCAGCGGGCCGGGCCACATGCCCTCAAAACCCGGGCTTGGCGGCAGCGGCCAAAAACCCATCTGGCGAACCGCGTCCAGCACATCGAGCAGCACCGTGCTTTGCACAATGCGCCCGTCCACCAGCTGGTGGAACTCGCCGTAGCGCAAATACAGCAGCTGCCCGGTCGCCGGCAGGCCCAGCCAATCGTGCTGAAAACACCCGCACAGGTGACCCACTGCGCCCACATAATCGCGCCCCTGGTACTGGCCGCCGATCAGCAACTGCTCGCGCCGCTCCATATCCGGGAAGGCGTGCAGCAGGGGCTGCCAGAACATCTGCGCAATGGCCGCCACGCCCTGCACTTCATTCCAGGGGTGCGAACCACGCCACTCGGCATCCGGGTGGTAGGCCTGCGCCAGCAGCCCTGGCGCGGCCGCCGGCCCGCCGTGTACCAAACTACCCATGATGGACCGGACCCAATCTTTGCTGGCCAGCTTGGTGGCTTCATTCAACATGCGCTGCGGCTCCTGAATACGGCTTGCTTAACCCCACCCGAACAGACCATCCGCCCCGGCGCTGCCGGCATTCTAGTGTTCATGCATACGCATGCAAAGCAGGCCCGGTCGTGGCGGGGATGTCGGTGTTGTGAGGGTGCCAGCCAGGTGAGCCGGGAACGACGGCGGGCTAAAGGGGCCAGGCGACGCCTTTGTCGTTCAGGATAGCGTCTAGCGGCAGGTCATGGGCTTCGGGTTGGAAGTCGGGCAAAAAACCGTTGGCAAAACCCAGGCCAACGGTGAAGGGGCGGGGTTGCAGGGTGGCGAGCATGCGGTCGTAGAAACCGCCGCCATAGCCCAGCCGGTAGCCACCGGGCGCGTAGCCCACGCAGGCCACAAACAGCAGCGTGGGCGCGATCACCGCGGTCTCCCTGGGCTTGGGTATGCCAAAGGCGTCCTCTTCCATCGGGCAGCCTGGGTACCAGGCATGAAAGCCCATGTTCTTGCTGGCCCGGTCGACCACCGGCAGGCCAATGCGCCGCGGCTGTGGCTGATCAATCAGCTCGCCGTCTTCTTTCCAGCGGTGCAGGGCTGGCAGCGGGTCGAACTCGCCTTTGACGGGCCAGTAAGCGCCAATCACGATGTCAGGGCGCCCGATCAGCCAGATGCGCATCACCCGCTGCAGCAAATCAGCCCGTTGCAGGCGATCGGGCATGTTCAGACGTTGCTCGATCAAAACCTTGCGAAGGGCTTTTTTATCCTGCGCCTTCTGTGTTTCAGAGTTATTCATAATCCTCGCATGCGTTTACCGTCCATTCTCACACCCTTCGCCCTCTCCTGGCTGATTTTGCTTGGGGCCGCTGAAGCAGGCCCCTTGCCGGCCAAAACGGTCAAAGACGAAGTCCTGCTCGACATGAGTCAGGCCTTCAAGCAAGGCGACCGCAAACGGCTCAGTGCCCTGCTGCCGCAGGCACGGGGGCACACCCTGGAACCCTGGGCGGCGTTTTGGGAGCTGCGGGCGCGGCTTGACAGCGCCACCAGCGCCGAAGTACAGGCTTTTTTCAGCCGCTACGCCAACACCTACCAAGAAGACCGCCTGCGCGCCGACTGGCTGCTCTTGCTGGGCCAGCGCCGAGACTGGGCCGGCTTTGCCGCAGACCTGCCCAACTACCGCATGAACGACGACAGCGAGCTGCGATGCTATGCGCTCAGCCGCGACGCCCAGGCCGATGCCGCCGGCTTGGCGGGGGAGGTCAGGCGCCTTTGGTACAAGCAAAAAGAACCGGCCGAGGGCTGCAGCCTTGCGGCGGCGCAATTGCATGCCGCCAAGCAGCTCAGCGATGCCGATATCTGGCGCAAAGCCAGGCTGGCCATTGAGAACAACCGGCCCCGTCTGGCGCGCCAGACCGCCGAGATCATCTCCGCCCAGGCCGGCAAACCGGTTGATGACATCAGCAGCAGCCCGGCGCGGTTTTTGTTAAAAAAAGCCGCTGGCGGCAGCCACCACAAAGAGTGGGCAGTGCTGGCCCTGATTCGCCTGGCCGACAACGACCCGGAGCAGGCCGCAGGCCTGATGGAGCAGTACTGGGGTAGCCACCTCACTGAAGAGCAGCAGTCCTGGGCCTGGGCCGCCATTGGCAAGCAGGCGGCACAAAAATTGTCTGCCAGCGCCAGTGCCCACTTTGCCCGCGCGCTCAACAGCCACCTCACCGATGACCAGCTGGGCTGGAAAGTTCGCGCCGCGCTGCGCTCGGCCCGCTGGCCTGAGGTGCTGGCCGCCACGCTGGCCATGAGCCCGCCAGTGCGCGATGAAAGCATCTGGGTTTATTGGCGCGCCCGCGCTGAACTCCAACTGGCCAAAACCGAGGCCCAGCGGGACGAGGCCAAGCGCCTGCTTGAGGGCATCGCCGGGGTGCGCGGCTTCTACGAGCAGCTGGCGCTGGCCGATCTGGGCCAAAGCGTGATCACGCCGCCGCGCCCACCAGCGCTGAGCGCCGAAGAAAAAGCCGCAGCGCGCCAGCACCCCGGGCTGCAGCGCGCGCTCTACGCCATCCAGATCGGGCTGCGCAGCGACGGGGTGCGGGAATGGAACTACAGCGTCAGCCTGCACCAGCGCGGCGGCATGTCCGACCGCGAGTTGCTTGCCGCCGCCGACCTGGCCTGTGAGCGCGAAGTGTGGGACCGCTGCATCAACACCAGCGAGCGCACCCGCGGGGTGTTTGATTTCGAGCAGCGCTACCCGATGCCACACCGCGAAGCCGTGCTCACGCGGGCCAAGCAAATCGGTCTTGACCCGGCCTATGTGTATGGCCTGATCCGCCAGGAAAGCCGCTTTATCATGGACGCCCAGTCCGCGGTTGGCGCCGCGGGCCTGATGCAGGTGATGCCACCCACAGCGCGCTGGACTGCCAAAAAAATTGGCCTGGCCGACTTCAAGCCTCATCAAATCACCGAGCGCGACACCAATATTGCCATCGGCACGGGCTACCTCAAACTTGTGCTGGACAATTTTGGCGGCTCCATGGCGCTCGCCGCTGCGGCCTACAACGCCGGGCCCAGCCGGCCGCGCAGCTGGCGTGGCCAAACCGGCGCCCCGACGCTGGAGGCCGCCATTTGGGCCGAGAACATCCCCTTTGCCGAGACCCGCGACTATGTCAAGAAAGTACTGGCCAACACCACCAACTATGCCGCCGTCATCACCGGGCAGCCCCAGTCGCTCAAAGCCCGTCTGGGCAGCATAGGGCCGCTCGGGCCGGGCTCGCCAGACGTATCACCCGACCTACCCTGAGCGGGCCCAGCAGGCCCCAACTGGCCGGCCCAAATCAAGCCGCAACCCTGGCTGCAAGCCAAACCCACCATGCTCAAGCTCTACATCGGCAACAAAAATTACTCCTCCTGGTCGATGCGGCCCTGGGTGCTGCTCAAGCAGGCTGGCATAGCGTTTGAAGAGGTGATGGTGCGCTTTGACTCCTTTGCGCCGGGCTCGGCTTTTCGGCGGCGCATCGACCCCCTCAGCCCGACCGGCAAAGTGCCGCTGCTGCAGGACGGCGACTTGCTTATCTGGGACACGCTGGCAATTGCCGAGTACCTGGCCGAGCGGTTCCCCGAGCACGGCCTGTGGCCTCGGTCAGTGGCAGCGCGGGCCCGTGCGCGCAGCATCTGCGCCGAAATGCACAGCGGCTTTGGCCAACTGCGCAGCCATTGCCCGATGAACATCGAAGCCGCGCTGCCTGGCACTGGCGCGCTGATCTGGCGCGACAAGCCCGGCGTGCGCAGCGATGTGGCGCGCCTGGTCGCCATGTGGCAAGAACTGCTGCGCGACCACGGCGGCCCGATGCTGTTTGGCGATTTCTCGGTTGCCGATGCTTTCTACGCGCCAATCTGCATGCGCCTGAAAACCTATGCCCTGCCAGTGCCCCCGGTGATCGCCGCCTATGTCGCTCGGGTGTGCGCCCTGCCCGGCGTGCAAGCCTGGGTGAGTGAAGCCCTGGCCGAAGACGATTTTCTGGCCTTCGAGGAGCCCTACCGATTGCAGCGCAGTGCCGGCCCGGGCAGCTGAGGCTGCTCGAGCAGCCCGGCCGTGTGCTGGGGCGGTAACTTGGCTGTAACCCGCCTAGCTGCCACAAGTTAGCATCAAGCTCCGCCCACTCTGCCCCCAGGCCATGACACCCAGCGCCCCGCCCGCCCTTGCACCATCCGTCACACCGCAGCAGGCCGCGGCCGCGCACGGCAGCAGCCCAGCGCCGGCCCCTGTGCGCAGCCTGCGGCCATGGGGCTGGTATGAGGTGCTGGCAGAGGCACCCGGCTACAAGGTCAAACGCATCGGCGTGGCGCCGGGCCAGCGGCTCAGCCTGCAAAAACACCTGCACCGGGCCGAGCACTGGATGGGTCTGCTGGGCTGCGCCCGGGTCACCGTGGGCGAACGCAGCCTGGACCTCTTGCCCGGCCAACACATCGACATTGCGCTGGGCGAAGTGCACCGCCTGGCCAACCCGGGCAGCGCCGGGCGGCCCGATCAGGCGAGCAGCAAATGCTGAGTCCCGGCGCTACAGCGGCGGATGACTTTCGGCTGCCAGCTGGCGCCCGCCCGGTGGCCTGTGTCGACATTGGTGGCACCAAGGTTGCGGTCAGCGTGGCTGACGCAGCAGGCCTGCGCGGCCGGCTCAGCGAACCCACTGTGCGCACCGGCGACCAGGGGGCGCTGGCCGCGCAAATCATGCGCCTGCTGACCCAAAGCTGCAGCGCCGCCGGACTGCGCATGAACGATATACAGGCACTGGGCGTGGCCTCGTGCGGGCCCTTTGTGATGCACCAGGGCCAGGTCGAGCTGGCCGCACCCAATATTTGCGGCGGCCTGGCCGGACCAGCGCGCGGCCTGCCCAATGACTGGACCAGCGCCTGGCTGGAGGCGCCGCTGCGGCGGCACTTTGCCCAGGTGAGGGTGGAAAACGACGGCATTGCCGCCCTGGAGGCCGAGCGCCGCTGGGGCGCCTTGCAACAGGGGGGCGTGCCACTGGCCCACTGCGCCTATGTCACCTGGAGCACCGGCATTGGCCTGGGCCTGTGCGTAGACGGCCATGTGCTCAGAGGCAAAAACGGCAATGCCGGCCACGCCGGCCACAGCTTTGTCAGCGACAACCAGGACGCCCTGTGCGGCTGCGGCAACCTGGGCGATGTCGAGGGTCTGGTCGCGGGCAATGCCATTGCCCGGCGCTTTGCAGCACTGGGCTACCCCAGCGCTGCTGCCTTGTTCGCAGCAGGCCAGGCCGGCGACAGCGCTGCCAGCGCCCTGATCGACGAGCTTTGCCGGGTGATGGGGCGCGCCCTTTACAACCTGATCGTCACGCTCGATCTGCAGCGCATCAGCATCGGTGGCAGTGTGTTCTGGCACCACCGCGCCCTGCTGCTGCCCAAGCTGCAAGCCCAGATTCAGGGCAAACTGCCCTCGCTCACCGATGGCTGCGAGCTTCTGAGCGCCGGCCTGGGCGAGCGCGTGGGCGACTTTGCCGCCCTGGCACTGGTCGCCTGAGCCCGGCGCCAAGCCCACCCAAACCCGCCATTCCCACGCCGCCTGCCGTGCATCCCTTGGACACGGGAATCGATGACTTCCCCAATTGGCCGGTCTGAGCCGGGAACAGCGGCTGTGAGTGGCCGGGCCTGGCCAGCGCAAAAATTGATAATCTCGAAAAAAATAGCTTTTTCATCGATTATTATGTTCAAAACTTTGTCTAGCCAATACACTCTCACCGTCAAAAAAGCCTGGCAATGGCGGGTTTCGCGCTAGGCTGTGCACCGACGCTCAACATCGGCCCCGCGGGTAGTCAAAACAAAACAGAGGTAAGGGATGGCTTGTGAATCTGCTGGTTAACGCTGCCTTGCTCGAACGCATGGCCGAGGGCGTTATTTTGCTGAACGCCAGCGGGCAGGTAACCGACTTCAATGCGGCTGGGCGGCCCTGGTTGGCGGCCTGTGGCGAGGCCCGGGCCAGCTTGGAAAAGCACATCAAGCGCCATGCGGCCGAGCTCGCCGACGGGCCCTGTGTGGTCGATGTTTTTGGTCCGCAGGCAGGCGTTGGCGCGGCGATTGAGGTGCACCTGTGCAGCAACGGCCCGCAGTCCTATGCCCTGTTCATTGCGCCGCCGCTGGCGGCGGCTCCAGCACCCGCCGTGCCCGCCGATAAAACCGGTTTTCTAGACCTGCTGGGCGAAGAGATACGCCACGAAATCACCCAGTGGCGAGCCCAACTGCAGGCGGGCCAAGCCGGGGCCACAGATGCGGGACTGCTGGCTAGGCACTCGGAGCGCCTGGGGCGGCTGTTTGTGGTGTTCGACCAGCTCTCGCGCATCAGCCATGATGACGCACTGGGCCAGGGCGAGCGCCTGGCGCTGCCAGCGCTGCTGCAGGAGGTTTTGGCAGACATGCCGCACCGGCGCGCCGACTACGCCCTGATCAGCACGCCGGCCGGCAAGGGCCGGGCCCTGGGTGTGGTTTATGGCAACGCCGGCTTGCTCAAGTGCAGCCTGCGCGGCCTGCTCGAAGCGCTTGACGAAGCCGCGCCAAAGCACAGCCAGATCGAGTTGCAAATGCGCCAAAGCGGCGCCTACATCATGCTGAGCACTGGCTTTGCCACGGGCGCGCGCCGGGGCCCAAGGGAGCCGGCGGCAGCAAACCCGCAGGCCAGCGAGCCGCTGCGCCATGCCCCCGCCCTGCACACCGAGGCAGATATTCGCCTGCCCATTGCGCGGCGCATTGTGGCGCTGCATGGCGGCCAACTCAAAACCGTTGACGCCGACAGCGCACGCCGGGGCGGCCCTGCCGGCCTGGCCTCTTTCACCCTGGTGCTGCCCACTGGCGCCATGCTGCCGGGCGGGCGGCGGCTGGAATGCGCCGACTGCCCCACCGCACAGCAGGCCCAGGCCTATGCCCGCGACCTCGCCACCCTGATGCCAGGCCCCGACCCAGGCGCCGATGTATCGGGCGAAGAGGTGGCGTTTTTAATGCAAGTGATGGCTGAAAAACCCCGCAAGTAAACCAAGGACAAGCGATGAAGACTGTGCTGATTGTGGATGACCATGCCGACATGCGCCGCTTGTTGTCGATCTCGGCTGGCAGCGACTTCCATGTGCTGGAGGCCGAGGACGGAGAGAGCGCGCTCGAAGCGATCAGGCGCCAGCGCCCGGATGCGGTGCTGCTCGACATCATGATGCCCGGCGCCATGGACGGGCTGCAGGTGCTCGACGCCATTCGCGCCGACCCCGCCCTCAAGGGTATCCGGGTGGCCATGGTCACCGCCCGTGGTCAGGCCAGCGACCTGGGCATTGGCAAGGCACACGGGGCTGATGCTTATTTTGTCAAACCCTTCAGTCCGCTCAAGCTGCTCAGCTGGCTGCGCAGCAACCTCAACTGAACCGGCCAAGACCCGCGCCGTGGACAACAAGCTTTTGGCCCATCTGGGGCGCTGGCAACTGGCCGTTTGGCTGAACTGCTTGTTCTGGCTTGGGCTGCTGGCTGATAGCGCTTGGCTCGGGTTCGAGACAATGAAAGAGCGCCAACAAGCTTCCGTTGCCCTGGCACACCAAGGCGCCTTGCGCTACCTGTCAGCCAACCTGCGGCAACAGTTTGACCAGACCGATGAGCTGCTTTGGGTAGCGGTGGCAAACTTTGGGCGGGCACGGAGCCCAGCAGCAACAGCAGCAGCAACAGCAGCAGCAGCAGCAGTAACAGCGGGCATCCCCCTCGCCTCGTCTTTCATTTGCCCTGGCTTGACTGTGCTGAACGCCCGGGGCGAGGTCTCGCTCAGCGAACCCGGCGTGCAAGAAAGCGGGCGAGAAAGTGAGCGCTTGGTCGCTGATTTAGCCTGGCACCGCGCCAACAACACCCAGCAGATGCACCTGGGCGAAATCTACCAAAGCCCGCAAGACGACCGATTGCAATGGCATGTCAGCCGACGCATCAACACCGCATCGGGCGAATTCGCAGGCCTGGTGGCCTGCCATATCGACCTGAATGCCAGTTTGATATTTGGCTTGGCGCGCCGCGATAAAGACGGCACCAGTCTGATTGCCCTCAGCGATGGGCAGGTGTTGCTGCAAAACACCGATGCTGGCACCAAGCTGGGCGTGGGCAGGCTAAGCCCTGGCCTGCTTGAGAGCATCCGCCTTGCTGAGGATGGCCCGCGTGCGCACCTGCAGCAAGACCCTGACGGCGAGCTGCGCCAGTACAGCTGGCAGGCAATGGCTGGCAAGCCCGTGCTGATAGTCAATGGCATGTCGACGAAAAACATCGACGCGCTCACCGCCCCTGCGCGGCAACTGATCGGCTGGCTTGTTGGCCTGACTAGCCTGCTTATCGCAATCGCTACGGCCGCCATGCTGTGGGGACTGCGGTCTTTGTTTGCGCAGTTCCGCTTGCGCCTCAATGACGAGCAGCAACTGATTGAGCAACAGCAGTTGCTGCAGCAGGTCCTGACCACTGCTGGCGCCGGGCAATGGCAATTGCAATGGCCAAGCATGCGGCTGACTGTGTCAAATCTGCTGGTGCTGCGTCTTGGGTTGGACGTCGGAGGCGACGGTAACGCCTCTGATTATCTTCAGCAAACCAGCACCTTCTCGGCGAAAGTCTGGCTGCGGCTGATCCACCCAGCAGACCGGGGCCTGGCCGAAGATTTTGCACAAGCCAGGCGCAAGGGTCTTCAGACCAAGCTTGAGGTGGTGATTCGCCTGCGCCACCAAGCCGGCCATTTCTGCTGGTTTCGCCTGACCGGCCAAGTTCAGCCGAACAACATTGGCCAAGGCAGGGTGTTGAACGGCCTGGCCATTGATGTCACTGAAGAACGCTTTGCCCGCACGCAAATCGAAGACCGCACAACACAATTGAACACCCTGTTTTCGATCAGCCCGGACGGGCTGGTGGTGTTTGACGCGCAACGGGTGGTCAAGTACGCCAACCCGGCCTTCGAGCGCTTAAGCAATGGCCGCTCGGAGCAGATTAAAAACATGCGCGAGGCCGTGTTTTCAAGCTGGCTGGGTAGCCTGTGCACGGCCGAGCGGGGTTTTTCGGGAATTGCACTGCTGCGCAGCAAAGCCAGCACAGACCCGAACTCAGCCTGGGAGCTGATCACCACAGAGGGCCCGCCAAGCCGGGTTTTACGCTTGTCGCTGGTGCTCAGCAGCGCACAGAGCGTGTCGCAAATTCTCTACCTGCGCGATGTCACCCACGAAACCGAGGTGGCAAGAATTAAAAATCAATTTTTAACAAGTGCCGCGCATGAGCTGCGCACCCCCCTGGCCAGCGTGGTGGGCTTTGCCGAAATTTTGGTCACTCATAATGTCACAGCGGACAAACAGCTGGAGTTTGCCCGCATCGTCTGGCGCCAGTCGCTGCATCTCTCGGGCATATTGGACGAACTGCTTGACATCTCGCGCATGGACGCCCGTGGCGCGGCTGGCTGGCATCTTCAGGCGCTTGATCTCGCCGAGCTTGCTGGCCAGGTGCTGGCTTCTTTTCAACCGCCAAGCGGCCATCTGCGGGCAAGGCTTCAGCTCTCGCCCATAGGCGTCCGGGTTGATGCCATGCGGGCGCAGCAGGTGATTCGAAACGTGTTGTCCAACGCCCACGTCCACAGCGAACCGGGCAGCCCGATCAATATCCGCCAGGCCCCGGCCCAGCTGCACCCGGACAGTGGCGCCCCTTTGCTTGGCATCGAGATCCAGGACGCTGGGCGCGGCATGAACGAGCAAGAATTAGCGCAGGCCTTCGACCGTTTTTACCGCGCCGACCCCAGCGGCAGCCGGCCCGGTACCGGCCTGGGCCTGAGCCTTTGCCAAGACATCATGAAGCTGTTGGGCGGCCTGATTCTCCTGCGCAGCGCACCGCAACAAGGCACCACGGTGACGCTCCTGTTTGTGCAAGACGCTCTGCCGGTGGGCCACAGCCCAGCAGAGCCGGGCTGAAATGGACATTTTTTTGTCGGCCCGGCCCACCGTTTGCCTGCTGGCTGAGACATTGGCTGGGCCATTGGCCGATGCATTGAACGATATTTGCAGCCTGCAGACCCGCCAGCCCGATGCGCTGGCACCCGACGCACTGGCCCAGGGCGCGTTGCCAGACCTGATTTTGATCGACGGCGACCTGCCCGGCGACCAGAGCAACAGGCTGTGTCTGGCGCTCAAGCATCACCCCCGCACCCAGCGCATCCCGGTCATCTGGCTGAGCAGGCGCAGCAGCACGCAGGATCAAATCAGGGGCTTTGCGTGTGGCGCGGCCGACTACATTGCCAGCACTGTGCCGCCCGAGCTGCTGCGCGCGCGGGTGCAGGCACAACTTGTGCGCCACGGCGGCTCGGACGTGCTCAGCGATATCAACCAACTGCTCGAGCAAACTGTGCTGCGAAGCACCCAAGAACTCGCCACCGTACAGCATGTGACCATCGCCGCCCTCACCGCACTGGCGGAGACCCGCGACAACGAGACCGGCAACCATATCCAGCGCACCCAGCACTATGTGCGGGCCCTGGCCCTGCGCCTGCAAAACCACCCGCGCTTTGCATCGTTTTTGACCGCCAGCACCATCGAGATGCTGTTTCGCTCAGCCCCGCTGCATGACATCGGCAAGGTAGGTATACCCGACCGTATTCTGCTCAAGCCCGGGCGTTTTGAGCCTGAAGAGATGGCCATCATGAAAACCCACACCACCCTGGGCCGCGACGTGATCGAGCAGGCCGAGCGGCTGATTGGCGCCAAGGTGGGTTTTTTGACCATCGCCAAAGAAATCGCCTACTCACACCAAGAAAAATGGGACGGCTCAGGCTACCCAGAGGGCCTGGCCGGGGAGGCCATCCCGGTCTCGGCGCGGCTGATGGCGCTGGCCGATGTGTATGACGCCATCATCAGCCGGCGGGTCTACAAAGAAGGCATGTCCCATGCCAGCGCCGTGCACATCATTACCCAAGGCCGAGGCCAGCACTTTGACCCTGACATCGTCGACGCCTTTTTGGCCATCTTGGACGAGTTTCAAGACATTGCGGCGCGCTATGCCGACAGCGACGCCGACCTGCAGAAGAAACAAGACTACCTGGAAATCGCCACCGTCAACCAGAGGGCAAACACGTGAGTGCCAACACCGACAACGAATTGTCTGCCCTGCGGGAGCAGGTCAGGCAACTGCAGGCCGAGGTCTTGCGGCTGGGGCAAGCGCCGCAGCAGGCGGCGTCAAAGCTCGATGCCCCTGAGGCAAGGCCTCTTGATCTGCTACTTGCAGAACCAGACAGCTTGCTACGCAGTGCCATCGACTGCATGGCCCAAGGCCTGCTGGTAACCGATGCTCGGGACGGCCGCGTCAAGGTCTTCAACCAAGCCTTTTGCCGGATCTGCGACTTCGACCCCGAGTTCATGGCCACTCGCCCGCAGCTCAGCGAGCTGGTGCGGCTTCAGATTGCCCGGGGCGATTTCGGGCCAAACATGAGCTATCTAGGCCCGGAGATTCAGCCGTTTATCACCGCGGCCAGCCTGCCCCGCCCTGGCGCCCCCTTTGGTTGGATCGAGGTCTCCGCGCCGCAGGTCTATGTGCGCAAAACTGCTGCCGGGCGCTACATAGAAGTGCAGTCACACCTAGCTGAGGCTGGCTTTCAGGTTCGCACCTTCAGCGATGTCAGCGACTTTGAACTGGCCAGGCAAGAGGCCCAGGCCGCTGTTGCAGCAAAAGGGCACCTTTTGGCTTCTGTCAGCCACGAACTGCGCACACCGCTGACCGCCATCATCGGGTTGAACCAGTTTTTGCTGCGCGGGGCACACAAGCCAGAGCAGCAGAATTTAAGCCGCCGTGTGGAGGGCGCGGCCCAGTGGTTGTTGTCACTTATCGACAACTTGCTGGCTTGGGGCAAGTCAGAGTCGGGCAAGATGCAAATACGAGCAGAGGCTTTTGTACTGCGCAGCCTGCTCGAAGATCTAAGTAGCGTCCTGTCGACCGGGCCCGGTGTATACCGTGTGCCACTGGTGTTTGATGTCGACCCGGGGCTGCCAGACAGCCTGATCGGGGATGGCTTGTGGCTCAAGCAGGTGCTGATGAACCTGGCGCACAACGGGCTCAAGTTCACAGCCCGGGGTGAGGTGCGCATAAGCGTACGCGTGTTGCGATCAACACCCGAGCAGGTCTGGCTGCGCTTTGAGGTCAAAGACAGCGGCATTGGCATCGCGCCAGACCAGCAGGCCCGCATATTCGAACCATTCCAGCAAATCAGCCAGCCCAGCGGGGCGCAGTACGGCGGCACTGGGTTAGGCCTGACCATCAGCCTTGAACTGCTTGCCCTGATGGGCGGCCAATTGCAGCTCGACAGCGCAGCGGGGCAGGGCAGCTGTTTTTATTTCGAGCTGGCCTTCGGCCTGCCCAAGCAAGTTGCAGCCGCCGCTGCTCCGGCACCAGACGCGCGCGCTCCAGCACCGGCTGTAACGCGCCTCGAGCCAGCCCAAGCTCACGGCCAGCTGGCCGGCTTGCGGGTGCTGGCGGTTGACGACAACGCCAACAACCTCCTGGTGCTGCAACTGCTGCTCGAGCCGCAGGGCTGCCTCGTGACGGTGCTTGACAATGCGCCAGCAGCCATTGAGCAACTGCGGCAATCGCCAACGAGCTGTGATGTGCTGTTGTTGGACATGATGATGCAAGGGCTGGACGGCCCCACCGCCGCCCTTCAGATTCGCCAAGAACCCGGCCTGGCCCACCTGCCGATTGTTTGCATGACAGCCAAGCTGTTCGAAGAAGATCGCCAGCGCTGCCTGGATGCCGGCATGAACGCCATCATCGACAAGCCATTTCGAACCCCCGAAATCATTGCCATTTTGTCGGCCTACCTGAGACCAGCAGCGTCCGGCCCGGCAGCCAGCGGCGCCTGAGGCGCAGGCCCGGCGATGTTTGCTTGGGACGCCCCTCAGGCAGCTCTGAAAAGCGATGTGAGTGCCGCCAGGTCGCGGGCGTATTGCTCGGCCTGACGAGGCGCCAGACAGTTGGTGCAGGCCGCGAGATTGCGGCCCAGCAGGGGCGCGCCGGTGGGCAGGCTCAAGTGAAAAGACTCGATGCCGCGCAGAGGATCATCGGCCTGCGCGGCCGGCTGGCTGACGATCTTCAGCTGCCCCCCGTGCAGGGCCACAATGCGCTGGCAAATGGCTATGCGGGTATCGGGGCCGCCAGACAGCGTGCTCTGGGGCAGGGGCAGGGCCCGGGATGGCGGCCCGGGCGCGCGGGCAAACGCCTGGCTGAAATGGCCTGTGAGCACCACAAAACCGCCACTCTGGCGCACCCGGATTTCAATTTGGCAAAGCGCGGGCGCAGTGTCTGCAATGCCCTCGAGCAAGCCCTTGAGGGCGATTTTCAACCAACCCGCATCGCCAAACAACATGCCCTGCTGGTCTGCGGCATCGCTTTGGGCCTGGTTGATGCTGAAGTCGCCGCGCCGGCGTGGCAACTCGGCAATCACCGCCTCGCTCAGGGTCTGCAGGTTGACCCGCTCGCCCTGAAAAAAAGCGTCTTTTTCGTGTAGCTCGCAGAGCTGCTCCATGGCAATCAGCAGGCGGCTCAAGCGCCCGGACTGCTGCTGCACCCGCGCCAGTTGAGCCGCAGTGTCGGGCGCAGCCGTGGTGATTTGCTCGCGCAGCCGGCTCAGCTCGTGGCGGAAATCTTCGCCCAGCAGGAAAAAAAACTATCCTGCGCCGCTACCTCGGGCAGGGCGGCGCTGGGCGGCGGGTGCCCGGTAATGAGCACAGCAAAATTATGCGGCTCGTTTTTGCACAGGTAAAAATCTGTCGTGCCTGCCGTGGGCGCAAAGACCGAGTCAACCCGCAGCGGCAACTGCACCGTGCCAGCAGCCACCTTGCCCATGAGCTCGCCCAGCGCCGCTGCGCCAGCCAAACAGGCCTTGAGCCAGGGGCGCGCAGCGCGGTTGTAATCAGTCACCTGCGCCTGCGGGTTGAGCAGAATCACCCCTTCTGCGAGCCGCTCCATCAGGGCCGAATTGAGGGCCAGGCTCACGCGGCTGTCCGGCCGGCGCGATGCGCCTTGAGCTCCCATAATGCGCTTGCAATACTGAGCAATTTTTCAAAAGAAATGGGCTTGGGCAGCACCAGAAAGTTATCCGGCACGCCCCCACGCAAAGCGATATCTGCCCGGCTCAAGCCGGTGACCACCACCGCCGTCATGCCAGCATGCTCGGCCTTGCTGTTGAGTATTTTGAGCATCTGAAAACCATCAACCCCCGGAATATCCAGGTCGATGAACAGCAAATCGGGCCGAAACCGCTCAATCACCATCAGGGCGTCGATGCCGTTGTCCACCACCTCAAGCACCGGGCCCATCGGCCAATGCCTGAGAATAGTTTGGTAGAGCAAACGCAGGTCGGCGTCGTCTTCAGCCACCAACACCCGCAGCGCGCCGCCCGAGGACACAACGGCCGCCTCCGTCGCTACCGCAGCCGGTTTGTGGTGCAGCATGCAGTTGATGGATCCCCGCGTGATGCGGCGGTGTCCGCCCGGGGTTTTCCAGGCTTCGAGCAGACCGGTGTCTACCCACAATTGCACCGTGCCCACCGAAATCGACAAAATCTCGGCTGCTTCGCTGGTGGTGCAAAATATTTTTTGCTTTTTCAGATCAGTGCTCGCCATGGGAATAGAGCATAGCCCGTTTTTGACAGTATTGTGGAATCAGCTCAAAAATGCTCAATTCGCCCAAGCCACCCCCCACCCCACACGTCATCCCCGCTACGCACAACCGTCATCCCCGGCCACGACCGGGGATCCAGCAAGTCATGGATCTCCGCATGCGTGAGCATGACGGGAGCACCAGCCTGCCTTCGACCTCACAGGGCGCGAGTGGCAGGGGACTGGCGGGGCGGTGGCCTATTGGTGGAGCCAACCGCTGGGTCCGGGCTTTTGAGCGCTGCGACTCGGGCTTGATAGATGGCTTGGCCGATGTCGCGGCCGCCGGCGCCGGCGGCTTGGGCTTGGGCGGATACCGTGGCCGTGTCGACGCTTTGCGCTGCGGCAAGGGCGGCCAGCAAGCATTGGCCAGCGGGGTGGGCGTCGGCTGGTTCGGCCAGGGACAAGCAGGCGCCGGCCAGCGCGATTTGGGCCAGCCGCTCTGGCCGGCGAAAGGCGTCGCAGCGCTGCAGCAATTGAACCAGGCCTGGGGCATCCAGCTCGGTGCAGGTCTGCAGCCCTGCCTGCTCTCGCCTCAGCAACTCGGCCAATTCGCGACAGGCAGTTGGCAGGGGCAGTTGCTCGGGCAGGGACAGGCCGTGCAGCAAGCAGGCAAAGCGGGTGGGCAGCGGCGCAGCAAGCCGGGCGGCCAGGTCGAGCACCTGCAGGCGCCTTGGCGCAAGCGCCAGGCCAGCCGGCGGCGCAGACCACAGGAGATCGACTTGGGGCAGCAGCCGCACCAGCGCAGCGCAGTCGCGCAGCACCTCCAAGAGGCGCGAGGGTCTGGCCTCCATCAGGCCGGTGGCAAGCTCCTGCCAGACCCGCTCGGGCACCAGGTGGTCGGCCTCGCCGGCCATCACCATCTCGCGCATCAGCACCAGGGTCTCGGGCGCC
Source organism: Rhodoferax sp. (assembly GCA_009693325.1). Classification (GTDB taxonomy): domain Bacteria; phylum Pseudomonadota; class Gammaproteobacteria; order Burkholderiales; family Burkholderiaceae_C; genus Rhodoferax. The sequence continues at coordinate 38,761 of SHXM01000004.1, forward strand.
AGCGTGAAGTCGGCAAAGCGCGCCGCCAACCGGGCCACGCGCAGGATGCGCACCGGGTCTTCGCGAAATGCCGGCGTGACATGCCTGAACCTGCGCTGAGCCAAGTCTGCCTGACCACCCCAGGGGTCGATGATGTTGTTTTTGTCGGCACCCAAAGTGCCATCTGGGTTGAGGCTGTGGGCGGCAACCGCCATGGCGTTGATGGTGAGGTCACGGCGCGCCAGATCCTCTTGCAGGCTGACATCTGGCGCGGCATGAAACACAAAGCCGTGGTAGCCCGGGCCGGTCTTGCGCTCGGTGCGGGCCAAAGCGTATTCCTCGTGGGTGCGGGGGTGCAGAAACACCGGAAAGTCGCGCCCGACCGGCAGGTAGCCCTGCGCCAGCAACTGCTCGGGCGTGGCGCCCACCACCACCCAGTCGCGGTCTTTCACCGGCAGGCCCAGCAGGGCATCCCGCACCGCGCCGCCGACCAGGTAAATATGCATGGCCCCAGTTTAGCGGTGGGCCGTGGCGGCCGCACTGCCCGCAGACGCCGTGCGGCTCAGCCCGGGCGGGCGGGCTCCTCGAAAAACTCGCAGGCGTTGCGCAGGCCTTGGCCCGGACGGGCGCTCTCTTGGGCACGCAGGTCGACCCGACGAATCTTGCCCGAGATGGTCTTGGGCAGGTCGCTGAACTCGATCCGGCGCACCAGCTTGTAAGCCGACACCCGCTCGCGCATGAAGCGCAATATCGCCGCTGCCGTGGCAGCATCAGGGGCATGGCCTGGGGCCAGGATCACATAGGCCTTGGGCACAAAGCCGCGCAGCGGGTCGGGCGAGGGCACCACCGCCGCCTCGGCCACGGCGGGGTGCTCGATCAGCGCGCTTTCCAGCTCGAACGGGCTGATGCGGTAACCCGAGGCCTTGAACACATCGTCGGCCCGGCCCACATAGGTGATGTAGCCCTGCGAGTCACGCTGGCCAACGTCGCCGGTGTGGTAGTAGCCATCGCGCATGGCGTCAGCCGTCTTGTCGGCGTCGTCGGCGTAGCCGTTCATCAGTGCGGTGGGCCGGTGCGCCAGGTCGATGCAGATCTCGCCTTCGTCGGCCGGTTTACCGTCTGGGTCGAGCAGCACGATCTGGTAGCCGGGCAGCGGGCGCCCCATCGAACCAGGCTTGAGTGCCGCCCCCGGCGGGTTGCCGATCTGGGCGGTGGTTTCGGTTTGGCCGTAACCGTCGCGAATGGTGAGCTGCCAGGCTGCGCGCACCTGCTCGATCACCTCGGGGTTGAGCGGCTCACCGGCCGAGATCAGCTCGCGCAATTGCACCGGCCAGGCCTTCAGGTCCTCCTGAATCAGCATGCGCCAAACCGTGGGTGGTGCGCACAGCGTATTGACCCGGTGCTCGACCAGCGTGGCGAGGATGGCCGGGCCATTGAAGCGCGGGTAGTTGTAGATGAAAACACAGGCCTGGGCATTGAACGGGGCAAAAAAGCAACTCCAGGCGTGCTTGGCCCAGCCAGGCGAGCTGATAGTCCAGTGGACATCGCCCTTTTTCAGGCCCAGCCAGTACAGGGTGGACAAATGGCCCACCGGGTAGCTCTGCTGCGTGTGCTGAACCAACTTGGGCTTGGCCGTGGTGCCCGAGGTGAAGTACTCGAGCAGGGGGTCAGTAACGCGGGTCGGCTCAGGCGGGCTGAACACGGTGCTGGCCTGCTTGGAGTGCCAGTAGTCGGCCCAGCCCGCAGGCAGCTCAGTCGCCGCGCTGGAAACGCTGACCAGCGACAGGCCGCCTGTCACGGCGTGCGGCAAGTCGATGATCTTGGCCATGCCGGCGGCGTTGGTGATGACATGGCGCACCTTGCCCCGTTGCAGCCGGTCGGCCAAGTCGTCGCCAGACAAAAGCGTGGTGGCCGGGATCAGCACCGCCCCGAGCTTGATAGCCGCCAGCATGGTTTCCCACAGCGGCACCTCGTTGCCCATCATCAGCAGGATGCGGTCACCCTTGCGCGCGCCCAGGGCGACCAGCCAGTTGGCCACCTGGTTGGAGCGGTGCGACAGCTCGGCATAACTCAGCCGAAACTGCTGGCCCGAGTCTTCCACGATGTGCAGGGCCGGCGCCGGGTTGTCACGGGCGATGCTGTCAAAGTAGTCCAGCCCCCAGTTGAAGTGATCCAGCACCGGCCATTCAAACGCCTGGACGGCGGCGTCGTAATCGGTGCGGTGCGTCAGTAGCAGGTCGCGGCAGGACAGGAATTGCGCGAGTTCGGTCATGGCTTAATCAACTCCGGTGCCGGCAGGGGCCGGCTTGATGGCGTCAGTTTAGCGCTCAGCTGAACCCGGTGGCCTTCAGGTACACCGCGTACAGCGAGGTGGTGCCGCAGATGAACAGGCGGTTGCGCTTAGGCCCGCCAAAGCAGACGTTGGCCACCACCTCGGGCACGCGCACCTTACCGATCAGCGTGCCGTCAGGCGCCAGGCAGTGCACGCCATCGCCGGCCCCGGCCCACAGATTACCATCCACATCGAACCTCACGCCATCAAACAAGCCGATGCTGCAGTGGGCAAAGTGCTGCCCATTCTGCAGGCTGCGGCCGTCTGGCGCCACGGCGTAGCGGCGCAGCAGGCGCGGGCCATCGGGCACATGGCTGGCGCCGGTGTCCACCACATACAGCCAGCGCTCGTCGGGTGAAAACGCCAGGCCGTTGGGGCGCACCATGTCTTGCACCACCGGCTGCACCTCACCACTGTGCGGGTCGATGCGGTAGACCCAGGACGCGCCGATGTCGGACTCCGCGGCATCGCCCTCGTAGTCGGAGTCGATGCCGTAGGTCGGGTCGGTGAACCAGATGCTGTCGTCCGACTTGACCACCAGGTCATTGGGCGAATTCAGGCGTTTACCGTTCCAGTGGCTGGCCAGCACGGTGCGCCGGCCGTCGTGCTCGCGGCGCGAGACGCAGCGGCCCCGGTGCTCACAGGTCAGCACCCGGCCCTGCCGGTCCAGCGTGTGGCCGTTGGCGTTCCAGGCCGGCTGCTCAAACACCGAGACCGAGCCGTCGGTCTCATCCCAGCGCATCACCCGGTCGTTCGGGATGTCGGACCACAGCAGGTAGCGCCCGGCCGGCACATAGACCGGGCCTTCCGCCCAGCGGCAGCCACTGGCGAGCTTCTCCAGGTGCACATTGCCCGGGGCATAAGCCGCAAAACGCGGGTCCAGCACCTCAAAGGTTGGGGTCAGCATCGGGGTCTCCTTCAAAGTAGTCAGGGTGCAGCGCGGCAATGCGCCAGGTCAGGGCCGGATTGTGTTGCACATGCTTGGCTCTGCGACGCTCGTCACTGCCGCGCAGCCTGCACCACGGCACCCAGCGCCGCCAGCTTGGCGTCTGACAGGTAGCCATAGCGGTTGATCCAGACCCGAGCGCTGGCGCCGGGCTGCTGGCTGGCCTGCACGGCCAGCGCGAAGCGGGCCTGCACATCGGCCAACGGACCATAGCTGTGGGCATAGGTGATCACCGGCACCGAGCCGGCCAGCGCCTGGGCCTGTTGCAGCTTATTGCGCTGGGCCTGTGCGCCCACCGGGTGTGGCTGGTCGGGCGTTGGGTAATGCTGCCGGGCGCCGTCGACCGCAGCGGTGTCGCAACAGCCCAGAAAATCGGCCATGGCCGCCGTGACCGCGTCCAGCGCTGGGCCGGGTGCCGGGCCTACCAGGTCACGCGCCCAATAGCGGGCCATCATGGGCCAGTGCATGGTGTAGAGCTTCAGACCCACGGCATCGGCCGTGTCGGCCAGGGCGTCCCAGGCAAAGCCCGACCATTGGCTCCAGGGGCCGGGGAACACCTGGGGCTGCAGGCTGCGGCGCGGCCCGGGCACGGTGTCCAACGCAGCACGGTAAGCGCGCAGCAGCGCCGCCACACTGGCGCGTTTGCTGGCCCACAGAGGCTGCCCATCGCCATGAGCGCCAAAGAACGCGTCCCAGCCGGCTTCGCGCAGGCTCGCCCGCACCGCTGACGCACCCTGCGGCGCTGCGGCCTGGGCGGCGGTGCGCCAAGCCGTCCATTGCGCCATCACCAGGCGGCCGTAGGCCAAAGGCTCGACCCCCTGCTGCCGCAGAGCCTGCTGGCCATGCAGGCTGAAATCGAACAGGGCGCTGCGCAGGTCATAGGGCGGGTACTCGGGCCAGTCGATGCGCAGGCCGTGCACGCCGGGGTAGCGGCAGGCCAGCTCGGCCAACAGGGCGGCACCGTAGGCCTGCACATGCGGGCTGGCCAGGCTGGCGTTGCGATCCACCCGCTGCGGGTGCAGCAGACCATCAGGGCCCCGGCACTGGTCTTCATCGACCGCGCCCGAGAACTGCACCCGGTAGCCGGGCGGGCTGGCGGCCATGACCTGCAAATACACGGCCATGCCGCGGGCTCGGGCACCGGCCACCACGCGGTCGATCAGGTCGGGTTGCGCCAGCGTCAGGGCCCCGGGTGGCGAGGGCTGGTAGCGCAGGCCACGGTAGCGGGACAAGTCATGCACCAAGGAGGGCGCGGTGCGCACCCAGGTTTCGCGTTGTCCCCACAGGTCGCGGTCAAGCGGCCGCACGATGCCGGCGTCACCATCGGGCGGCGGCGCGCGCGCGCCCTCCCCCGCTGGCGCAACTTCCAACAGGTAGGGGCTGGTCACCAGGGCATTGGCGCCGAGCGCCTGCAAGCGGTCGAGCACCGCATCGACCCCCTCACTCTGGAACCATTCCGGCATCACGGTCACGCCGACAGACAAGAGGGAGGCTTGAGTTGGATTCATTGCCATGCTAGTCTACAAGTTCACAGGAGACCTGCGATGCCAACGCTCAAGCGACCCAACCCGAACCGGCACACCCCACCGGCACCAACTCACCAAGCGCCCCATAGCCCCCCGCACCGGCGCACCTTGGCGCTGTTGGCGCTGCTGCTGACAGGCGCCGGCCTGGGTCAGGTGCCGCTATCGGCATCGGCGCAAGATGCCTTCCCGGACAAACCGATCAAGCTGATCGTGCCGGTGGCCGCAGGCGGCGGCGTGGACACCGCTTTTCGCACCATTGCCCCCTACTGGGGCGAATTGCTGGGCCAGCAGGTGGTGGTAGAAAACCGCCCGGGCGCCGGGCAGGTGATTGGCATTGATGCGGTGGCCAAATCAAAACCAGATGGCTACACCCTGGCCGGCGTGGGCGTGCCGATTGCTTTCAACACCGCCCTGGGCAAAAAGCTGCCCTATGACCCGGTGAAAGATCTGGCGCCCATCGCCGAGGTGGTGACTCAACCGCTGCTGGTGGTATCCCACCCCTCAGTGCCGGCCAAGACCTTCAAGGATTTGCTGGACTGGGCCCGCAAGCAGCCAGCGCCACCGGCCTACACCAGCGGCGGGCCCGGCAGCTATGGCCACCTGTGGTTTGAGATGGTAGGGGCGCAACAGCGCATCGCCTGGCAGCACATCGGCTACACGGGTGTAGCGCCGGCCCTGCGTGATGTGATGGGCGGCCAGGTGCCGGTGCTGGTGGACGCCATCGTGCCCACGGGCGTGCAGGTCAAGGCCGGCAAGGTGCAGGGCTTGGCCATAGTTCGCAGCAAGCGCTCCCCCATGCTGCCCGACGTGCCCACACTGCAAGAATTGGGCATCGCCATGCCCGATGCGGCGCCGTTTTATGGTGTGGTCGGGCCGGCCGGCATGCCGCCGGCGGTGGTGGCCAAACTCAATGACACCCTGGTGCGCGCCTTGCGCCAGCCGGCACTGGCGGCCAAACTGTCTGACATGGGCTTTGACATCGTGGGCGGCAGCCCCGACGACTACGGCCGCAAAATTCGCAGCGAGATCGAGCTGTGGAGCCGCATCGTCAAAGACAACCAGATCAAGGTGGATTAGGCCGCAGGCCACTGCTGACGGGGGCATAGTGGGCTGACAGGTGGCCTTGGCGCGCTGAGGCCCGGCCAACAACAGCTCAGGCTGGGGTGAGGCTAGGGTGAGGCTGGGGTGAGG
>SHXM01000094.1 GCA_009693325.1 Rhodoferax sp.
GCACCACGCCAGCAATGGCCGTGCGGTCTACAGCTTTTGCATGTGCCCAGGTGGCACTGTGGTGGCGGCTACGTCCGAACCCGGCCGGGTGGTGACCAACGGCATGAGCCAATACTCGCGCAACGAGCGCAACGCCAATGCCGGCATCGTGGTTGGCATTGACCCGCGCGACTACCCGAGCGACCCGGCGGCCTTTGAGGCCACGCTGGGCCCGGGCTTAGGCTTGGAGCCCAAATCGGGGCGGGCGCCGCATCCGCTGGCCGGCATCGTGCTGCAACGCCAGTTGGAATCACAGGCCTATGTGTTGGGCGGGAGCAATTACGAGGCGCCCGGCCAATTGGTGGGTGACTTTTTGTCGAATCGCCCTTCGAGCCAGCTCGGCAGCGTCACGCCGTCATACCAGCCCGGCGTTCACCTGGGGGATCTGAGCCAGGCCCTGCCCGGCTATGCAATCGAGGCGATCCGCGAGGCGCTACCGGCCTTTGGCAAAAAAATCAAAGGGTTTGACATGACCGACGCGGTACTGACCGGGGTCGAAACCCGCACCTCATCGCCGCTCAAGATCACCCGCGGCGACGATCTGCAAAGCCTCAACACCGCCGGCCTGTACCCGGGCGGTGAAGGCGCCAGTTACGCCGGCGGCATCCTGTCGGCCGGCGTAGACGGTATCCGGGTAGCTGAAGCGGTGGCACGCCGCCTGCTAGCTCAAGCCGATTGAAGCGCAGCAATGCGCTCTTCAATCGGCGGGTGGGTGCTGAACAACTTGCCGATACCCCCGGCAATGCCCATGGCCGCCACGCTCTTGGGCAGTTCACCGGGCACCATGCCGCCCAGGCGAGCCAGGGCGTTGATCATGGGCTGCTTGCGGTTCATCAACTGGGCGGCGCCGGCGTCCGCCCGGAACTCGCGCTGGCGGGAAAACCAGGCCACCACCATGGCCGCGGCGAAACCGAGCAAGATGTCAAGCACGATGGTGGTCACGTAGTAGCCAATACCGGGGCCGCTGCTGCGGTCGTCGCCACGGCGCAAAAAGCTGTCCACCGCATAGCCAATGACCCGGCTGAGGAACACCACAAAGGTGTTCATCACGCCCTGAATCAGCGTCATGGTGACCATGTCGCCATTGGCCACATGGGCGATTTCGTGGCCGATCACGGCCTCAACTTCTTCTCGCGTCATACCCTGCAACAGGCCGGTGCTGACCGCCACCAGGGCCGAATTTTTGAAAGCACCAGTGGCAAAGGCATTGGGTTCGCCATCGAAGATGCCAACCTCGGGCATGCCGATGCCGGCTTTCTCGGCAAACTTACGCACGGTCTCGACGATCCAGGCCTCGTCAACATTTTGTGGCTGCTCGATGACCCGAACGCCCGAGGTCCACTTGGCCATGGGCTTGCTGATCAGCAGCGAGATGAAGGCGCCGCCAAAGCCCATGATCAGCGCGAAGCCCAGCAGCGCGCCCAAGTTGAGGCCATTGGAGGTGAGAAAGTTGTTGACGCCAAGCAGGCTTGCCACAATGCCCAGCACCACCACCACCATCACGTTGGTCAGTACAAAAAGCAGGATTCGTTTCATTTTCTTCCTTGGTAAATAGCCCGCGAGCGCAGGCCAGTGGCGCGAATATTAGGGGCGATGAGCAGGAAATCAAGCGTTGAGCGGCTAATCCGACAAACTGTCCGGTTATTCGGGTGATCGAAAAACACGGCGATCTTGGTAGAAACCGGGGGTCTGGTTGGCGGGCCACCAACCTGGCACCCCGAGCAGGGGCAGCGGCGCAAACGGCTTGGCTGCCAACTGCGCCGGGCACAGTGTGGCCGCCACCCAGGCGTCGAGTTCAGCCGGCCCAGGGCTTTGCGCTTGCACCAGCAGCACATGGGCGGTGATAGCTTTTCTGGGCTCCACCAGCTTCTCCAGCAGTGCATGGCCGAACAGCAACAGCTGCGCCTGGGCCCACAGCGGCCGCAGGTCGACAAACAAGGCCTGCCAACGCTTGGCCAGCAGCGCCTCCCACAGCGGCGCGGGTGCGCGCAACAAAGCGCCGTTTTCGTCAAACAGGGTCAGTGCATCGCGCAGCGGGCCGCGCACCGGCCCAACGCCGTGGGCGGCGATGTGCTGCGCCTGCAACTGGTTCAGCCGGCCCTTGGTGCAGGGAAATTGGTGCCACACCAGGCCATTGAAAAAATCATGCAAGCCCTCCCGCACCGGGCATTGTTGGCGGTTGAAAATAAAGCTCTCGTAGGCTTCTCCGGCGGGCAGGGCCTCTTGTGGCACAAAGGCCACCGGCGTACCCACTGGCCCAGCGCAGGCATTGAGCGCCTCATGCAGAGCCCGCCCGCGCATCACCTGTTGCGCCACCTGCTGCCCGATGCCGGCCCACGGCGCCAGCCAGGGGGCCTGCCAATCGATGCGACTCAGACCATGCGCCACGGCAGTGTTTCGCCGCTACGCAGCGGTTTGAGCTCGGCCTTGCCAAAAGCAAAAGATTCAGGGGGTGTCCAAGCTTCTCGCTGCAACGTGATCTGCCCGGTATTGCGCGGCAGGCGGTAAAAGTCCGCCCCATGGAAACTGGCAAATCCCTCTAGCCGATCGAGCGCGCCCATGCCATCGAATGCTTCGGCGTAGAGGGCCATCGCCGCATGCGCGGTGTAACAACCGGCACAACCACTGGCATGTTCTTTCAGGTGAGCCGCGTGGGGAGCGCTGTCGGTGCCCAGAAAAAACCTGGCGCTGCCGCTGACAGCTGCCTGCAGCAGGGCCTGGCGGTGCAGCTCCCGCTTAAACACCGGCAGGCAGTAGTAATGCGGGCGGATGCCGCCAGTAAAAATGGCATTGCGGTTGTACAGCAGGTGGTGTGCGGTGATGGTGGCGGCAGTGAAGTCGCAGGCCTGGGTCACATACTGGGCGGCCTCGCGGGTGGTGATGTGCTCAAGCACAATTTTTAGCTCGGGAAAATCATGCCGCAGCGGTCTGAGCTGGCTGTCGATGAAAACCGCCTCGCGGTCAAAAATATCCACCGCCGGATCGGTCACCTCGCCGTGCACCAGCAGCGGCATGCCGGCCTTTTGCATGGCCTCCAGCACCGGGTAGGTTTTGCGTATATCGGTCACGCCGGCGTCGCTGTGTGTGGTGGCGCCAGCCGGATACAGCTTGAGGGCCACCACCCCGGCCGCTGTGGCGTGGCTGATCTCGGCGGCGCTCAGGTGGTCCGTCAGGTAGAGCGTCATCAGCGGCTCAAAGGCCAGGCCAGCAGGCACTGCGGCGAGAATGCGCGCTTTGTAGGCCAGCGCCGCCGCCGTGCTGGTCACCGGCGGCTTGAGGTTGGGCATGATGACGGCTCGGCCAAACTGCGCGGCGGTGTGCGGCACCACCGCTCGCAGCACTTCGCCATCGCGCAGATGCAGGTGCCAGTCGTCGGGGCGGGTCAGGGTGATGCGCTTGGTCATGGTCCTGATTGTCCCAAATCGCAGCGCCGGGTTGCCGCGCTCAGGCGGCGGCCTGGCCGCGCATCAGCGCGCGGGTGCTTTGCAGGGCCTGCAACAGTTCGGGCGCCTGCTCACGCAGAGATTCCCCGGCCGGCGTGAGCCGGGTCGGGTAACAACTGCGGTCCACCAGCGCGGTGCCGGCCCAGGCTTCAAGAGACTGAATACGCCGCGAAAAAGCCGGCTGCGTGACATGGCGTAGCAATGCAGCGCGGCTGAAGCTGCGGGTCTCAACAAGCGAAACAAAGTCCTCCAGCCACTTGGTGTCCATCGACTGGCTCACTCGGTGCTTTGCTGCAGCGCCCACATCACTGCGTAACGGCCATCGGCCGCCAGCAGCTGGGCATGGGTGCCGCGCTCGACGATGCGCCCGGCCTCCATCACAAGAATCTCATGCGCATCAACCACGGTGGACAGGCGGTGCGCAATCACCAGTGTGGTCTTGTTCTGCGCCACGCTTTGCAACTCGGCCTGGATGGCGCGCTCGTTGGCTGAATCGAGTGCCGAGGTGGCTTCGTCAAAAATCAGGATGGGCGGGTTTTTGAGCAGGGTGCGGGCGATTGCCACCCGCTGTTTTTCGCCGCCCGAGAGCTTGAGGCCACGCTCGCCGACCATGGCTTCATAGCCCTTGGGCGTCGCACTGATGAAATCATGAATATGTGCCGACCTGGCGGCCTCCTCCACCTGCGCGCGGCTGGCACCGGGTTGCCCGTAGGCAATGTTGTACTCAACCGTGTCATTGAACAACACAGTGTCTTGGGGAACGATGCCAATGGCCTGGCGCACCGAGGTCTGGGTAACCTGCTTGATGTCCTGTGCATCCAGCAGGATACGCCCCTGCTGAACATCATAAAAACGGAACAGCAGGCGCGCCAGCGTTGACTTGCCCGAACCCGATGGCCCAACCACCGCCACGGTTTTCCCGCCGGGTATCTCAAAGCTGATGTCTTGCAAAATCGGCCGTGCCGGGTCGTAAGCGAAATGCACTTGCTCAAAGCGCACATGGCCAGCCCGCACCGAAAGGGCCGGCGCGCCGGGGCGGTCGGCGATCTCTCGCTCGCGCTCCATCAGCGTGAACATTTTTTCCAGGTCGGTCAGGCTTTGCTTGATTTCGCGGTACAGCACGCCCAAGAAACCCAGCGGTATGTACAGCTGAATCATGAAGGCGTTGACCATGACCAGGTCGCCCAGCGTCATGCGCCCGTTCACCACGCCTTGGGTCGCCCGCCACAGCATGGCCACCAGGCCGACGGCGATGATCAGTTGCTGCCCGGCGTTGAGCAGGCTCAGCGTGGTCTGGCTCTTGATCGCAGCGCGGCGGTAGCGCTCCAGGTTTTCGTCATAGCGCCTAGCCTCAAACTCTTCGTTGTTGAAGTACTTGACGGTTTCGTAGTTGAGCAGCGAGTCAATCGCCCGGCTGTGGGCAGTAGAGTCGAGCTCGTTCATTCGTTTGCGAAACTGGGTGCGCCACTCGGTCACGGCAACCGTGAAGCTGATGTAGAACACCAGCGCTATCACGGTGATCCAGGCAAACCAGACATCAAACTTGACCGCCAGCAGCGTGAGCACCAGCGTTACCTCGATCAGGGTCGGGATGATGCTGTAGAGCGAGTAAGAAATCAGCGAATGCACGGCGCGGGTACCACGCTCGATGTCGCGTGTCATGCCGCCGGTCTGGCGCTCCAGGTGAAAGCGCAGGCTCAGGGCATGCAGATGGCGAAACACCTGCAGCGAGATGCTTCGTGCTGCGCCCTCGGTGGCCTTGGAGAAAACCAAGTCGCGCAATTCGGCAAACAGTGTGGTCGACAGGCGCAGCAGGCCGTAGGTCAGCAGCAGCGCTGCCGGTACCACCAGCAGCGCTGCTGCCAGCATGCCGCCGGGGGGGTTCATGGTGTCAACCAGTTGCTTGAGCAGCAGCGGCACACCCACATTGGCCATTTTGGCAGCAACCATAAAGGCCAGTGCCGCCAGCACCCGCCATTTGTACTGCCACAGGTAGGGAAACAGGCGGCGCAGGGTGGTCCAGTCAGAAGAAACTGGGCCAGCCGCGGCAGCGCCAAGGTTAGCGGGAGGGGGTGGGCTGAGTTCGCCGGAGCGGCGCATGGGTGACAATCTAGGACGATACTGAATCCCGGATTGTGCCCATGTCTGCAATTACCAGCGCCAAGGCGCCACCCCAGGTGGACCTGCCCAGCGACCAGGAGCTGGTGCTCAAGGTCATCCCCATGCCCGCCGACTGCAACGCCAATGGTGATATTTTTGGCGGTTGGGTGATGGCGCAGGTCGACCTGGCCGGCTCGGTGGTACCGGCGCGCTATGCCGGCGGGCGCATGGCCACCGTGGCAGTCAATGAGTTCGTCTTCAAGCAGCCGGTAAGAGTGGGAGACATCCTGTCGTTTTTTGCCAAGCTCACACGCATCGGCCGCACCTCGATCACCGTCAAGGTGGAGGTTTACGCCGAGCGCTTTCGCTCGCAGGGCAAGTACATCAAAGTCACCGAGGCCTCAGTGACCTATGTTGCCATCGACGACGCCGGCCAGCCGCGCGAATTACCCAAGCCCGCCGATCCAACCCATTGATCTTTGCCCACAGCAAAACACATCAGCGACGGGTGACGCCATGAGAGGCCAACACGCGCGTCATCGCTGTGACTTTCATTTGATGTGCCCCTCTGGGTCGGAGCACTAGTAAAAACCCTCTCTGGTGAAAACCCTGTTGGTAATTTGCTGCTTTGCAGCTACAAACCAGGGTGTTAAAACTGGAGGCAGAGTGCAAAATCTTCAACTGGTGATCAGCGGAATTGCACAGGGTTGCATTTATGGGCTGATCGCCCTTGGTTTCGTGCTGATTTACAAAGCCACAGAGACCGTCAGCTTCGCCCAAGGCGACCTGATGATGCTAGGCGCCTTTGGCGGCCTGCTGGGTCTGAGCCTGCTTGGTTTTCCTTACTGGCTGGCCATCCTGTGTGCAGTGGCCGGCATGGGGATTTTTGGCATGGGCCTGGAACGACTGGTGATTCGGCCGATCCTGGGCCAGCCAGCCTTCTCTGTCGTGATGCTGACCATTGGGATTGCCTATGTGGCTCGCGGCCTGATCACCATGGTGCCCAACATTGGCACCGACACCCATAACCTGCCGGTGCCCTACAAAGACGAGCTCTGGCGCCTGGGGGGCCTGGTGATTAATGTTGAGCAAGTGGTGGTCATCGGTGCGACAGCCCTGCTGTGCAGCTGTCTGTACGCGCTTTTTCGTTATAGCAAACTGGGCATTGCCATGCAGGCCGCGTCGCAAAACCAACTCGCCGCCTACTACATGGGCATACCGGTCAAACGCCTCAACAGTCTGGCCTGGGGTTTGGCTTCGGCGGTGGCGGCTATTGCCGGCCTGCTGCTCGCACCCATCACCTTTGTGCATGCCAACATGGGGTTTATTGGCCTCAAAGCCTTCCCGGCGGCAGTGGTCGGCGGTTTTGGCAGTTTGCCCGGGGCCATCGTCGGTGGCCTGGTGATTGGGCTGGTCGAATCGCTGGCGGGCTTTTATCTGCCCGAAGGCTTCAAAGACACCGCCGCCTACATCGTGGTTCTGCTCATGCTGGTAATCAAACCCACCGGCTTGTTTGGCGAAAAACTGCGGAAAAAAGTCTGACATGCGCTTCATCTTCAAGACCGAATACGACCAGGACATCCGGCTGGTCAAGCATGGCGGGCACTTGTTCTGGTACGGTGCTTTGATGCTGCTGCTGTTGGCCGCACCTTGGTTGCTCGCCGAGTATTGGCTGGCCCAACTCACTTTTGTACTGATTTACTCGCTGGCTGGCCTCGGGCTGATGCTGCTGGCTGGTTACACGGGCTTGTTTTCACTCGGCCATGCCGCGTTTTTGGGGGTTGGCGCCTACACACAGGCGGTGCTAACCAATGCCGGCCTGCCCTTTGTCCTGGCCCTGGCCAGCGCGGCCGCACTGTCAGCAGCAGTGGGCTTTGTCGTGGGCCTGCCGGCACTGCGGGTCAAGGGCGTCTACCTGGGCATCGCAACACTGTCTTTTGGCTTTATTGTGGAAGAGGTGCTGGCCCGTTGGGAAAGCATCACCGGCGGCAATGCTGGCCTGCACATTAAAAAACCGATTTTTTTTGGCTGGCGCCTTGACAGCGCCGAAGGCTTTTATTTTTTATGTCTCTTGATCACGGTTGTGGCTACCCTGGGCATCCTGAACCTGCTGCGCGCACCTACTGGCCGTGCTTTTGTAGCCATTCGTGATTCTGAAATTTCAGCGCAAAGCATGGGCATCCATCTGGCCCACTACAAGACTCTGTCGTTTGCGCTGTCGGCTGGCCTGGCCGGCGTTGCCGGGGCCCTTTACGCGCACCAGTTGCAATTCATCTCGCCAGATCAGTTCAATATTTTGCAATCCATCGACTTGCTGCTGATGATCGTCGTCGGCGGGCTGGGCTCGGTACATGGCGCTTTTCTGGGCGCCATCTTCCTGATCATCATGCCCCAGGCGATTGCCGTGTTGAAGGACTACCTGCCGCTGTTTGTGGCACAGGCGCCTGGCCTGCAAGGACTGGTGTACGGCCTGGTGCTGATCGCCTTTGTGCTGTTCGAGCCGATGGGCCTGTACGGCCGTTGGCTCAAGGTGCGTACCTACCTGCAGCTGTTTCCGTTCTACCGCAAGGGCCTGTTCAAGCGGCAGAAATCCTTCCAAAAATCGGATCGCTTGAAATGAAGCTGACCCCCACGCTCGGCACTGCGTGTCCTTCGCGGACCCCCGAGGGGGCGAACCCCGCCTTGGGGCGGCCCGGCGGCGGGGGGAGGCGTCATGTCTGATGCCCTTTTGTCAGCCAAAAATCTGAGCATGCGCTTTGGGGGGGTGTTGGCGGTAAACAAAGTCAGCTTTGATGTCAGGCAGGGCGAGGTGTTCACCCTGATCGGGCCCAATGGCGCGGGCAAAACCACGGTGTTCAACCTGATCAGCCGTATCTACACGCCCAGCACCGGCGAGATCGATTACCGTGGGCCGCAGGGCCTGGTCTGTCTGAGCAAACAGGCGCCGCAGGCGGTTGCAGGTCTGGGCATTGCCCGCACTTTCCAGAACATCGAATTGTTTGAACACGCCACAGTGTTGCAAAACCTCTTGATCGGCCACCACACCCGGCGCAGCAGTGGCCTGTGGCAGGACCTGTTTTTTAGCTCGGCAGCCCGTGCAGCAGAGGTCCAGGCCCGGCAAAAGGCCGAGGAAGTGATCGATTTTCTCGACCTGCAGCATCACCGAGACGCCATGGTGGCCGGCCTGCCCTATGGCGTGCGCAAGGTGGTGGAGATGGCCCGTGCCCTGTGCTCCGAGCCGCGCCTGCTGCTGCTCGACGAGCCCTCCTCTGGGCTGAATCTGGAAGAAACCGACGACATGGCCTTCTGGATCCAGGACATACAGCATGAGCTGGGCATCTCGGTACTGATGGTGGAGCACGACATGCGCCTGGTGTCTACCGTCTCAGACCGGGTGCTGGCGATGAACCAGGGCGAGGTACTGGCCATGGGCACGCCGCGCGAAGTACAAACCGACGCCGGTGTGATCGAGGCCTATCTGGGCACGGCAGAAGACACCAGCGGCCTGCGCCGCAACACCCCATGAGCGACTCTCCGCCACCCGTGAGCGATCTGCCGGTGCTCAAGCTGCTCAATGTGGAGAGCGCCTATGGCCCGATTAAAGCCATACGAGGTGTCAGCCTGCAGGTGCGCCGGGGTGAAATAGCCACCGTGCTGGGCTCCAATGGCGCGGGCAAGACCACCATCCTGAAAACCATCTCCGGCATCATTGATCCGCGCAAGGGTCGGGTGGAGTTCAAGGGCGAGGACATCACGGCGCGTGATCCAGCTTTTATTGTGCAACAGGGCCTGAGCCATGTGCCCGAGGGCCGTGAGGTGTTTGCGCTGCTGAGCGTACACAACAACCTGCTGATGGGCGCCTATACCCGCCAAGACCGTGACGCGGTAGCTGCTGACATGGCGCTGGTGTACAGCTATTTCCCCATCCTGCGCGAGCGGGCAACGCAAGACGCCGGCCTGCTGTCGGGTGGGCAGCAGCAGATGCTGGCGATATCGCGGGCCCTGATGGCCAATCCCGACCTGATGCTGCTTGACGAGCCCAGCCTGGGCCTGAGCCCGAAACTCACCAAAGAGATTTTTGAGATCGTGTTGCGCATCAACCGCGAACGCGGCACCACGATTTTGCTGGTAGAACAAAACGCCAACATGGCACTCAACGCCTGCGACTACGGCTATGTCCTGGAGAACGGCCGCATCGTGATGGAAGACAGCTGCGCCCGCCTGCGCGAAAAAGACGACATCAAAGAGTTCTACCTCGGACTCAAAGAAGACGGTATGCGCGGCGAGCGCCGCTGGAAGAAAAAGAAAACATGGCGATGAACACCACCCCCAGCCAACAAGCCACACCCCCGCCACCGGGCCGCCCCAAGGCGGAGTTAGCCCCCCCGGGGGGCAGCGCAGCACGCGCAGTGGCAAGCGTGGGGGCCACAAGCCCAAGCGTGGGGGCAACACAATCCACCGCCGGGCCGCCCCAAGGTGGATTAGCCCCCCCGGGGGGCAGCGCAGCACACGCAGTGGCAAGCGTGGGGGCCACACCATGACCGGCCTGTGGGATACCAGCCATATCCAGCCCTGCCACGACATCGTGATGGCTGGCGAGACTATTCCGGCCATGTTCTGGAACGCTGTCAAACAGCGGGGGCCCAAAGTCTGGCTGCGGCAAAAGCATCTCGGCTTGTGGCGCAGCTGGACCTGGGACCAAACCGCAGTGGCGGTTCGCGAGATCGCAGGCGGCCTGCTCAGTCTGGGTTTTAAGCGCGGCGAATGCGCCTCCATCCTGGGAAATACAGCCGTGGAATGGGTCTGGGCCGACCTGGCCGTGTTGTCCTGCGCAGGCGTCTCCAACGGCATTTACCCCACTGACGCCGCCTCCCAGTTGCAGCACCTGTGCCAAGACTCTGGGACTCGACTGCTGTTTGTGGAAGACGACGAACAGCTCGATAAAGCACTGGCAGCGCGTCCGCAGCTGCCTGACCTACAGAAGATCATCGTGTTTGACATGGAGGGCCTGCGCGGCCTCCAAGATCCCGACGTGATCGGCCTGGAAGCGCTGCGCGGGCTGGGCCGGGCTCACCTGGCGCAACACCCCGAGGCCCTGCAGCAACGCATTGACGCCTGCCGCCCTGAAGACCTGGCCATTCTGGTCTACACCTCGGGCACCACGGGCCGGCCCAAGGGCGCCATGCACCTGCACCGCGGCCTGGTGTTTACGGTGCGCGGCTACAACACCCTGCTGGCGCAGGACGAGCACGATGAGCGTATGTGCTTTCTGCCGCTGTGCCACATTGCCGAGCGTATGGGTGGCGCGTATTTTTCGCTCTACACCGGCTCCATCCTCAACTTTGTTGAAAATCCCGAGACCATTCCGGGAAACGTGCGCGAGATCGCCCCAACTGTGTTCACCGCCGTGCCGCGGGTCTGGGAAAAGTTCTACTCAAGCGTGATGATTTCGCTCAAAGAAGCCGGTGCGGTGCAGCAGGCCGCCTACGCTTGGAGCATCGGCGTGGGTACCAGCATCGCCGAGCGGGTGCTGGCCGGTCAGCCGGTCAGCACCTGGCTCAAGCTCCAGTTTCAGCTGGCCCGCTGGCTGGCACTCAACAATGTGCGCAAACTCATCGGCATCCACCGTGCGCGCTATCTGGTCACCGGCGCAGCACCCATTTCGCCTGACCTGGTGCGCTGGTAT
>SHXM01000005.1 GCA_009693325.1 Rhodoferax sp.
GGCGTTGCGCCCGTGAGCCAGCGCATCATCCAGCAGTTCGGGCACTACTTTCAAGGTCAGACGCAGGTCGCTGAGCGTGGTTTTCTCAAAGCAGGCGGTGCAGGCCAGCACCGGTACAAACCCATGGCCACAGGGCTTGTGCCAAAGTTGCGCGGGCAGCGCCGTCACGCGGTTGCCCCAGCGTTTCTCCCAGACCCAAATCATCAGCACATGGTCATACAGCTGGAGTCCGGCCTGCGTCAGGTGGTAGGCATGGCGCTGCGGGCGCTCTTGGTAAATTCTCTTGCGCAGCAGGCCCAGTGAAACCAGCTTGGAGAGCCGCTGTGCCAGCGTCGAGCGGGGAATGTCGAGCCGGGTCTGCCAGTCTTCAAACCGTGTGAGCCCGGTGAAAGAGCCCATGACCACAGCCACGGTCCAGCGGTCGCCCAGCACCTTCAGGCCATGGTTAAGCGTGCTGCTTTGCAGCGCGTCACGGGTCAGGAGAAGGTCGAGCATGTCTTTGTGTGCAACGGCCCTGCCGGGCTCAGGCCGGGCAGGCCACGACAAAGCTCACCACGGTGGCGCATGAGCCGCCGATGTTGAGCGTCTGGACGCGCTGCGCCCCTTCAATCTGGCAGTCACCGGCGCTGCCGGTGACCTGGCGCGCCGCATCAAACAGCATGCGTGTGCCGGTGGCACCCACCGGGTGGCCGCAGCCAATCAGGCCGCCGCTCATGTTGACGGGGCAGCGGCCGCCAGACTCGATGCTGCCGTCTTCCACCGCCTGCCAGCTTTGGCCGGGCGCGGTCAGCCCCAGATGGTCGATCGCCATGTACTCGGTGGTGGTGAAGCAGTCATGGGTTTCCACGCCTTGCATGGCATCGATCCCCGCCACACCGGCTCGGCGCCAAGCGTCCTCAATGGTTTGGCGCAGGTGTGGAAAGACATAGCTGGCTTCGGCGCTGCGCTCGAACTTGTCTTTGAGCCGCAGTCCGGCATTGCGGTGGCCCCAGCCGGCGATATGTGGCAGCCGCGCCAGCGTGCTGCCGCGGCGCTGGGCGTGGGCCTGGGCAAAGCTGGCCGAAGCCAACACCACGGCGCAGGCGCCATCCGTGATCTGGCCGCAATCCTGGCGCCGAGTGCCAGGCTCGATCACCGGGTTGGCCTGGTCGTCATCGGTGAAGCTCAGGGCATCGAAGGCCCACTTGCGGGTTTGGGCCAACGGGTTGCGCTTGGCGTGGCTGTAGTTCAGCTCGGCGATCCGGTTCAGGTGTTTGCGGTCCAGCCCATAGCGCCGCTCATACTCCTGGGCCAGCAGGCCAAAGGCGGCCGGCCACATGAAGGTGCAGTCAATGTCTTCATGGCCCTGCCAGGCAGCGGCGTTCTGGTTTTGGGACGCTACATTGCCGGGCAGGTTTTTGAACTCCTCAACCCCCAACACCAGCACGCAGTCGTAGCGGCCAGCTTCAATCTCGGCCATGGCGCTGAGCACGCCCAGGGACGACGAGGCACAGGCGCCCTCATGGCGCATGGCTGGCACGCCCCACAGCTCGGGCAC
Organism: Rhodoferax sp.; assembly: GCA_009693325.1. GTDB lineage: Bacteria > Pseudomonadota > Gammaproteobacteria > Burkholderiales > Burkholderiaceae_C > Rhodoferax. Next base: position 1,538 of record SHXM01000005.1, read on the forward strand.
CACTTGCGCCACCATGGCGCCCAAATGCGCCTGCTGGCGCTGCAGCTCGCCAAAGGCATTGCCCACATGGATGCTTGCGATGGCGGCGGCATCGAGCTCGCAGGCGGCCAGCGCGCCCAGCGTGGCCTCACGCGTGATGTCGGAAATATCCTGGCCCTGGCGGGACCAAACCTTGGCGAAATCGGTCTGGTAACCGCCTAGCACATACACGGGTTCACGCATGTTGGTCTCCTGTGCCCAGCCAGGGCAGTTGTTTGAATCGGTTCAATGCTTGTTGGTAGTCGCGGGCCAGTTCGTCCACCACCGAGGCCACGCTGGCCACCGATTTGATCGGGCCCAGGCCCTGCCCGGCGGCCCAGACTTCGGTCCACTTTTTGCCAGCGAACGACTGGTTGCTGTCGTACTGGCGGCCTGGCGCATCGGGCATGTTGTCCGGGTCCAGCCCCTGGGCGCGCAGCGAGGGTTTGAGCCAGCTGGCGGCGGTGCCGGTGACCCCGGCGCTCACCACCAGGTCGTCGATGCTGCTGTCCACCACCATCTGCTTGTATTCCGCTGGCGCCAGGCTCTCGGCGGTAGGGATAAAACGGGTGCCCATATAAACCAGGTCGGCACCGCTGGCCACGGCGCCGGCCACACCCCAACCATCGCCGATGCCGCCACCGGTGATGACATAGCCGTCAAAAAACTCCCGCACGGCGCTAACAAAGGCAAACGGCGACAGGAAGCCGGTATGGCCGCCGGCGCCGGCGCACACGCAGGCCAGGCCGTCGGCGCCAGCCGCCACAGCCTTCTTGGCCAGTCCGACCGAGATCACATCGGCGATCACCAGGCCGCCATAGCCGTGCACCACCTCGATTGCCGGTTTCGGGCTACCCAGCGCCGTCACCACCAGTGGCGGCTTGAAGCGGGCCACCAGGGCCAGGTCTTCCGCCAGGCGGGTGTTGGAAGAATGCGTCACCAGGTTGGCGCACCAGGGGCCGATGGTGGCTACCGGTTGCGCTTCGCGCGCCTGCGCCAGGCCTTCGGTAATCTCGTACATCCAGTCGGCCAGCACCGACACCGGTCGCGCATTGGGCGTTGGAAAGGCGCCGATGATCCCGGCCTTGCAGGCCGCCAGCACCAGCTCGGGCCCGGAGATCAAAAACATCGGTGCTGCCACCACGGGCAGGCGCAGGGCAAAGCCGGCAGAGAGATTCAGCAAGCGCACGGTTGTCTTTCTGTAGTTTCCAGGTTCAATTGCCCTGGCTTGGAGAGGATAAAACCCAACAGCAGCTCGGCCAGTGCCGGTCCCTGCTCGGTGGGCGTTTGGTGGCCTGCACCCTCTACGATTGCCAGTTGGGCGTGGGGAATGAGTTCGCTGAGTTCCTGCGACAAAGCGAGCGGCGCCACCCGGTCCTCGCGGCCACACACCACCAACACGGGCTGCCTTATTGCGCTGAGCATGGCGCGGTGATCCGAACGCGCCATGATGGCACGGTTTTGCCGGATGGCGGCCTCAGCACCGACTGAGTGCATCATTTGCCGCATGGTTTGTACACACGCTGCTTCAGCCAGGCTTTTGGGATGCAGGCTGAAGGCGATGATGCTCTCCACAGTGCGGGAAAAATTTCGCTCCAGCGCGCTGATAGTTCGCTCGCGAAGCAGCAGCGATTGCGCTGTCTCTACAGCCGCCGAGGTGTCAACCAATGCCAGGGCCTGAACCCGCTGACCCTGTTGCGCCAGCATCTCAATTGCCACGTAGCCGCCCATGGAAAACCCGCAAACAACCAAGGGCCGGTCTGGTCTCTGGTCAGCGACCAGGTCCCAGGCGCTGTGCGCCATGGCGGCAATGTTGTCCTGTGTCAAAACATCTGCCACCCGAACATCAAGGGCGTTGCCGATCCGGGCGCGCACCGCATCCCAGACCGCTGTGGTGTTGAACATGCCGGGTATCAGCAGGAGCAGGGGCTTCATACCTGATCCGGTGCCAATGCGCGCGCCTGTTGGCGCAGCTCGCGCTTGAGTATTTTGCCCAATGGGTTGCGTGGCAGGGCGGGCAGGGCGAGCAGGTATTCCGGGAGTTTGAAGGCAGCCACTCGCTGCAGCTTTAAAAACTCGAGAAGCTCGGCCAGGCTGAGCGCCTGTGGCCCTGCGTAGACCACGCAGGCACATAGCTTTTCGCCCAAAATCCGGTCGGGTACGCCCACCACTGCCACCTCCTTGATGCCGGGACAGCCGGCCAGCAGGCCTTCGACCTCTTCGCTGGAGATGTTCATGCCGCCCCTGATCACCAGGTCCTTGGAGCGACCGACATGGCGGTAGTACTGCAACTGTTCGCCGCCAATCTCGAACAGGTCGCCGGTGCGGTAAAAACCTTGTTCGTCAAAGGCGCGGGCGGTCATGTCGGGCGCTCTGAAATAGCCGCTAAAAACGGTCGGCCCCTTGAAGCGTAGTTCACCGGGCTGGCCGGCTTGGGTGATGTCAGCCCCGCTGGCCAGATCCACCAGCCGGGTCTTGATTTTGCGGGTGGTCGAAACCCGCCAGTCAAAGCCGGCCACGCCGGCGCGCGGAAAATATTGCGCCCGCAGTGCCGGTTCGGGAATCTCGATATCGCTGCCCGACAGGGCTGCGCCCTCATTGGAGCCGAAGTAGTTGATGATTTGTACGCCGTACTTGTCGGCAAAACCCTGCACCATCCAGTCAGACAGCGGCGCCGACCCAGAACCGATGCGGCGCAGGCGCTGAAAATCAATGCCAGCCAAAAGGCTGTCGTCCTGGAGCATCATGTTCAAGATGGCCGGTGCCGCCACGGTGTAGTCAATGCGCTCTTCGCGCAACTGCTGCAAAAACACCGGCAGGCTGAATGGGTGGTGCTGCACCACCGTGCCACCCAACACCAGCCAGGCTGCCAGTGCGGATGACAGGCCCGACATATTCACCAGCGGGAAGGGGTTGAGAAGTCGTGCACCGGGTTCGAGTTGGCCGGCCTCGATGATGCTGGGGGCGGCGATCAACCACTCGTTGTGGCTACGCGGCACGCCTTTGGGCGCCGCTTCGGTGCCTGAAGTCCAGCAGATGCTGAACACATCATTGGCGGTAACAGCAGCGTCCCGCTCGGCGCGGGCCAGCTGCGCCAGGTGTTCAGGCCTCAGCGCGGCGGGCCAGGCCGACTCAATGTCCAGCACACCGTCTGGCAGGTGTGGGCCCCAAGCCAGCACCGAGCGCAGGCTGGGGTGCGCGCTGCTGAGCTGGCGGTACATGGCGGCAGCCTGGTGGGTATGCCCGGCGCGACCGATCTGGGTGAAGGTGATGGCAGCGGCCGCTTCGGTGATCGACAGAATATGAGCCAACTCGTGTTCACGGTACTGAACTGGCACTGGCGTCACCACCAACCCAAGCCGGGCGCAGGCCAAGTACACCAGGTACTGTTCTACGCCGTTGGGCAGGTGCACCACCACGATGTCGTCGCGGCGCAGGCCCTGTTGCAACAACACCAGGCTGAATCGGTCGGTGTCCTCAGCCAGTTGGCGCCAGCTCAGGCGCTGCTGCGGACCATGGGCGAAATCACTGCGGTTGCAGGCGTCAACCACAGCCTCGGAATCACCGCGCGTGTTGACCTGCTGCACAAACACATCCCACAGGGTTTGCTGGCCCCACCAGCCTTTCTCGGTGTACTCGGCGATGGTCTCCGGCTTGACCAGCACCATCTCAGTAGCCGCGCGCCAGGCGTTCGCCGCTGACCCAGGTGGCATGAAAGCCGTTGGGCACGCGTTGCGGCAGGCGGATGCGGCAGACCGGGCCCTGGGCCACGTCGTGCGCGTCCAAGATGGTGACCCAGGAGCTCTTGCCTAGGTCGTCCCACATGAAGCCGACCAGGTAACCGTCGTCTTCGGCCTGCCAGTTGTCTTTAGGTGCGAACGGGGCTTCGCTGAACCACTTGTGCACGCCGGCGTGGTAGGTGCTGCAGCTGTCTTTTTCAAGGTCATAGCGGGCGATGCCACAGAAGCGCGGGTCTTCAGCGCGGTTGCTGCGGCCCATCAGCACGCTCCAGGAGTAGCGCGTTTTGTGGCCCTGCATCCAGGAGTTGATCACCGGGAACTCCTGGTTGATGATGTCGTCAATGACCCTCTCCTTGGTCTGGCCGGTGCGCAGGTTGAAGCGCCACTCGTAGAACATGAAGTCATGCTCCAGGTTGGCCAGCATTTTGGGGAAACGCTCCACATCGACCTTGCCACGGATGTCGGTGGGCAGCCGGAACGGGGTGCCTGTCATCACGATCTCGGTGCCGCCCTGGCCGTCGTCTTCTTCCCAGGCATTTGACGCGTGGTACATATAGGTCGGGTTGGCCTCAAACCAGCGGATTTGGTCCGGTGTGCCGTGGCGCGGTACCACGCCAAAGCGCGAGGGCAGGGTGTGGTGAAACTTGAGCTTGTGCCGGCCGGCGGCAAATGCGTCCATGTCGTAAAACAGCGGCAGGTCGTGCAGGATGGTGTAGTTGGGCGTGATCGCCATGTCGTGTGGCAGTCGCGGCCCGGGTAACTGCACCGGCATGAAGGTCTTGAGCTGACCCAGCCGGTCCATCACGCCATAGTGCATGTAGGGAGCCTCTTTGCCGTAGGCAAAAAACAGGAACTCGCCGGTGCGCTCATCGACCTTGGAATGGGCCGAGATCGGCAGACCCACCAGCCGTGGGTCCACCGGCAGCCGGCCCACGGTGGACAGGTCGTTTGGGCGGCACTGGTAGACCGAGCCACCCAGGTACCACATCGAGACCAGGTGGCCCGCGTAGTACTTGACATCGGTATTCGATGTGTTCTTGACCGGCATATCGGGGCGGTCCTTGCGGGGCGGGTCCTTGATGCCCTGCCACAACGCCGAACCTGCGCCGAGTTCTTCTTTCAGGCTGTCGGTCATGACCCAGCGGTTTTGGTACTGCGCTTTGCCATTGGCGAAGCGCACTGCGTGCAGCATGCCGTCGCCGTCGAACCAGTGGTAGCGGCCGGGCGCCTCGAAGCGGCGGTTCGGGCCGTTTCGCACATACATGCCGGTCAGGTCTTTCGGGATTTCGCCCTCGATGTCGGTCAGGTCTAGCGTCAGCTCTTGCTGCACTGGCGCAAAGCCGCCGCTGAGAACTGGGATGTCGTTGTGGCCCATGGGGTTTTCCTTCAGTTTGGTTCCGTCTTTTGCTTGGCGCGGGCGGGTCGGCGCGACTGGCTCACGCAGAAGCGGTTGGCCACAAAGGCCAGGTGCGTCAGGGCGGCGTTGCCGGCCGGGTTCAGCCCGGTGACATGGTAGTCACTGTAGGCGGCTGCAAAATTGAGCGGCATGGCGCCAGTCAGGTTGATGGTGAGTTGAGCGCCAGCTTGCGCGTAGGCGAGTTGTGCTTGATCGATGTAGGACTCGTCGGTGGAATACACAAAGGCTGTGAGGCCGCCGAACTCACGCACATCGCGGGTGGCCTGGGCCAGCGCATCAGCAGCGTCGTCGCAGGCGATCACAAAACTGATCGGCCCGAAGCGCTCTTGGCCATACAGATCGCGTTCGGTTTTGCTGACCCGGAGCATCAGCGGCGTGCTGGTGCGGGCTTGCGGGAACTCGGGGTGCGCATAGGGTTTGGGCGCCAGCAGCACCTCACCGCGCTGCCCGCCTTGGGCCTGCATGTGTTTGAGCAGTGCCAGGGTCTGTTCTGACTGAACCGCAGCCAAAATCAGGGCTGCCTTGGCGGGTTCGCGCGTCAAGGTCGCAACTGCCGTTGCGAGCCGCTCGCCGACGTCGGCAAAGCCAACCAAGCCATCGGGCGTGCGCACCCCGCTTGCCGGGACATAAATGTTTTGCGGGCTGGTGCACATTTGCGCGCTAAACAGGCACAGCGTGGTGGCCAGGCTGCGCAGCACGGCGTCAAGGTCATCCACCGACTCCAGCAACACCGTATTGCAGCCGGCGGTTTCGGTGAAGCTGAGCGCCGGATGGGCATTGCGCTCGACCCATTGGCCGAACTGCACGCTGCCGGTGAAGTCGACCATCGCCGTTTTGGGGTGTTTGACCAGCAGTTTGCCGATCGGCTCGGCGGTGCTGTCAATGGCCAGAGTCACCAGGTTGGGGTCAAACCCGGCCGCCTGAAGTACCTGTCGGAACACGCATACCGAAATTGCCATCGGCAGCACCGTGGCCGGGTGCGGCTTGACGATCACGGCGTTGCCGGTAGCCAGGCTGGCCATCATCGAGGGCCAAGCGTTCCAGGTGGGAAAACTAGCACAGCTAAAGCAGACCGCCACACCGCGCGGCACCAGCCGGTAGGTTTTTTCCAGCGCGATGTGAGCAGACCCAAACTGGCGCTCCCAGCGGGCCTGGGGAGCCACGGCATGCTGCGCCTGGTGTGCATAGACCAGGGTTTCTATCGCCCGGTCAAGCGCATTGACACCCGAGCCGGCATAGGCCATGTTGAAGCTTTGGCCCGTGGTGTGCATGACGGCCTGCGTGATCTCGAACAAGTGGCCCTGGTAGAGCCGGTCTACCACCTCCATCAGCACACCAATGCGGGTGTCGACGGTCGCGCCAGACCAACTGCCGATGGCCCGCGTAGCCGCATCAAACAGGGTGTTCGGGTCAGCCTGGGGGTAGACAATGCCCAGCTTTTGACGGGTATACGGGGATACTTCTTCGCCCTGTTCGCCAACCCCGCCGGGCTGGTCAAGCACAAAGCTTTTGTCCCCTGCGCCGCCGAGGTGGGCGCGGAATGCCGCTAGGCCCAGGGCCTGTGCCGCGGCGGAATCGGGATATTTGGCGGGCATATCCGGGAAAGGGCTCCAGCATTCCCGCGTCGCGCAGGCGACCTGCGCCCGCTCAAACCGCGCTCGGTGCGTCTCAAAGTGCTTCATGGCGCGGGCCTGCGTTGCCACTGGAGTCGGTGGTGTCTGGCGATCTGGGTGCCTGGCAACAGGTCGCTGGCCGACAAGGTCAAGCACCCCGGCACTGACAGATCGATGTCCCGTATCTGCTCGGTGCCGACAAAATTGGGATTCAGCGCGTGCGTCACGCTGTGCACCACCCGCTGACCATCGCCCTTGGGTTCAATGCGGTAACGCCCGGCATATTGAAAAAAGCTCTCGAATGCCGCCAAGCGCTCTGGCACGGGGGCGCTGCGAACACTGGGGGACGACAGCCGGGGGCGCGCTGCTGCGGCGATGCAGGCGCTCATGCTGCCATCATGGGTGTAGCAAATCAGGCCCGTGGCGTCAGCGCCGTAGGGCAGGCTGTCCGGCCTGCCATCGCCATATTGGATGGCCCAACGCACCAAGTGCCAAGTCCCGAGCAGGGGGTTGTCTGTGCCAGTCAAATTGTGTCTCGCTTACTTTCTTAACTAGACTAATGTTATCAAGAGACTCGGGCTTTGGCAAGGCTGAGTGTCGGGAGTGTCGGGAGTAAATGAGTTGTCCGGTTTTTAGCAAGTAATCTGTCCGGTTTGTGGAGGAGCGATGCAACACGCCCCCATAAGCCGGGCCCACTTGCTGCAGCATGCTGCGCGACTTGCTGGCATTTTTGAGGAGGTGCAGGCCCGCGCGCTCAATCGGGCACTGACAGAGCAATTAGACGACGCTATGCGAAGCGGCAATCTCAATAAAGCAAGCATGGCACAGCGCATGGCCACCAGCCGTTTCCAACTGGACCGCGTGCTGGGCCCTGGCAACTTGTCCATACAACTCGATACCAGGCCGGCGAGCTTTCGGTCATTCAAACCTGAAGTCCAGGGTTTCGCTTTGGTGGTGACGCTGCCCTCGTTATAGAACACATACGGCGCGCAGACCCCGTCGGGGTAGCGACTCAGCTTTGCAGCCACAAATCCAACGGCATGCCCCCGGTGCCGATGACGAGTGGCTGCGCATGCCCAAACTGCTGCAAAAACGCGCTCAGGCCCGACACGTTGCCCACGTTGCGCCCGCTTTTGACTTCCAGCGCCTGCAGCGTTGGGCCATCCCGCAGCACGTAGTCCACTTCCTTTTGGCCGTTGTTCCAGTAATGGATGATGGGGTGGCGGCGGCTGTGCGTGAGGTGCCGGGCCAGTAGTACGGTGCCTACGGCGCTTTCTGCCAGTCGGCCCCACACATCGGGGCGTAATTGCGCGGCTTTCAGGCCCAAGCCTTGCGCGACCCAGTGGCAGCCCATCAGGGCATTGTTGAACACCTGCAGCTTGGGACTGGATGCCCGCTGGCGCACCACTTGGCCCATGTATTTGGGCAGGCCGCAGGCCATACCCAACTTAGAGCGCAGTATGCAAGTCGTCATGGCCGTTGCGGACCAGATCCACTATGACGCTGGCTCCAGCTTTGATGATCAATAGTTCAATGATCAATCGCTGTATAGGCGGCGTCCTTTTCCCGAGCATGATGCGAGACGGCTTTGTGGCTGACCCTGGTCATTTGTGCGGGCGTTTTCAGAGATTTTTAGCCGGCGATTGATCGAAGCAACACAGGCACGACAATGTCTTGATGTCTGCCAAATCGCCTCCCGTCGCACTACATGCCTTCGAGACCCTGACACCAGATCTGGTGATGGACGCGCTGGCCAGTGTGGGTCTGTATGGCGACGGCCGGCTGTTGGCGCTGAGTTCCTACGAGAACCGGGTTTACCAGGTGCATCTGGAGGACGCCCAGGCGGTGGTGGCCAAGTTTTACCGCCCGCAGCGCTGGAGCGAGGCGCAAATACTCGAAGAGCATGCTCTGGCCGTCGAACTGATGGCCGCCGAAATCCCGGCGGTTGGCCCCCTGCTGCTGCAGGGGCGAACCTTGCACCAATTTGGCGACTTTGCTTTCAGCGTCAGCCCGCGCCGTGGTGGCCGGGCGCCGGAGCTCGATGATGCCGATGTGCTGGAATGGATAGGCCGATTTTTAGCTCGAATTCACAGCGTGGGCGCAGCGCGGCCTTTTGCTTGCCGGCCGGCCCTGGATTTGCACAGTTTTGGCACCGAGTCGCGCGACTGGCTGTTGGCCAACGACCGGTTGCCGCTGGACGTGCAGTCTGCCTGGGCGCGTACCGTGCAACAGGCGCTCGAGGTGATAGCGGCCTACCCGGTCCTGCAAGGGGCGGCGGCCCAGATGTCTGGAGCCCCTAAAGACGCTGGCGGGGCTGCCATCCAGCGCCTGCGCCTGCATGGTGACTGCCACCCCGGCAATATTTTGTGGACGCCGCTCGATGTGCCTGCCACCGCCGGCCCCGGTCCGCACTTTGTTGACCTCGACGACGCCCGCACCGGCCCGGCCGTGCAAGACCTGTGGATGCTGCTCAGCGGTGATCGGCAACAACGCAGCCGCCAACTCGGCGCGCTGCTGGACGGCTACGAACAGTTTCGGGAATTTGACCGACGCGAACTCGCCCTGATAGAGCCGCTGCGCACTCTGCGCTTGATTCATTACAGCGCCTGGCTGGCACGCCGCTGGCAAGACCCGGCCTTCCCTATCAATTTTCCCTGGTTTGGGTCTAGCGACTATTGGCAGGGCCAGGTGCAAATGCTCGAAGAGCAGTTGGAAGCCATGCAAGAAGACCCGCTGGCAGCCTGAGCGGGCACCAGTCCGCAGCAGTGCTCAGGAGGCCACCGCTTGCACGGCGGACCCGAGCATGCTCAGGCCTGCGACCAACAGCAGGGCGTCCATCAGCAGCTCAAAGCGGGTCGCATCGATGCGCAGCACCAGTCGTTTGGCGATAAATGCGCCGGCCATCAAGGAGGCGCCAATCACCAGCCCCCGTGTCAGCGTGGCAAGCGGCAGCGCATCAAACGCCCGAAAGGTGAGGGCTTTGGCCCCGTAAACCGCCAGCGAGCCCATGGCCTCGGTGCCCAGGTAGGCGCCCTTGACCAGCCCGTAGGCCAAAAAAAAGGGTGCGTTGATAGGCCCGGTACTCACCACCACGCCGGTCACATAGCCGATTACCGCGCCCACGGCGGCCATGTGCCACAGGCGCAGCACCCATTGCTGGCGCGCGATCCAGCGGCGCAGCCCAATCATGCCGATGAAAAAAAGCCCGATTAGCAGCTCGACCAGGCCCGGCTCCAGGCTCAGCAACGTACGTGCGCCCACAATCGCAGCCGGTATGGCGGTGACGCTGTAGGCGGCCGTGACGCGCCAGTCGACGTCTCGCCACCAGGCCAGCACTCGCGCGGCGTTTGCAAGAATCGCCGCAATAGCCATGATGGGCACCGCCTCACGCGGGCCGAAAACCAGCACCAGAGCCGGCATCAACATGATCGATGTGCCAAACCCGACCACGCCGCCCACGGTGCCTGCCACCAGGCCCAGCATCAGCACCGAGGCCAGGCTCATGGCTGAGCCCATGCTACTTGCCGTTGATGGCCAGTAGTTCTACCTCAAACAACAGGGTTGCCTTTGGAGGTATCACGCCGCCGGCGCCGCGCTCGCCGTAGGCAATTTCTGGCGGGCAGGTCAGCTTGGCTTTACCGCCCACTTTCATGCGCTGCACGCCCTCGGTCCAGCATTTGATGACCCCGCTCAGGGGAAACTCAATGGCCTCGTTGCGCTTGTAAGAACTGTCAAACTCGCGGCCATCAGGAAAAGTGCCGCGATAGTGAACCTTGACTTTGTCCGAGGCGCTGGGGCTGGCGCCCGTGCCGTCTTTGAGCGAACGGTAGACCAGGCCTGAGGGCGTCACCACCGCCCCCGCTTCTTTGGCCGCTGCTGCTGTGACGGTGTTGTCGGCCCAGGCGAGGTTTTGTGTGCACAACAGGCCGGAGGCGAGCGCGAGGGTGGCTAGGCGGGGGATGCTTGTCATATTTGGGGGGCGTGTCCGGATTTTTGTGTTTGAGGCGCTTGGGTAAGTCAGGATGCATTTTACGATCTAGCTTGGTCGATGGGGCGACAGCCGCGTTGGCTCAACACGCGGGCCTGCTGCTTACCTGCAAACTCGAGCACTTCCAGCCGCTCGGTCTGGCCTGCGTCGCCCCTTTGGCCACTCCAAACCTTGTTTTTCTGGCAGAGCCAGGCAAGCTGGATCACCATTTTCTAGCCCTGACCAAAGACACCGGCCTACCCAGCCGCTGCTGGACGGATGCCTACCTAGCGGCGTTTTCGCTGGCGATCCAAGCCCGACTGATTTCGTTTGACAGCGATTTTCAGCGCTTTGGCGGTTTGGACTTTTTGCACCTTAGCGCGTCGCTGTCCTGAATTTTTTTGCTACCAGTGTGTGCCACTATCGATTTGCCAAATCAGCCTCGAGCCCTGGTAGATACAGCGCAGGGTTTGATCATCCCGCAGCGGCAGCTTGATGCCACAGCAGTTCACCGGACCGGGCGCGGTGCCAGCCCGCAGCGATTCAGAATCGCCGATTCGTCCCGCAACTATCGGCTGCGCTGATCGACCTCAAAGTCAGTTGCCGGTTAGATCGCTCCGGTGGTTGGTGGCCCGTCCTGATCGTTGCCCTTGGCTTCTGGCAAATGCCCGCCGGGCCGCAGCCCCAGGCCCTTGTCTGTGCTAGCCTTTGGTACTCGACCACCAACAACTCAGGAGAACACCTATGTCAACCCGGCGCTTTAGTTTGCTGCAATCTGCGGTTTTTGCGGTTTTTTTAATGCTTGGCAGTTATCCGGCCTGGGCCCAAACCGACTACCCCAGCAAGCCGGTCAAAGTGGTCGTGGCCTTTCCGCCCGGCGGGACCAGTGATGTGATGGCCAGAATGCTTGCCGACGAACTCAGCAAGAGCCTCAAGCAGCCCTTTGTGGTGGAGAACATTGGTGGCGCTGGTGGCACCATTGGCATTGAGCGGGCCCTGAAATTGCCGGCCGACGGCTACACACTGATCCAGACCGGCGTCGGCCAAAGTGCCGTGGCCCACGGGCTCGACCCTAATTTGCGCTACAACTCGATGAGCGACTTCATCCACCTGTCACAAGTGCACTCGGGCCCCAATGTGCTGGTGGTGCACCCCGCCACGCCGTACAAGACGGTTGCCGATGTGGTCGACTTCGCCAAGAAGAACCCCGGCAAGCTGGACTACGGCTTTACCCATGCAGCCTCTGGCCACATGGCCATGGAGCTGTTCAAGCAAACCGCGGGCATTGAGCTCACTGGCATTCCCTACAAGGGCGGCGGCCCCATGCTGATCGACCTGCTGGCCGGTGTGATTCCCACCATGTTCATCAACCAGGATGCGGCGCTGGCCCATGTGCGCGCTGGCAAGATGCGGGCCATTGCGGTGAGCAGTGTGGCGCGCAACCCGCTCTACCCCGATGTGCCAACCATCGCTGAATCTGGCTACAAAGGTTTTGAGGCGCTGTCCTGGTCGGGCATGTCGGTGGCCAAGGGCACGCCGCAGGCGGTGGTGGACAAGCTCGAAGCCGCCATCTCGCAGGCCATGCAGTCAGACACCATTCGCCAGCGCATGACTTCGGTCGGTTTTGTTGTGCCGCCCCAGGGCAGCAAGCACTACACCACCTTCGTCAAGTCTGAACTCGACACCTGGGTACGAGTGATTAAGACCGCTGGTATCAAGCCGGAATAAGGCCAGGCCCAGCGTGGCGGATGGCGCTTGCTGGTGCGGGCTTTTTGCGCATCAAACCAGCAGCGCGTTAACCCGTTTCACGTAGGCGGCCGGGTCGGCCGGCAGGCCGCCTTCGGCCAGCAGCGCCTGGTCGAACAGGATGTGCGCCAGGTCATGGAAGTGCACCGAGCCGTCGAGCTTTTTCACCAGCGGGTGCTCGGCGTTGACTTCCAGCACCGGTTTCACCTCGGGGGCGGTCTGGCCGGCCTGCTTGAGCATGCGCGCCAGCTGGGTGCTCATGCCGTGGTCTTGCACCACCAGGCAGGCCGGGCTGTCCACCAGCCGGGTGGTGACGCGCACGTCTTCGGCCTTGTCTTTGAGCGCCTCTTTCAGCTTGGCAAGCATGGGCTTGAAGGTTTCGGCGGCTTCTTCAGCCGCTTTTTTCTCGGCCTCGTCCTGCAGCTTGCCCAGGTCGACCGCGCCCTTGGCCACGCTTTGCATCGGCGTGCCGTCAAACTCATTGAGGTAGTTCAGCGCCCACTCGTCCACGCGGTCGGTCATCAGCAGCACCTCAATGCCTTTTTTCTTGAAGACTTCGAGTTGCGGGCTGTTCTTGGCGGCGGCCAGGGTGTCAGCTGTGATGTAGTAGATCGATTCCTGGCCTTCCTTCATCCGCGCCTTGTAGTCGGCCAGCCCCACGCTCACGGTGTCACTGGTGCTGCTGGCAAAGCGCAGCAACTTGGCCAGCCGGTCCTTGTTGCCGAAGTCTTCGCCCAGGCCTTCTTTGAGCACAGCGCCAAACTCGTTGTAAAACTTGGTGTACTTGCCGGCGTTGGCTTCCGCCGCCGCCTTGTCCTCTGCGCTCAGAACGTCGGTGACCTCGCCCTCGGCGGGCACAGGCACCTGGTCATGGCGGGCCAGGTCTTCAAGCATGCCGAGCACGCGCTTGGTGCAGCCTTCACGGATGGCCTTCACGTCGCGGCTCTCCTGCAGCAACTCGCGGCTGATATTGAGCGGTAGGTCGGCCGAATCGACCACGCCTTTGACAAAGCGAAGGTAGGTGGGCATCAGCGCCTCGGCGTCGTCCATGATGAAAACACGCTTGACGTAGAGCTTGATACCGGCTGATTTGTCGCGGTTGTACAGGTCCATAGGCGCTTTGGACGGGATGTACAGCAGCTGGGTGTACTCGGTGCTGCCCTCGACCCGGTTGTGGGTGTGGGCCAAGGGCGGCTCAAAGTCGTGGCTGAGTTGCTTGTAAAACTCGGTGTACTGCTCGGCCGAGATGTCTTTCTTGGCCCGGGCCCAGATGGCATTCGCCTTGTTGACTGCCTCCCAGATCCCGGTCTTGACCATGGCACCAGGCTGGCGGCCGCCTTTTTCGTCGCTTGGGTTGATCAGCTCGCCGTCTTTCCACTCTTCTTTTTCCATCAGGATCGGCAGGCTGATGTGGTCGGAGTACTTGCCGATAATGCCTTTTAGCTTCCAGGCGCTGGCATAGTCCAGTGCGTCTTCCATCAGGTGCAGGGTGACGCTGGTGCCGCGGGCGGCGCGCTCAATCGCCTCAACCTCGAAGTCACCTGCGCCGCCGCTCACCCAGCGCACGCCTTCGCCGATGGCCAGGCCAGCATGGCGTGACTCCACCGTGATTTTGTCAGCCACGATAAAACCAGAGTAAAAGCCCACGCCAAACTGGCCGATCAGCTGGGAGTCGGCTTTCTGGTCGCCCGAGAGCTTGGAGACAAAGTCTTTGGTACCGCTCTTGGCAATCGTGCCGAGGTGGTCAATCGCCTCCTGCTGGCTCATGCCGATGCCGTTGTCGGTGATGGTCAGGGTCTTGGCATCTTTGTCAAAACTGACCCGCACTTCCAGGTTGGGCGCGTCTTCATACAGGCCGCTGTTGTTAATGGCTTCAAAACGCAGCTTGTCGCAGGCATCTGATGCGTTGGACACCAGCTCCCGCAAAAAAATCTCTTTGTTCGAATAAAGCGAGTGGGTGACAAGGTGCAGAAGCTGGGCTACTTCGGCCTGGAAGGAGAGGGTTTGCTTGCTCATAGGGAATGGGTTGTCTCAAAAAAACGAAATGCGCCGTCAAAGCGCCTGAGCCGGTTACCCGGACAGGCTGCAATTATGGGCGATAGCGGTGATTTCAAGCCGCGCCACGCCGCCTCGGTTGGGCGGGATTCTTGGCAATCAGCTGGCGCTGGGTTAGCGCCGGCGTGGCCGGCGCTATTGCCGGGCACTGGTCAGATGCCAAGCAGTTTCTTGGCTTCGCCCAGGGCTTTTATGGAGTCGTCGTGTTTGCCGGCTTTGTGCAATTTTTCGCCCTCGGCGCGCATGGCCTGCACTTTGGTCATGTCCGGGCCAGTCAGCACCGGCTTGGCGGCCAGTTTGGCATCAATCGCCTTCATCTCGTTGGGGCAGTTGTGGGCAAAGGCCAGGGTGCTGGACAGAGCCAGCAGGGCGAAGAGGTATTTTTTCATGGGTGGATTAGCCGAAGACACCAGAAAATTCTGGCAAACAATTGTTGTCATGGCGCCAGCCCTGCAAGCCTGGCCAAAGCAATACCCTTGGGTATTGCTGGGTCTTTAACCGAGATTGGCCATGCGGGTTTGGGTGCAGGCGGCTCATTCACGACCATTTTCGCCTCAGTCAGGACAAACTTCCTCGTCACTGCATCTACCTGCACGCCAAACGCTAGTGGACAAGCTCGGTTAAAAACGCTCGTGCGGCGCCAGGTAGCGCCACTGCCCGAGCGGCAGGTTGCCCAACATCACCTGGCCGATGCGCACCCGTTTTAGCCCCACCACCTTCAGGCCGACCAGCTCGCACATGCGCCTGATTTGCCGCTTTTTGCCTTCGGTCAGCACCACGCGCAACTGTTCGGGGTTTTGCCAGCTGATCTTCGCTGCTTTGAGGGCTTGGCCGTCCAGACTCAGGCCGTGTCGCAGTCGCTCCAGCAGGGCCGGCGGAAACACCGCCTGCACGTTGGTGCTGATGGGGTCGTCGTCGTCCATGCGCAGCAATTGGCCGGGCTGCGGGTCGGCATTGGCTTGGCCGCTCTTGTCCAGCCCCAGGTAGACCACCCGCACCAGGTATTCTTTCTCCATCACCGAGTTTTCGCCAATCAGCTGGCGCGCTACCCGGCCGTCTTGCGTGAGCACCAGCAGGCCAATCGAGTCGATGTCGAGCCGGCCCGCCGGCACCAGGCTTTGCAGCTGTTTGGGGTGAAAGAAAAAGCGCGCATTGTCCTCGGCCCAGCGGTTTTGCGGCTGCACCAGGGTGATGGCCGGCAGGTGCCCGTCTTCGGCCTGGCCGCTGACAATGCCCATGGGCTTATTGACCAGGATGGTGACCTGATTGGCCTGCTGGCCCTGTGCTTGCGGGCTGACCTCGATGCGCACATCGGGTGCCACCTGCATGCCCATGGTGGCCACCAAGCCGTTGACCTTGACCCAGCCCTTGCCGATCCAGTCGTCAGCCTCGCGCCGCGAGGCCAGCCCCAGTTCGGCCATGCGCTTGTTCAGCCTCAGCGTGCCGTTGGGCCCGATGGCCGCGGTATTGGTCTGCCCAGCCGGGATCGGCGGCCGATTGGCTGGCGGCGCAGCACGCCGGAAGACGGGCGCTGCCGATGCGGTTCCGGACGGGTCGGATTGGGTCATTTGCTATAAATTCAGGAGCTTTGGCACCTGATTTTACAAGTGCTGAAGACTCAATAGCTGTTGATGACTGCAGGCCAACAGCCATGGCCTGAACCCCTCCTCTAGCCGCCCGGCCTCAGCGGTAGCGCGGTTCGGGCGCGGTGCTGTGCACCGGCCGCCGCAGTGGAGCCTTGCAGCCCGCCTCGGTGCCATTTTGTTGACGTGATGTGATCTGTCGTACCTGGCCGAGAATTCAACCGAGATTGTTCATGAGGGTTTGGCGTGCAGGCCGATGCAGTGACGAGGCAGTTTTGTCCTGACTGAGGCGTCCATAGCTTGGGCTTTGGACAAGGAAGAAGGGCGGATGTGACTGTCAATGCGCGGCCTGCATCCAAACAGCACCGCAGGTGCGCCTCATGGACAATTTCGGTTCAACCTGCAAACACCTGGGTCCGCAGCGCGCCCAGGTCCAGCACCCGCAGGCCGCCGTACTCGATCCGGATCGAGCCCTCTGCGGCCAAAGCGCTTAACGCCTCGTTGACGCGCTGGCGTGACAGGCCGACCAAGTAGGCCAGCTCCTGCTGTGTGATGCTGAGCACCTCGCCCACGCCGGGATAGAGAACCGGGTTGAACAGCGCCGCCAGGCTGCGCGCCACGCGCAGGTTCGGACTGGGCATACGGTCAATCTCGCGTGCTGCGATGAACTGACCCAGGCGCTCGTTGAGCTGATTCATCACAAACCGGTTGAAGGCAATGGAGTTGTCTAGCAGCCAGTGAAAGGTCTCGACATGCAGACCTGCAACCCGGCTTTTGCGCAGGGCCTGCATGTTGTAGCGGTAGCTTTCGCGCTTGAGCGCCGTACCCTCGCCAAACCAACCCCCTGGCGGAATGCCGGTGAAGGTCATGGTTTGTCCCTGCGCGCTGTCGCTGCTCATCTTGAGCAGGCCGTCGATCACGCCAAACCAGTAGGTGGCGGGGCGGCCCGCACGGCACACAAACTCACCGGCTTGCGCGTCGGCTATTTTTAAGTCTTGTGCGGCGCGTTCATGCTCGGCCGGCGCCAGCAGTGCCATCCAGGGGATGGCATGGGTCTCGGCCTCGGTGGGGCGGCGTTGGCGATGGTACAGGGGTGCCTGGGATCTCATGGTGTCGCGCGGCTGTAAGTTGAACCGAAGGGAAAACACCTAGCAAATAGGCGTCAAATTGTCGTTCAAACGACAACATGGCGTCAAACAGATGCCTATCATTGGGCGTATTCACGCTGGCAGTGCCACGCAGCGCGCTTGCACAAAAAGCCAAGGTTACGGGATGCAGACCACTTTCCCTCAATTGTTATTTCAGCATGCCGTCCAGCGCCCGGGCGATGCGGCCATGCGCGAAAAAGAATACGGTATTTGGCAGGCCCTGAGCTGGGCCGATCTCGCCACCATGGTGTCGCACCTGGCCTGCGGCCTGCACCAAGCCGGTCTGCGCCGGGGGCAGCACATGGTGGTGGTGGGAGCCAACCGACCGCGCCTGTACGCAGCCATGCTGGCCGCGCAGTCCCTGGGTGCGGTGCCGATCCCGCTGTACCAGGACGCAGCCGCTGCAGAGTGCGTGTTCCCAATCAACAACGCCGACGTGGCCTTCGCCTTTGCCGAGGACCAAGAGCAGGTCGACAAACTGCTGGAGGCACGTGCCCAGTGCCCAGGCCTGGCGCACATTTATTTTGATGACCCCCGCGGATTACGGAATTACGACGAGCCGGGTCTGGCCTCGCTGGATGAATTGTTGGCGGCCGGCCAGGCCTTCGCCGCGCTGCACCCGGATTTCGTCAAGAGTGAGGTGGCGCTGTCGCAGCCCCACGATGTGGCAGCCATGTTCTTCACCTCGGGCACCACTGGCAACCCCAAGGGCGTGGTGCACACCCACAACTCTTTGCTCGACCGGGCCCGTGCTGGCGCCGAGTTCGACCATTTAACGCACCGCGAAGAGGTGCTGGCCTATTTGCCGCCAGCCTGGATCGGGCAGAACATCTTCAGCTATGCGCAGTGGCTGTCCTGTGGCTATGTGGTCAACTGCCCTGAATCGCCAGCCACGGTGACGATCGACCTCAAGGAAGTCGGGCCCACCTATTACTTTGCCCCGCCCAGGGTGTTTGAAGGCCTGTTGACCAGCGTGATGATTCGCATGGAAGACGCCGGCACCCTCAAGCGCCATTTGTTTCATGCCTGCATGGCCTTGGCCAAGCGGGTTGGCCCGGCCTTGATGGACGGCGCGCCAGTCGGCTTGACCGACCGGCTCTTGTATGCGCTGGGCAATCTGCTGGTCTACGGCCCGCTGCGCAACACCCTGGGCTTGAGCCGGGTGCGCGTGGGCTACACCGCAGGCGAGGCCATAGGCCCAGACCTGTTCACCTTCTACCGCTCGATTGGCATCAACCTCAAGCAACTCTACGGCTCGACCGAGACCGCCGTGTTTGTCTGCCTGCAGCCCGACCATGAAGCCCGCGCCGATACCGTGGGCGTGCCGATTGCCGGGGTTGAGATCAAGGTGTCTGACAACGGCGAAATCCTGGTCAAGTCACCCGGGCTGCTCAAGGAGTATTTCAAGAACCCGCAGGCCACGGCCGAGGTGCTCACCGCCGATGGCTGGTACCACACCAGCGACGCCGGTTTTCTGGATGCGCACGGCCACCTGAAGATCATCGACCGCGTGAAAGACGTCGGTCGCATTCGCGGCGGCGCCAACGACGGCGCCATCTTCGCGCCCAAATACGTGGAGAACAAGCTCAAGTTTTTTCCGCACATCAAGGAGGTGGTAGCCTACGGAGACGGTCGCGAGAAGGTCTGCGTCATGATCAACATCGACTTTGACGCAGTGGGCAATTGGGCCGAACGCCGCAACCTGCCCTACGCCGGCTACACCGACCTGGCGCAAAAGCCCGAGGTCTACCAGCTGATCAAAGACTGCGTGGAAAAAGTCAATGCCGACCTCAGCGCCGACACCCTGCTGGCTGGCAGCCAGGTCAGCCGCTTTCTGGTGCTGCACAAGGAACTCGATGCCGACGACGGCGAGCTGACCCGCACCAACAAGGTCCGTCGCGGCTTTATTGCCGACAAATACCTGCCACTGGTCGACGCCTTGTACGGCGGCGCCAGCAGCCAGTTCATCACCACCCAAGTCAAGTTTGAGGATGGGCGCACCGGCAGCGTTAGCGCCACCCTGCGCATCGATGACGCCAAAACCTTCGCCCCGGTAAAGGCAGCTGCATGAGTGCCAAAAAGACCGGCGATGTGGTGCTCGATGCCAAGAACATCTCCCTGAGTTTTGGTGGCGTCAAGGCGCTGACCGACATCTCCTTTGATGTGCGTGAACACGAGGTACGCGCCATCATCGGGCCCAACGGTGCTGGCAAGAGCTCCATGCTCAATTGCATCAATGGGGTGTACACGCCGCAGCAGGGCACCATCAGCTTCATGGGTCAGACCTTTGACCATATGGACAGCCATCAGGTGGCGGTGATGGGCATTGCCCGCACCTTCCAGAATCTGGCGCTGTTCAAGGGCATGAGCGTGATCGACAACATCATGACTGGGCGCAACCTGTGCATCAAGAGCAATCTATTTTGGCAAGCGCTGCGCATCGGACCGGCCCAACGCGAGGAAGAGCGACACCGCGAGTTTGTGGAGCACATCATTGATTTTTTAGAAATCCAGGCTTACCGCAAAACGCCGGTGGGCCAATTGCCCTACGGCTTGCAAAAAAGGGTCGACCTGGGCCGCGCGTTGGCCATGGAGCCCCGGGTGTTGCTGCTTGATGAGCCCATGGCCGGCATGAACGTGGAAGAAAAACAGGACATGTGCCGCTTTGTGCTCGACGTGAACCAAGAGTACGGCACCACAGTGGTGCTGATCGAGCACGACATGGGGGTGGTGATGGACATCTCTGACCGGGTGGTGGTGCTCGACTACGGAAAAAAAATTGGTGACGGCACATCGGATGAAGTACGCAACAGCGAGGAAGTGATCAGCGCCTATCTGGGCACCAGCCACTAAAGCACATGGCATTCTTTCTTGAAACTTTGTTGGGCGGCCTGATGGCCGGCATGCTGTATTCACTCGTGGCGCTGGGCTTTGTGCTGATTTACAAGGCCTCGGGCGTGTTCAATTTTGCGCAGGGCGCCATGGTGCTGTTTGCGGCGCTGGCCATGGCCCGCTTTGCCGAATGGATTCCAGCCTGGACCGGCCTGAGCAGCCCGGTCTTGGCCAATGTGCTGGCCTTTATGGTGGCGGGGGCGATCATGTTTGTGGTGGCCTGGCTGATCGAGCGTCTGGCCTTACGCCATCTGGTCAACCAGGAGGGCACCACCCTGCTGATGGCCACCCTGGGCATCAGCTACTTTCTGGACGGCATTGGCCAGACCCTGTTTGGCAGCACCATTTACAAGATTGACATCGGCATGCCCAAAGACCCGATCTTTGTACTCGACACGGTGTTCCCCGGCGGTATTTTGATCAACAAGGAAGACCTGTATGCAGCCCTGATCGCGGCCCTGCTGGTGACGGGACTCAGCCTTTTCTTCCAAAAAACCGCCACCGGCCGTGCCCTGCGCGCGGTGGCCGACGACCATCAGGCGGCGCAAAGCATCGGTATTCCGCTCAACCGCATTTGGGTGATCGTCTGGTGCGTGGCCGGGGTGGTGGCGCTGGTGGCCGGCATGATCTGGGGCAGCAAGCTGGGCGTGCAGTTTTCCCTGACCACCGTGGCGCTGCGTGCCCTGCCGGTGGTGATTCTCGGCGGTCTGACCTCGGTGCCCGGCGCCATCATCGGCGGACTGATCATCGGCGTGGGCGAGAAACTCTCCGAGGTGTTCCTGGGCCCCTATGTGGGCGGCGGCATCGAGATCTGGTTCGCCTACGTGCTGGCCCTGGCGTTTTTGATGTTTCGCCCCCAGGGACTGTTTGGTGAAAAAATTATTGACCGAGTATGAAACCTTGCGGGACAGACCAAGATTTGCGCAGCGAATTTGCTCTGTCCCCAACTAAGCAGACGAACTTGCGGGACAGACCAAGATTTGCGCAGCGAATTTGCTCTGTCCCCAACTGAATAGATGGAAGAAAAGAAAGATTTCGATGTTTTACAGAGAAAACGGCCAGTTCAGAACCACTTACCGGGCCGACCAGCAAATATTTCCGATCAGCCAAGACCGCTGGGCGATTTTTGCCCTGCTGGTGGTCGCGGTTGTTGGTGTGCCCTTGTTCGCCGATGAATATATGTTGCGCGCAATTTTCATCCCCTTCCTGATTTTGTCCCTGGCTGCTTTGGGCGTGAATATTTTGGTGGGCTATTGCGGCCAGATTTCACTTGGTTCTGGCGCCTTCATGGCTGTTGGTGCCTACGCTGCGTACAACATGTATGTGCGCATTGATGGCATGCCAGTCATCCTGGCCTTGCTGACTGGCGGCTTTTTCGCGACTTTGGTGGGAATCTTGTTTGGCATTCCCAGTTTGCGTGTGAAAGGCCTTTATTTGGCACTGGCCACGCTTGCCGCACAGTTTTTTTGCGACTGGGCGTTTTTGCGCGTGAATTGGTTTACCAACAACAGCACCTCGGGTTCGGTGGCTGTCGCCGAATTCAATGTCGCAGGCTGGGCGATTACCTCGCCCGCGAGCCGGTATTTGTTTTGTCTGGGATTTGTGTTGGTATTCGGCGTGTTGGCCAAAAACCTCGTGCGAGGTGCCATAGGGCGTGAATGGATGGCGATTCGAGACATGGACGTGGCCGCCGCGGTGATCGGCATCCGTCCGATGTATGCCAAGCTCAGTGCTTTCGCCGTAAGTTCATTCATTGTGGGCGTCGCTGGAGGGCTGTGGGGCTTTGTCCACCTCGGCGCCTGGGAGCCAGCAGCGTTTTCGATAGATCGATCCTTTCAAATGCTCTTCATGGTCATCATCGGCGGGCTGGGCTCTATCATGGGCAGCTTTTTTGGTGCCGCCTTCATCGTCGCGCTGCCAATTTTTCTGAATCAATTTTTGCCTCTCTTGGGTGTGCCTTTTGGCCTCACTGTGTCTACCGCTTTTCTCTCCCATGCCGAATCGATGGCCTTTGGCGCCTTGATTGTCTGGTTTTTGATCGTCGAGCCGCACGGCCTGGCGAAACTGTGGAGCGTGGGTAAGCAAAAAATGCGGCTTTGGCCTTTCCCCCATTGATTAGGCCAGGCAAGTGGTTGTTTTGTTCGTTAACCAAAGGTGCGTCCGCACCGCTATTTGAGGAGACTGTCATGAAAATACGTAACATCGCGATGGCCGGGTTGCTGGCTGCCACTGGCGCCACAGCCCTGGCGCAGGCTAAGGAGCAGTTTTTCCCGGTTCTAACCGGTCGAACTGGCCCGGTTGCGCCCAATGCTGCCCCCTGGGCAAATGGACATAACGACTACATGAAGCTGGTCAACGCGCGGGGCGGCATCAATGGTGTCAAGACTTTGCTGGAGGAGTGTGAAACCGCTTACGACACCGCCCGCGGTGTGGAGTGTTACGAGCGCCTCAAGGGCAAACACGGTGGCGCCACGGTGTTCCAGCCCTTGTCCACTGGCATCACATTTGCGCTGACCGAAAAGATCCCCGGCGACAAAATTCCCATTATTACCTCGGGCTATGGCCGAAGTGATTCAGCGGATGGCGGCATTTTCAAGTGGAACTTCCCCCTGATTGGGCACTACTGGGTAGCTGGGGATGCCGTGCTCAAGCACATTGGCAACAAGGTCGGCGGCATGGAAAACCTCAAAGGAAAGAAAATTGGCGTCGGCTATCACGACAGCGCTTTTGGCAAAGAGGTCCTGCCAATTTTGCAGGAGCGGGCAGCGCAATATGGTTTCTCTTTGCTGTTGTTGCCCATTGCGCCTCCCGGCGTTGAGCAAAAAGCTACATGGCTCCAAGTGCGCCAGCAGCAACCTGACTACGTGATTTTGCAGACCTGGGGTGTGATGACGGCGGCTTCCGTGAAAGAGGCGCAGGCGGTGGGCTACCCTAGAGAAAAAATGTTTGGTACCTGGTGGTCGGGCGCTGAGCCTGATTTGAAGGATGTTGGGCAGGGTGCCAAGGGCTACAACGCGGTCATGATGCAGCATGGTGCCGAGCCGCAGTCGGCCGTGGTCAAGGAAATTTTGGAGAAGGTGCATGCCAAGGGGCAGGGAACCGGGGCCAAGGAGGAGGTTGGTGAGGTGCTCTACATGCGCGGTGTAATCGGAGCCATGTTGGCAACGGAAGGTGTTCGTGCAGCCCAGGAGCGTTTTGGAAAGGGCAAGGTTGTCACGGGTGAGCAGGCCCGCTGGGGCTATGAAAACCTCAACCTGACCCAGGCCAAACTCGACACCCTGGGTTTCAAGGGCGTGATGCGACCGGTTTCCACCAACTGCGTTGACCACATGGGTGCGGCCTGGGCGCGGGTGCACACCTGGGACGGGGCCAAGTTTGTCTGGAGTTCCGATTGGCTGCAGGCCGATGAACAAGTGATCAGGCCCTTGGTCAGGAATTCGGCAGACAAATACGCCGCCGAGAAAAAACTGACACGCCGCACCCCGGCGGACTGCCAGTCCTGATGACCGATCTGTCAGTCCGGGCAGCTTGCCCGGACTGACAGTCCAACCGGCAGCGCTGCGCGCAACGCTGCCGGTTGGCAAACAGCAAGGATTTATGGACACCCCCACAACAGTGCTCAACGTCAATGGCATTGAGGTCATCTACAGCCATGTTATTTTGGTGCTCAAGGGTGTTTCCCTGCAGGTGCCCGATGGCAAAATTGTGGCTATTTTGGGAGGCAACGGCGCGGGGAAAACCACCACGTTGCGCGCCGTGTCCAACCTGCTGCGCGGCGAACGCGGCGCTGTGACCAAGGGCTCGATTGAGCTGCGCGGCGAGCGCATCGAGAACCTGTCGCCGGCCGACCTGGTGCAGCGGGGCGTGGTGCAGGTGATGGAGGGGCGGCACTGCTTTGCCCACCTGACCATCGAAGAAAACCTGCTCACCGGCGGCTACACCCGTAAAGACAGGGCCGAGATTGCCCGCAACCTGGAAAAGGTGTACGCCTACTTTCCGCGCCTCAAAATGCGCCGCACCAGCCAGGCCGCCTACACCTCGGGTGGCGAGCAGCAGATGTGTGCCATCGGCCGGGCCCTGATGGCCAGCCCGAGCATGGTGCTGCTCGACGAGCCCTCGATGGGCCTGGCACCGCAGATCGTGCAAGAGGTGTTCGAGATCGTCAAAGACCTCAACCAAAAAGAGCGGGTCACCTTTTTGCTGGCCGAGCAGAACACCAACATGGCGCTGCGCTACGCCGACTACGGCTACATCATGGAATCGGGTCGGGTGGTGATGGACGGCGTGGCGAGTGACCTGGCCAACAACGAAGACGTCAAGGAGTTCTACCTGGGCGTGGGCGGTGGCGAGCGCAAGAGCTTTAAAGACGTGAAGAGTTACAAGCGGCGCAAGCGCTGGCTGGCCTGAGGAAGACGCCCATGACGACTTTTTTTGACATGCTAGAAACCCGCGAGCCAGCCCAGCGCGAGGCCGCACTGATGGCCGCCTTGCCAGCGCAGGTGGCCCATGCCAAGCAGGCCGCGGCCGCGCTGGCACAAATTCTGGCGGCGGTGGATCCTGCCGCCGTGACCAGCCGGCAGGCCCTGGCGCAGCTGCCGGTGACGCGCAAGCACGAGCTGCTGGAGCGCCAGCAGGCCAGCCGTGCCGTGGCCGGCGGCGATGTGTTTGGCGGCTTCAGCACCCTGGGCTATGGCGCGCAGATGCCGCGCCTGTTTGCCAGCCCGGGCCCGATTTACGAGCCCGAAGGCGCGGGCCGTGACTACTGGCGCATGGCGCGGGCCATTTTTGCCGCGGGGTTTCGCCCGGGTGAGCTGATTCACAACTGTTTCAGCTACCACTTTGTGCCGGCCGGCTCGATGATGGAGTCGGGCGCCCATGCGTTGGGCTGCACCGTGTTTGCGGGCGGCACCGGCCAGACCGAGCAGCAGGTGCAGGCCATGGCGCAGTTGCAGCCGGCGGGCTACATCGGCACCCCGAGCTTTTTGAAAATCATTGTCGACAAGGCCGCCGAGATGGGCGTGGCCCTGCCCAGCGTCACCAAGGCCATGTTTGGCGGTGAGGCGTACCCGCCCTCGCTGCGAGACTGGTTTGCCGCGCGCGGGATTGCCGGCTACCAGTGCTATGCCACCGCCGATGTCGGCTCGATCGCGTTTGAGACCGCCGCCCGAGAGGGTCTGGTGCTCGACGAGGGCGTGATTGTGGAGATCGTGCGCCCCGGCACCGGCGACCCGGTGGCCGACGGCGAAGTTGGTGAGCTGGTGGTGACCAGCCTGAACCCGGCCTACCCGCTGATCCGCTTTGGCACGGGCGACCTGTCGGCGGTGCTGGCCGGACCCTGCCCCACGGGGCGTACCAACACCCGCATCAAGGGCTGGATGGGTCGGGCCGACCAGACCACCAAAATTCGCGGCATGTTTGTGCACCCGGCTCAGGTGGATGCTATTGCCAAGCGCTTCCCAGAGGTCGTCCGGGCGCGGCTGGTGGTCACCGGCGAGATGGCCAACGACGCCATGACGCTCAAGGTCGAGACGGCGGGCGAGCCAGCGGCGCTGGCCAGCCGCATTGGGGAGGCCATTCGCGACATCACCAAGTTGCGCGGCGATGTCGAACTGCTGCCACTGGGTAGCCTGCCCAATGACGGCAAGGTGATTGAGGACGCCCGGAGTTACAAATAGGTGAGATGCAAGTTGGAAGGCTTGACTTGCGATAAGCTCGCGTCAATCCGTCGTCGGCCTAGGTAGTTTCCGCATTGCGCGCAAGGCCTGGCCCCGCTACCCTTTGCTGTGTTTGTTTAAATTGGAGACTTGAAATGAAACGTTTGCTAGTTCTTGCTGCTGCCACCGCCGCCCTGTTTGCCCAGGCCCAAACCTACCCCGGCAGCAAGCCCATCACACTGGTGGTGCCTTTTGCAGCGGGCGGCCCCACCGACCTGGTGGCGCGCCAGCTTGGCGAGGCCATGCGCAAAACCCTGCCGGGCAGCAACTTTGTAGTTGAAAACGTCAACGGTGCTGGCGGCACCATCGGTGCGACCAAGGTGGCCAAGGCAGCGCCCGATGGCCACACGCTGCTGGTTTGGCACATTGGCATGGCGGCTACTGCCGGCCTGTACCGCAAGCTGCAGTACAAGCCGCTGGAAGACTTTGAATACCTGGGCATGATCAACGATGTGCCCATGACCCTGGTTGGCAAGCCGCAACTGCCGGCCAACACCTACCGCGACTTTGAGAACTACATCCGTGCCAATGGCGGCGCGCTCAATATTGCCCATGCCGGTTTGGGCTCTGCCTCGCACCTGTGCGGCCTGATGTGGCAGTCAGCGGTGAACGCCAAAGAGGCCATGACCACCATACCTTACAACGGCACTGGCCCGGCCATGATCGCGCTCATCAGCGGGCAGGTCGATTTGATGTGCGACCAAACCACCAACACCACGCAGCAAATCGAGACTGGCCGGGTCAAGGCCTTTGCTGTCACCACGGCCGGGCGTCTGAACAACCACAAGTTGCTCAAAGACTATCCCTCGCTGCAGGAGATGGGCCTCAAGGGCTTCAACTTGACGGTCTGGCATGGCATGTATGCGCCCAAGGGTACGCCGCCGGCGGTGCTCAAGCAACTCAACGAGGCCATGAAGGCCGCCCTGAAAGACCCCGAGTTTCTCAAAATGCAGGAAGCCCTGGGCGCGGTGGTGGTCACCGACAAGCGCGTGGACCCCGAAGGCCACAAGGCTTTTGTAACCGCCGAGATCGCCAAGCTCAAGCCAGCCATCGAAGCTGCTGGCAAATTTGCGGACTGACGCCATGCAAACCTGTCTCAGGGCTCAGGGGTTCAAGGCGCTCGCCCACGCCAGTGTTCTTGCAGTTGCCGGGCTCTGCCTGGCGGCCTCGGCATTGGCTCAGGGCAGCTGGCCGAGCCGGCCGGTGAAGATCGTGGTGCCGTTTGCGCCAGGTGGCACCACCGACATCCTGGCCCGGGCGGTTGCGCCTGAGCTGGCCCGGGCCTTTGGACAATCCTTTGTGGTGGAAAACCGGGGTGGTGCTGGCGGCAATATCGGCGCCGAGCAGGTCGCCAAAGCGCCAGGCGATGGCTACACCCTGTTGATGGGTACGGTTGGCACGCACGGCATCAACAAGTCGCTGTATGCCAAGCTGGCCTACGACCCGCAAAAAGACTTTGCCCCGATCACCCTGGTGGCCGGCGTACCCAATGTGATGGTCATGAACACCGAGCGGGCCCGACAACTGGGCATCAACAGCGTGCCAGACTTCATCAAGTATGCGCGCAGTCATCCCGGCGAGTTCAACATGGCCTCTAGCGGCAGTGGCACCTCCATCCACCTGGCCGGCGAGTTGTTCAAGTCGATGACTGGTGTCAGCATGACGCACGTTCCCTACACCGGCTCCGGGCCGGCACTGCTGGGTCTGGTGGCGGGCCAGGTCGATGTCATGTTTGACAACCTACCCTCCTCAATGGCGCTAATCAAGGGCGGCAAGCTCAAGGCTTTTGCGGTCACCAGTGGCTCGCGCTCGCTGGCTATGCCGGACCTTCCGACGATCGAAGAGGCCGGCCAACTCAAAGGCTTTGAGGCAAGCAGCTGGTTCGGTTTGCTGGCACCGGCCGGCACGCCCGCTGAGGTAGTGAGCCGCCTGCAGCAAGAAACTGCCAAGGCCCTGAACTCCCCCGACATGAAAGAAAAACTGCTGCTCCAAGGCGCGATTCCCAGCGGCAACACGCCACAAGAGTTTGCCGCACTGATCGAGGCTGAAATCAAAAAGTGGGCTCTGGTGGTCAAGGCCTCTGGCGCCCGGGTGGACTAAAAATATCAGCCTGAGGCGATGGCCATGAAAGCCCAAGCTATTGTTTTCCATGCCCCCCAGTCCCTCTCGGTCACCGCCCTGGAGATCGCCGATCTTGGTGACCCGGATGTTGAGGTAGAAGTCGACTTCACCGGCATCAGCACCGGCACCGAGCGCCTGCTGTGGGACGGCACCATGCCACCTTTTCCAGGACTGGACTACCCATTGGTGCCTGGCTACGAGGCCGTGGGCCGGGTGGTGCGGCGCGGTGCTGCTGCCCTTGAGCTCGACCTTGGCGCTCAGGTTTTTGTACCCGGCTCTTACAGCTTCAAGGGTGTGCAAAATATTTTTGGCGGCTCGGGCGCACGCTTGATCGTGCCGCAGGAGCGGGCGGTCAAGGTGCCGGCCGAGCTCGGTGCCAAGACAGTCCTGATGGCCTTGGCGGCCACCGCCTACCATGCGCTGTCTTTGGGCGGCCAGCGCGACCCCATCATCGCGCCGGACTTGATTGTTGGCCATGGCGTGATGGGACGCCTGCTCGCCCGCCTGGTGCTGGCGCTTGGCCTGCCTGCACCGACCGTGTGGGAAACCCAGGCCATCCGGCAGCAGGGTGGGCAGGGCTATTCGGTCATTCATCCGCGAGACGACGAGCGCAAGAATTACTGCGTGATTTACGATGTCAGCGGCGACGCAGGCATCCTCAACGCGCTGATCGCCCGCTTGCAATCAGGCGGTGAGGTGGTGCTGGCCGGTTTTTACAAGCAAGACCTCAGCTTTGCCTATGCCCCGGCTTTCATGCGGGAGGCCCAGATCCGGGTGGCCGCCCAGTGGAAAAAGTCAGACCTGCTGGCCGTGAGCGATTTGATTCACAGTGGCAAACTGGCACTGGACGGTTTGCTCACCCACAGCCAGACCCCGGGGCAGGCCCGGCAGGCTTACGAGCAGGCTTTTGCCGATCCGCAGTGCCTGAAAATGACCATTGATTGGCGCACCTGAGATGCGCTTTGCTGTTGAGTGACTGGGCCCAGCAAGACCTGATGCAGGGTTTGTCTGTCACACTGCACTGATCTCTTTGGCTGCGGCCCCGTAACCCGGGCAGCCTAAACACCCCACATCACCGCCTCACCCGCCTGCTCGCAGCGCCGCAGCATCTCGATGAAGGGGTGGGCGCGTAGGCGTAGGCTGATGCCGCCCGACTGGGGCGGCCCTGTGTGTTGAGCCAGGGCCTCTGCGACCGCGGCCTGCTGCTGGGCCTCCTCTTGGGCCACAGCCGCTTGCAGCGCCGCAATCGCGCCGGGTATTTGCTCGGGCAGCAGGATGCCTTGGCCGCTCGGTGTGCCAGGTTTGTCCAGGCCGATGATGCGCAATATGCGTTGGCCATTAGGTTGCAACATGATCAAGTCGCCGGTGACTCGGGATTTGAATTTATAGAGCATTTGCCAACTCTGCTTTAGCTTGCCATCTGCATGCGCAAACGACGCGCTGCATCCTCGGCCCGCGCGTCGTCAATTTCTCGGATCAGGCCGCGCACATCCACCGCGCCAGCCTGAGGCGTGAACTGGCCGTTGAGCAGCACATCGGCGCTGAGTACACCGCGCTGGTACAGGGCCCAGATTTCTGGCCCGTAGTGGGTCTGTAGCAGGCTGGGCGCAAAGCGGCCAAAGAAGTCGCGCAGCTTGGCCACATCGCGCAGCAGCATGCGCTGGGCATGGTTGTTTCCGGCGGCGTCCACCGCTTGGGGCAGGTCGATGATCACCGGCACCGCTTCGCCTGCGTCTTGCCCGAGCAGGATGTTGAACTCGGAGAGGTCGCCGTGCACAATGCCGGCGCCCAGCATGCGGACCACCTCGCCAATCAGGGTGGCATGGTGGACTTCAGCCTGCTCTGCGCTGAAGGCAACATCATTCAGGCGCGGTGCGGCATCGCCGTTGGCGTCGGTCACCAGCTCCATCAGCAGCACGCCCTCAAAGAAGTTGTAGGGCTTGGGCACCCGCACGCCGGCGTTGGCTAGACGGTACAGCGCATCCACCTCGGCACTCTGCCAGGCCGCCTCCTGTGCCTGGCGGCCAAATCGCGTGCCCTTGGCCATGGTGCGGGCCTGGCGCGAGTTCTTCACCTTGCGGTTCTCGGTGTAGTCCACCGCCTGCCGAAAACTGCGCTGGTTCGCCTCCTTGTAAATCTTGGCGCATCGGGTCTCGCTGCCGCAGCGCACCACAAACACCTCAGCCTCCTTGCCGCTCATCAGTTGGCGCACCACGCTGTCAATGAGGCCTTCCTCCACCAGGGTTTGCAGTCGGGCGGGGGCTTTCATCGATCGCCCCCCAGCAGCTTTACCTGCGGGTTCCAACTCGCCGTGCCGGCGCGTCGGGCAAACCGCTTGTCGTCAAACGTGACCATGCTGGTGCAATGGCGGCACGAGGCATGGTGCAGCGCGTCGGCAAAGTCAAAGCCCTGCGCCAACGCGGCGGTGGCCAGGTCCAGTGCCACCCGGTCTTCAATGTCCACGTTGGGCATGCCGAGCAGGTGGTTCATCACGGCCTGCACCTCGTCCGGCGCGTTCTTGTAGTAGCCGCGCAGCACCCATTCAAGTTCCAGCAGCACGGTTTTGCTGACAAACAGGCGTTTGCCGCTTTCGAGCAGTTGCCGGGCAGACTCGCTTTCCTGCCTGGACGGCGCGTCGCTGCTGGCCACAAAGTAGCGGGCCAAGACGTTGGTATCCAGGCCGATCATGGTTCTGTCGCCAACAGAGTGGCAACGTCAAAATCAGGCGCAATGGCCGGGCGGCGGCTTGGAATCAAGCCAAAACCGCTGGTGCCCGGCAGGCGTAGGGCTGCCGCTGGGCGCAGGGCAATGTGGTCGCCCTCCACGGCAAATGTCACGGCCATGCCCTGCTTCAGGCCGAACTGCTGGCGCACATCGCGCGGGATGGTGACCTGCCCCTTGCTGGTGATGGTGGTTTGCATGGTGGACTCCAATGGTATTACCCGGTAATACTAGCATGAAACCACGCGACGGACCTGTTCGAGCAGTCCGCCCTTGACAGTAAATAGTTTAGGTCTAAACTATTGCCTCATGAATATTCTGTGCATAGGCGGGGGTCCCGCCGGTTTGTATTTTGCGCTGCTCATGAAGCTGCAAAACCCCGCCCACCGCATCACCGTGGTGGAGCGTAACAAGCCCTTTGACACCTTTGGATGGGGCGTGGTGCTGTCGGACCAGACCTTGGACAACATGCGCGCGGCCGACCCGGTCACCGGCCAGCTGATTGGCGATGCGCTCAACCACTGGGACGACATCGAGGTGTTTTTCAAGGGCCGCAGCGTGCGCTCCACCGGCCACGGCTTTTGCGGCATAGGGCGCAAGCACCTGCTCAACATCCTGCAGGAGCGCTGCCTGGCGCTGGGTGTGGAACTGGTGTTTGAGGTCGATGTGTCGGACGACCAGGCGCTGGCGCAGCAGTACGCGGCTGATTTGGTGATTGCCAGCGACGGCCTCAACAGCCGGATCCGCAGCCGCTACGCCGAGGTGTTCCAGCCTGACATCGACACCCGCGACTGCCGCTTTGTCTGGCTGGGCACGCACAAAACCTT
This sequence comes from Rhodoferax sp., assembly GCA_009693325.1. Lineage (GTDB taxonomy): Bacteria > Pseudomonadota > Gammaproteobacteria > Burkholderiales > Burkholderiaceae_C > Rhodoferax. The sequence goes on from SHXM01000005.1 coordinate 33,100, forward strand.
CGATGCCTTCACCTTTGCTTTTGAGCAGACCGAGCATGGCTGGTTTCAGGCCCATGCCTACAAGTTTGACGCCCACACGTCCACCTTCATTGTCGAGACGCCCGAGGCCGTTTGGCAGGCGCACGGCCTGGCGGCCATGAGCCAGGAGGAGGGTATTGCCTTTTGTGAGCGCCTGTTTGCCAAGTACTTGGACGGCCAGGCGCTGGTCAGCAATGCGAAGCACCTGCGCGGCTCCGCGCAGTGGATCCAGTTTCCGCGCGTGGTCTGCAACACCTGGGTGCACCAGCTGCCGCTGCCCGGGCGCCCGGTGCCGCTGGTGCTGATGGGGGACTCGGCCCACACCGCGCACTTTTCGATTGGCAGCGGCACCAAGCTGGCGGTCGAAGACGCGATCGACCTGTTCAATGAGTTCGCGGCCAGCACCGACGAGCTGGTGGCCGGCGCCGACCTGCTGCCGGTGTTGCAGCGCTACGAGGCGCGCCGCAGTGTCGAGGTGCTCAAGATTCAGAACGCCGCGCGCAATTCGACCGAGTGGTTCGAAAACGTTACGCGCTACACCGGCATGGCCATCGAGCAGTTTGCCTATTCGCTGCTGACCCGTTCGCAGCGCATCAGCCACGAAAACCTGCGCCTGCGCGACGCCGCCTGGCTGGGCGGCTACGAGGCCTGGCTGGCCGGCGGTAAACCGGTAGCACCCATGCTGCTGCCGCTGACGGTGCGCGGCCTGACCTTAAAGAACCGCATCGTGGTCTCCCCCATGGCCACCTACAGCGCGGTGGATGGTCTGGTGCAGGACTTTCACCTGGTGCACCTGGGTGCCCGCGCCCTGGGTGGCGCCGCGCTGGTGATGGTGGAGATGACCAGCCCCAGCCCCGAGGGGCGCATCACCCCGGGCTGTACCGGGTTGTGGAGTGCAGCCCAGGAGGTAGCGCTGAAACGGGTGGTTGATTTTGTGCACGGCCAGAGCAGCGCCGCCATCGGGCTGCAGTTGGGCCACAGTGGCCCCAAAGGCTCGACCCAGGTGGGCTGGGCGCAGGCCGATGAGCCGCTGCCCGAGCCCGGTGCCAACTGGCCGCTGCTGGCCGCCAGCGCCCTGCCCTATGGCCTGCAGAACCAGGTGCCGCAGGCCATGAGCCGGGCCGACATGGACCGGGTGCGCGACGAGTTTGTCGCCGCCACCCGGCGTGCTGTTGCCGCTGGTTTTGACTGGTTGGAGCTGCACTGCGCCCACGGCTACCTGTTGTCGTCTTTTCTCACGCCCCTTGCCAACCTGCGCAGCGACGATTACGGCGGCAGCCTGGCCAAGTGCTGCCGCTACCCGCTCGAAGTGTTCGCCGCCATGCGTGCCGTCTGGCCGGCGGCCAAGCCGATGAGCGTGCGCATTTCGGCGCACGACTGGGCGCCCGGCGGCAACACGGCCGACGACGCGGTGGCCATGGCCCGGCTGTTCCAGGCCGCCGGCTGCGACGTGATCGACGTGTCTTCGGGCCAGACCAGCCGCGCCGCCCGACCGGTCTACGGCCGCATGTACCAGACGCCGTTTTCCGACCGCATCCGCAACGAGGTCGGTATCCAGACCATCGCAGTGGGCGCCATCACCGATGCCGACCAGGCCAACAGCATCATTGCTGCCGGCCGGGCAGACCTGTGTGCCATTGCCCGACCGCACCTGGCCGACCCGGCCTGGACACTGCACGAAGCCGCCAAGCTACAAAGTCGCGCCATCGACTGGCCGCGCCAGTACCTCAGTGGGCGCGACCAGCTCTACCGCGAGATCGCCAAGCAGCATGGATAAAGAAGCCCGCCTCCAGGGCACCACAAAGGCCGAACACCCGCAGGCGCTGCGTTTGTGGCTGCGCATGCTGACCTGCACCCAGTTGATCGAGACCCATATTCGGGCCGACTTGCGCGAGCAATTTGACACCACCCTGCCGCGCTTTGACCTGATGGCGCAACTCGAACGTGCGCCCGATGGTCTGAAAATGAACGAGTTGTCGCGCCGCATGATGGTCACCGGCGGCAATGTCACTGGCATCACCGACCAGCTGGTCAGCGAGGGCCTGGTGCAGCGGCTGGAGGTGGCTGGCGACCGGCGGGCCTACCGGGTACAGCTCACGCCGTCCGGGCGCGCGCAGTTCGGCGCTATGGCGCAGCAGCACGAGGGCTGGATTGTTGACGCCTTCTCTGCCCTGGACGACAAAGAAGTGGCAACCCTGTACCGGCTGCTTGGCCGGGTCAAGGCGCACAGCCAGGCCCAGTCCGCCCAAACAACCCAGCCGCCTAATCTCACCCAAACCGACACCCCATGAAGCATTACATCGCCGCCAACAACCCGATGCACAGCCAGTTCGAGGCCACCGCGGGCTACCAGGCCCGCCACTTTGCCTGGCAGTACCAGGCCGGCGTGGGCACCATCATCCTGAACCGGCCCGAGCGCAAAAACCCGCTCACCTTTGACTCTTACAACGAACTACGCAGCCTGTTCCACGGCCTGCGCAGCAGCACCGACGTCAAGGCGGTGGTGGTGAACGGTGCCGGCGGAAATTTTTGCTCTGGCGGCGATGTGCACGAGATCATCGGTCCACTCACCCGCATGAGCATGCCCGAGCTGCTGGCGTTTACCCGTATGACTGGCGACCTGGTCAAAGCCATGCGCGACTGCCCGCAACCGGTCATTGGCGCCATTGACGGCATTTGCGCCGGTGCCGGCGCCATGATGGCGCTGGCCTGCGACATGCGGCTGGGCACGCCCAGCGCCAAAACCGCGTTTTTGTTCACCCGGGTCGGGCTGGCTGGTGCCGATATGGGCGCCTGTGCCCTGCTGCCAAGGCTGATTGGCCAGGGCCGCGCTTCTGAGCTGCTGTTCACCGGGCGCGCCATGACCGCGCCTGAGGGCCTGGCCTGGGGCTTTTTCAACGCCCTGCACGAGCCGGCCGAACTGTTGGAAAAGGCGCAGGCACTGGCCAGCGAACTCGCCCGCGGTCCGACCTTTGCGCACGGCATGACCAAGACCATGCTGCAGCAGGAATGGGCCATGACCATCGAGCAGGCGATTGAGGCCGAGGCGCAGGCCCAGGCCATTTGCATGCAAACACAGGATTTTCGGCGTGCCTATGAGGCCTTTGCGGCCAAGCAAAAACCTCTTTTCGAGGGCGACTAGGATGGCCCCCACCGACCACCTGGCGCTGCCGTTTTTTGACGCGGCGCACCGCAGCCTGGGCGCTGCACTGATCGACTGGGTGCCACAGCAGCAGATTGACGAGCAGGACGACCGCGCCGCCTGCCGCGCCTGGGTGCGTGCCCTGGGAGACGCAGGTTGGCTGCGCTACTGCGTGCCGGCGGCCTTTGGCGGGGCCTTGGCGCAACTCGATTCGCGCGCCCTGGTGGTGCTGCGCGAGACCCTGGCCTACCACTCGCCGCTGGCTGACTTTGCCTTTGCCATGCAGGGCCTGGGCAGTGGCGCCATCACCCTGGCCGGCAGCCCGGCGCAGCAGGCTGCTTACTTGCCGGCGGTGGCCCGGGGCGACAAGATTGCCGCCTTTGCCCTGAGCGAGCCGGACGCCGGCTCTGATGCCGGCGCGATGAAAACTGTCGCCTCTCAGACCCATGCCGCGCGGGCCGGGGGTCAGCCTGATGCCGCGGCGACAGGTTTTGTGCTGGACGGCAGCAAGACCTGGATCAGCAATGGCGGCATCGCCGACTACTACTGCGTGTTTGCCAAAACCGCGCCCGAGGCCGGCACGCGTGGCATCAGCGCCTTCATCGTGGATGCCAGCACGCCCGGGCTGGATGCCTCAGAGCACATTGCCGTGATGGCGCCGCACCCGCTGGCCACCCTGCGTTTTGCCCAGTGCCAGTTGCCGGCCCACGCCCTGCTGGGCGAGCTGCACGGCGGCTTCAAGCTGGCCATGCGCACCCTCGACATCTTTCGCGCCTCGGTGGCTGCCGCCGCGCTGGGCATGGCGCGCCGGGCGCTGGCCGAGGCGGTGGCCTACGCCCGTGCCCGCCCGATGTTCGGCCAGCGGCTGGCGGATTTTCAGTTGACGCAGGCCAAGCTCGGCGAGATGGCGGCGCTGGTGGACGCGGCCGCCGTGCTGACCTACCGCGCCGCCTGGCTGCGCGACTGCGTCGGCACCGATACACCCGCGCAGGCGCAGGCCTACACCGCCGCTGCCGCCATGGCCAAGATGACCGCCACCGAAAACGCCCAGCGCGTGATCGACATGGCCCTGCAGATGCACGGCGGCATGGGTGTCAAGGTGGGCACCAAGGTGGAGAGCCTGTACCGCGACATTCGCTCGCTGCGCATTTACGAGGGGGCCACCGAAGTGCAGCAGCTCATCATTGGCAAATCGGTGTTGAAAACCCTGCCGCCCAGTGCCGTGTCGTCCGGTCCCCGGGCGCCTGCTTGCTAAGCCCCTTTCCACGAGGATTTGCATGAGCTACTCCGCCCAGACCGACCGCTTTGTGCATGACCGACTGCCGCCGCCCGAGCAGTGGCCCCGGATCAGCTACGACTTGAGCGAGTTGCAGTTACTGGCGCGAGTGAACCTGGTGCAGGCCTTGTTTGAGGGCGTGGCCCGGCGTGGCCTGGGCGACCGGCCGCTGCTGCGCTCGCCCCGCCGCACCTTGAGCTACGCGCAGGCCCGGATCGAGGTGGCGCGCCTTGCGCAAGCCCTGGTGGAGGACTACGGCCTAGTGCCGGGCAACCGGGTGCTTCTGCGCGGCGGTAATTCCATCGGCATGGCGCTGGCCTGGCTGGCGGTGGCGCAGGCCGGGGCGGTGGCAGTGGCCACCATGCCGCTGCTGCGCGCCAAGGAGCTGATTGAGATCATCGACAAGTCGCAACCCACGCTGGCCCTGTGCGACGAGCGCCTGCTAGGAGAGTTGCAACAGGCCCAGGCCCAGCAGCCCGTGCTAAAGACCCTGGTCAGCTTTGATTCGCTGCACCAAAGCGGCCAACTGGCGCTCGCCGCCGCCCGCTACGACGGCCAGCACCCAGCCTGCGCCACCGCCGCTGATGACATCGCGCTGCTGGCCTTCACCTCGGGCACCACCGGCAAACCCAAAGCCGCGGTGCACACCCACCGCGACGTGCTGGCCGCCTGCGAAACCTGGCCGCGCCATGTGTTGCGCGCCACCCCAGATGACATCGTGATGGGCTCGCCGCCGCTGGCTTTCACCTTCGGCCTGGGCGGGTTGCTGATCTTCCCCATGTGGGCGGGTGCCTCGGTGTACTTCCCCGACATTCCCTACACACCGGAGGCGATGGCGCAGCTGATTTTTGACACCGGCGCCACCATCGTCTTCACCGCGCCCACCTTTTACCGCCAGATGGCGCCCTTCATGCAGGAGCAAGCGGCGCAGCGGGGCCGGGCCGCGGCGCTGCGCCTGAGCGTCAGCGCCGGCGAGGGCCTGCCCGATGCCACCCGCCAACTGTGGAAAAACGCCACCGGCCTGGAGATGCTCGACGGCATTGGCGCCACCGAAATGTTCCACATCTTTGTTTCGGCTGCGCCCGAGCAGGTTCGCCGCGGCGCCATCGGGCGCGTGGTGCCGGGTTACTCCGCCCGCGTTGTTGACGAACAGGGGCAGGAGCTGCCGCGCGGCAGCGTCGGCCGCATCGCCGTGATCGGGCCCACCGGCTGCAAGTACCTGGACGATGCGCGCCAGACCAACTATGTGAAAGACGGCTGGAACTACCCCGGCGACGCCTTTGTGCAGGACGCGGATGGTTACTTCTTTTACCAGGCCCGCACCGACGACATGATCATTACCTCGGGCTACAACGTCGGCGCCCCCGAGGTCGAGGACGCCCTGCTGGGCCACCCGGCGGTGGCCGAGTGCGGTGTGATCGGCCAGAGCGACCTGGAGCGCGGCATGATTGTCAAGGCCTTTTGCGTGCTGCGCCCCGGCGCGGTGGGCGATGCCGCGCTGGTTCGGGCCCTGCAAGACCATGTCAAGGCCAGCATTGCCCCCTACAAATACCCGCGCGAGATCGAATTCCGCGACAAGCTGCCGCGCACCGAAACCGGCAAACTGCAACGCTTCAAGCTGAAAACCCCATGAAACACCTCCATCCCCCCGGCTGGGTGCCCGCCAAGGGCTACGCCAACGGGGTGGCCGCGCGCGGCACCCAGATTTTTGTGGCCGGCCAGATTGGCTGGAACGCCCAGCAGCAGTTCGAGAGCGATGATTTCATCGCCCAAACTGCGCAAACCCTGCGTAATGTGCTGGCGGTGCTGGCTGAGGGTGGCGCCGGGCCCGAGCACATGGTTCGCATGACCTGGTACATCCTGGACCGCAGCGAGTACAAGGCCCGTCTTAAAGAGCTGGGCCAGGTCTACCGCGAGGTGATAGGACGCCACTTCCCGGCCATGAGCTGCGTTCAGGTGGCCGGCCTGGTCGAGGCTCGGGCCAAGGTGGAAATTGAGGTGACGGCGGTGTTGCCGGATTGAATCGTCCAACAAAGCACGACAAAGCAATTGCTCCTGTGGGGATCACGCTGGCATGGCATCCGGCTTTGCGGCTGTCACCCGCCCTGCGGGCTCCTTCTTGATGCCGCTGCGCCGAATGCCATGCCATGCCAGCCTGATCTGGCAAGGTGGTTGGCGCGCCAGAAATGAACATCCCCCTTTGGGCTTCGGGCGCGTAAACTGCCCATCATGCGCATGCTCCGCTCGCTGCTTCCCCTGCTATTGGCTGCCCTGCTGGCCGGTTGTGCCGACACGCGTTATTACTACCAGTCGGTCAGCGGTCACCTGCAGCTGATGCAGGCGGCGCGGCCGGTGGGAGATTGGCTGGCCGACCCGCAGACCAGTGCAGAGCTCAAAACTCGGCTGATTCTGACCCAGCAAATTCGGGCATTTGCAGTGGCTGAGCTCAAGCTACCTGACAACGCCAGCTACCAGCGTTATGCCGACCTGCAGCGCCGCGCGGTGGTCTGGAACCTGGTGGCCGCGCCCGAGTTTTCGCTCAAGCTCGAGACCTGGTGTTTTCCGGTGGCTGGCTGCGTCGGTTATCGCGGCTACTTTAGTGAGGCCGAGGCGCGCACCCAGGCCGCTGCGTTGCAGCAGACCGGGCTGGAGGTCAGCGTCTATGGTGTGCCGGCCTATTCCACGTTGGGCTGGCTCAACTGGGCGGGCGGCGACCCGCTGCTCAACACCTTCATCCGTTACCCCGAGGGCGAACTGGCGCGGCTGATTTTTCATGAGCTGGCGCACCAGGTGCTGTATGTGCCTGACGACACCGCTTTCAATGAATCATTTGCCACTGCGGTGGAGCGTCTGGGCGCGCAGCGCTGGCTGGCGCAAGCGCTGACACCGGCAGCGCGGCAGGACTACACCGAGTCGGAACTGCGCCGCCGCCAGTTTCGGGCCCTGACGCTCGCCACCCGTGAGCGGCTCGCCCTGATTTACAAGAACCATTCGGCCCCAGGTCGGCAACAAGAGCTGGCACTGGCCATGAAAAAAATGGCCATGCAGGAGTTTCGTACCAGCTACGCCGCCTTGCGCCAGGCCTGGGGCGGTTATGGTGGCTACGACACCTGGGTGGCCGAGGCCAACAATGCTACCTTTGGTGCGCAGGCCGCGTACGATGAACTGGTGCCCGCCTTTGAGGTCCTGTTTGAACGCGAGTCACAGGACTGGCCGCGGTTCTATGCGGCGGTGCGCCGCTTGGCGCAGTTGCCGGAGCCCGAGCGCAACAGGGTCCTCAAGCAATTTATTCCCGGGGCTCAGAGTGGCTGAAATCCATCTGGCACGAGACCACGGCCTGGGCCTGCCCCGAGCCCGGGAAGTCGCCTTGGTCTGGGTGGCACAGGCCAGGCATGAGTTTGGCCTGCGCTGCACTTACCAAGAGACAGAGCAGGAGGACCTGGCCGATTTCAGCCGCCCGGGTGTGAGCGGCACGCTGCGAGTCAGCCGCACACAATTTGAGCTGACCGCCAAACTCGGTTTTCTGCTGAGTGCTTTCAAACACCGCATTGAGGCCGACTTGCAAAAAAACCTTGACCAGCTGCTGGCTGTCACACCAGACCGGCAGGACCTTCTTTAGCTCAGGGATTCGATCAAATCGACATACTGCTGCATGGCATCGTCTGCAGCTGTGCCCTTCAAGCCGTTCCACGCCTCCCACTTGGCGCGGCCCACCATCTCGCTGAAGCCGGGCCTGGTTTCGTTGTTATCGCCCAGACTGGCCTGCTTGTACAGACCATAGATTTTGAGCAGGGTCAGGTTATCCGGGCGTTCGCTCAGGTCTTTTGAGTTGGCGACGGCGGCGTTGAATTGGGATTTAAGGTCAGACATGGTGGCTTGCGGATAGGTGGATGGACAGCCCAAGAACCGGGCCGGCGAGAATTATCGCCAGCCCGGTTGTTGGACGCTGGCAAGGCGCACCTTCAGGCCTGGTCGGTTTGGGCCTGGTAGGCCTGGGCCAGGGTGCGCAAATGCAGGCGCTGATCGGGCTCGAGGTAAGGCAGCAAGAGGTTGAGCACATGCAGCGCACCCCGCACCAGCGCTGCTTGCCCCCTGTCTGGCTCAAGTGCGCTGCGAGGGTTTTGCACGTATTCAAAACTCAGCCAGTAGCTCAGCACCACCACCATGCACTGCGCTGTGGTGTCAACCGAAGACCCATCAATCTGCAGCGCGCCGGCGCGCGACATACCTTGCAGCAGAGACTTGAAGGCAGCTGTCTTGTGGTTAAGAACCGACTTTAGATGGGTCTCGAGCCGCCGGTTTTTGCTCAGCAGGTCATTGAGATCGCGGTATAAAAACCGGTATTGCCAGATCAGCTCAAACAGGCTGTGCAAAAAAAACCAGGCGTCCTCGACATTTTGCACGCCATCACTCGCCCCAAGCAGCGCATCAATGTCCCGCTCGAAACGATCAAAGAGCGCATTGACCAGCGCCTCTTTGGCCGGGTAGTGGTAATACAGGTTGCCCGGGCTGATGCTGAGTTCGTGAGAGATCAGCGAAGTAGAAACATTGGGCTCGCCAAAGCGGTTGAACAGCGCAAGCGAGACCTCCAGAATACGCTCAGCCGTGCGCCGGGGTGCTTTCGTGGCCATGGTCGGCCATCACACGCGGCCACTGCCCGTACCCCGCGGCGGCGCCCCGCGTCTGGCCGCCACTTTTTTGGCTGGCGCGCTGCGGCCAGTCCTGGCCGACAAGGCCTGTACTGCGCGGCTAAGCTCGTCGAGCCGGGCCGCCAGAGCATTGAGGTCTTGGGCTGAGGGCATACCCAGCTTGTGCATGGCCCGGGCCACCCGGTCTTCAAAAATGCTCTCCAACTTGCCCCATTGGCCAGAGGCTTTGGAGGACACCTCAGCAGCCAACTCGGACGCCCGACTGCTGGCCTCGGCCAGCTTGGCCTGCGCCGCAGATTGGGTTTTGCGCTGCATGGCAACGCCCTCGTTGACCAGGACCTCAAAGGCCTTGCTGCCCTCGGCCTGGGCACGGTGAAAGGCGCCCAGGCCGGCCTGCCAAATTTGCTGCGCCGAGTCGCGCACGGCATCGCCCAGAGGGGGGTCGGCGGCTTGGGTTTTTGCAGTGCCGGATTTTTGTGCAGATTTGGCCATGGGGGCATCTCCAAGTGTTTAGGTGTTGGGCGGGGTGTCTAGGCCTGCTTGTGTGCGGCTGACTTTACCCCTTGCCGGGCCCCGGCGGTAGGGGCGCCGGCCTAATCTGTTGGCCCTGGTCCGCCTGCCCCCTCGGTGATAATCTCGGCTCAAATTACCCCCTGTCAGGCGGGCTTTGTCAACCTTCAAGTGTGTAACAAATGATTTTGGTCACCGGCGGCGCCGGCTTCATCGGTGCCAATTTTGTGTTGGACTGGCTCAGCGTGTTGGATGAGCCGGTGCTCAATCTGGACAAACTCACCTACGCTGGCAACCCGGAAAACCTGGCCGCGCTGCAGGGGGATGCCCGACACGTGTTTGTGCAGGGTGATATCGGCGACGCAGCCTTGTTGCCCCAGCTGCTGGCGCAGCACCAACCGCGTGCCGTGCTCAACTTTGCCGCCGAAAGCCATGTCGACCGCTCCATCCACGGCCCGGAAGACTTTATCCAGACCAATGTGGTGGGCACCACACGCCTGCTGCAAAGCGTGCGCGCCTACTGGCAGGGCCTGGGTGATGCGCAGCGCGCCGCCTTCCGCTTTTTGCATGTCTCCACGGACGAGGTCTACGGCAGCTTGGGGCCGGGGGATGCGGCATTTACCGAAACCCACCGCTATGAGCCCAACAGCCCCTACTCGGCCAGCAAGGCCGCCAGCGACCATTTGGTGCGGGCCTGGCAACACACTTACGGCCTGCCGGTGCTCACCACCAACTGCAGCAACAACTACGGCCCCTACCACTTCCCAGAAAAACTTATTCCTCTGATGATCGTCAATGCGCTGGCGGGCAAGCCGCTGCCGGTGTACGGCGACGGCCAGCAAATCCGTGACTGGCTCTATGTGACAGACCATTGCAGCGCCATCCGCCGCGTGCTGAAGGCGGGCCGGGTGGGCGAGGTTTACAACGTGGGCGGCCGGAACGAAAAGCCCAACCTGGAGATCGTTCACACCGTGTGCGCCCTGCTGGACGAACTGCGCCCGCGCGCCGACGGACATAGCTACCGCAGCCAGATCAGCTTCGTCAAAGACCGCCCGGGCCACGACCGCCGCTACGCCATCGACGCCCGTAAGATTGAACAAGAGCTGGGCTGGCGCCCGGCCGAAACCTTTGAGACTGGCATCCGCAAAACCGTGCAGTGGTACCTGGCGCATCCCGACTGGGTGGCCCATGTGCAAAGTGGGGCGTATCGTGATTGGGTGGCCAAGCAATACGACCCGCAGACCAACAACGCATGAAAATCCTGCTGCTCGGCAAAAACGGACAGGTTGGCTGGGAACTGCAGCGCAGCCTGGCGCCGCTGGGTGAACTGGTGGCGCCAGGCCGTAGCGATGCGGACCTGTGCGGCGACCTCAGCAATTTGGACGGCCTGGCGCGCACCGTACAAGCCGTGCGGCCAGATGTGATCGTCAATGCGGCCGCGCACACGGCGGTGGATCGGGCCGAGAGCGAGCCTGAGTTGACCCACACCCTCAATGCCTTGGCGCCCGGCGTCTTGGCGTGCGAGGCCGCGAAAATTGGCGCCTTGCTGGTGCACTACAGCACCGACTATGTGTTCGACGGCAGCGGCAATCGCCCCTGGACCGAAATCGATACGCCGGCCCCCTTAAGCGTCTATGGCCACAGCAAGCTCGAAGGTGAGCGTCTGATCCAGGCCGCCTGCCCGCAGCACCTGATTTTTCGCACCAGCTGGGTCTATGCAGCGCGCGGCACAAACTTCGCCAAGACCATGCTGCGCCTGGCCCAGGAGCGCGAACGCCTGACCGTCATCAACGACCAGTTTGGCGCACCTACGGGTGCCGAGTTGATTGCCGACATCACCGCCCACGCCCTGCGCCAGTGCCTGCGCCAGCCCCATGATGCCGGCCTGTACCACCTGACCGCCAGCGGCGAGACCAGCTGGCATGGCTATGCCAACCAGGTGCTGGCCTGCAGCCGGCTAATGCACAGCGCCATAAAAATCAAAGCAACAAAGGTGGTGCCAGTGCCCAGCAGTGCCTTTG
>SHXM01000095.1 GCA_009693325.1 Rhodoferax sp.
GCTGGCAGGGCAGGGGCGCTGGCTTGTGTTGGGAGTGCGCTTGCTGCTGGCAGGGCAGGGGCGCTGGGTTGCGGCGCAGTGGCGATGAGCTCTGGCAGGGCGGGTGCGCTGCGGGTGCTGGGTTTAGGCGTCGCAACAACTGTTTGTTCGCTGGTCAGACCGGTGTTGCTGTTTGGCTTGGTCGAGGCAGGAGGGGAATTTGGAAAAGGCAGGCTGGTGAGCAGCAGGGTACTGGCAGACGCGGCAGTCGGTGGGGCTTCGTCTTGGGCGCTCAGGCGCAGTGTTTTCTTGTCGCGGCTGTCTGTTTTTGGCTCTGCTGCTTCGATGACCAAGCTGCTCAGGCCCGCCAGACTATTGGCCGTCTGGAGCGCGCTGACAGGCTGCCCGGCGCTGAGATTGCTGGCAAATAGGGCCTGGCCTGACCGGCTGTTTGTGCTGATGGTGGCGGGCTGTGCTTGGGTTGCAGGGCCGCTGGAGACCGGGTCGGCCATGCCCAGATTGGTGTTCATGTTGAACAAACCGTCTGCGTTTTTTGTGGACGGTGTCGGTGTTAAAGGCGCGCTCGGCTTGGCGAATAACATGCTGTTGAGTAGCAGGCTGGCGCTGCCTGGCGCTGGTTTGGCCTGGACCTCAGCCATGGGCACAGGCTCCTGGGCAGGAAGCACGCCAGCCAACGGCATAGCCAAAGCCAAGCCCGTAGGCATAGGCATGCTGGACTGGCCAAAGCGGCTGCTTGGTTCGAACCCGCCTGCGCTGGTGCCTAGATTGAGCAGGGTTGTAGCGCTTTCCTGGCCTTGCGTCAGGCCGGCCGGGCTGGTTTTGGGCGCTGTTGCGCTGCCAAACAGGGCTTGTATGGCGGTTTCGGCCAGGCCCTGGGTGCGTGCAAAGGCGGCCAGACTGGCCAGGTCGGGCAGGGGCTCGTCGGTGGTGATGACATTGAGTTTTGTCCCAAGGGAGATGACTTGCAGCCCAGCGTCTTCCATGACTTGAGCGGCAAGACCTTGCCGTTCGGCCTTGAACATCTGCCCGGTCAAGAGCGCCTGAAAAACCTGGTTTTGTGGCACGCCATCGCCCGACGTCGGGATTGCAAGCGGGCTGCCTCCATTGGGCAAAACGGTTTGGGTGCTGAGAAAGTTCAGATTTGTATTCATGGTGCTACCGGTTGCAGACAGGCCAAGGAATGTGGCGAGTGGGCTTAACAGAGCAAGAAGCATGACAGGCCATTGTTTGCCGCAAACCCGCCGGGACTGATTCCAGCGCATGTGTCGCCCAGAAATGGCATGGAGTTTGCTTAACATCGTCTGTGAGAGCCCGGCTGAGCGGCTCTGATTGCAACAAAACCGTCAATTCCAGGCAAATTCATCCATGAGCACCTTAACCCTGTCGACCGTTCGACAAAACCTGTCGAAGTTCAATTTCAACGAATTGAGTATTCCGGTCCTGGTTTTGCTGATCATGGGCATGCTGGTCATTCCCCTGCACCCGGCTCTGCTGGATTTCTTGTTCACTTTCAATATTGCCGCGAGTGTGCTGATCATCATGATCGCCATCCGGGTGCGAAAACCGCTCGAGTTTTCGTCTTTCCCAACTATTTTGCTGTTTGCCACCATGTTACGGCTGGCACTCAACGTGGCATCGACCCGGGTGGTTTTGGTCGAAGGTCATACGGGCCCAGACGCTGCTGGCAAGGTGATCGCCGCGTTTGGCGAGTTTGTCATTGGCGGCAACTACGTCGTCGGTTTCATTATTTTTGCGATTCTGATGATCATCAACTTCATTGTGGTGACCAAGGGCGCTGGCCGGGTCTCTGAAGTGAATGCCCGGTTTACCCTGGACTCCATGCCCGGCAAGCAGATGTCAATTGATGCTGACCTCAATGCCGGGGTGATTGATCAGGAAACCGCCAAAACCCGGCGCGCCGAGTTGGCCCAGGAGTCGGATTTTTTTGGATCCATGGACGGCGCGTCCAAGTTTGTCAGCGGTGATGCAGTGGCCGGCTTGCTGATTTTGCTGATTAATCTCTTCGGCGGTTTGGCCATTGGCATCGGCCAGCACGGTTTGTCCCTGAGCGAAGCCGGGCGTATTTATTCACTTCTGACTATAGGCGATGGCCTGGTGGCACAGGTGCCCTCACTACTCTTGTCCCTAGCTACTGCGATTATCGTGACGCGGGTCACCACCGCCGAGTCAATGACCGAGCAGGCCAGCACGCAGCTGGGAAACCCGACTGCCCTGTTTGTCACGTCCATCATCATGGCTATTCTTGGCATGGTGCCTGGCATGCCGCATTTGGTGTTTATTGCCCTGTCAGCCGGCAGCGCCCTGTTTGGGGTGCTGGTTTTGCGGCGGCAAACCGTTGACGACTCCCCCGAGAAGATGGCTGAGGCCAAGATCGCGGCTGAAGCACCCAAGGAGCTGGGCTGGGATGACCTCGACCAGGTTGACCTGGTGGGCCTCGAAATCGGCTACGGGCTGGTGCCCCTGGTGAATGTCGAGACCGGTGGGCAGTTGATGACCCGGGTCAAAGGTGTGCGAAAGAAACTCTCAGCCGAACTTGGCTTTTTGATTCAACCGGTGCGTATCCGGGATGCCCTGAATATCGACCCCGACAGCTACCATATTGTGCTCAAAGGGGTGACCAGAGGCCGCGGCAAGATCAAGGTGGGTCGGGAAATGGCGATCAATCCTGGCCAGGTTTATGGTGCTTTAGAGGGCACGCCCACGCAGGAACCAGCCTTTGGCCTGGATGCAGTGTGGATTGAGCCGTCGCAGCGTGATCATGCCCGGGCTTTGGGCTACACGGTGGTCGATGCCGCCACAGCGGTGGCCACCCATCTGAACAAAGTGTTGCGCGAAAACGCCTCTGATCTGCTTGGCCATGACGAAGTCCAGCAGCTGCTGGACAAACTCATTGCCAAGTCGCCCAAGTTGGTCGAGGACCTGATCCCGGCCAAATTGCCCCTTGGGGCCCTGACCAGAACCCTGCAGGGCCTGCTCAATGACGGGGTTTCGATTCGCGACATGCGCACCATTGTTGAGACGCTCTCCGAGGTCAGCGCCAGAACCCAGGACCCGGACCAATTGACCGCGCTGGTGCGCCCGCGCCTGGGACGAATGATTGTGCAGGGCCTGATTGACGAGAAGGACACCCTGTCTGTGATGACCCTGGACCCCGGTTTGGAGCAGTTGTTGCACAACGTCCTGCAGCAGCATGATTCTGGCCAGGGGGTGGTGATGGAGCCCGGCTTGGCAGAGCGGCTTTTCTCGGCGCTGCGCGAAGGCAGCAGAGCGGTCGAAGGCTCGGGGCACAACCCGGTTTTGGTGGTGTCGCCGGCGGTGCGGCCCTGGCTTGCCAAGTCTGTGCGCAACCGTGTCAATGGCCTGGTGGTCTTGTCCTACAGCGAAATACCGGACGATCAGTCGGTGAAGGTTATTCACACGGTTTCTGCCGACGCGCAAAACCCGGACAACCTCGCAGGTCGCTGACATGAAACAAACTTACACAGCACGAACAGGGCACTGCCATGGAGCTTAAAAGAATCCTCGCCAACGATGCAAAAACTGCCAATGACCGCGCCATGGCGCTGTACGGCCGCGATGTGCTGGTGATCTCCAACCACACCGTGGGCGGACAAACCGAGCTGATCGTGGCACTCGACATCGACGAACAGGGACCCGATCCGACGGTTCAAATAACTGGCAAAAGCAGTGCACCGCGTGACCCGCTGCTTAGTTTCAGCAGCCAAATGGCGCTAGCACAAAACAAGGCTCGGCCCAGTGCCAAAGCCCCGGTCAAGCTTGAGCAGACTGCCCCACCTGCAGCCGCTGAATTTGTGCCCTCCAACCTGGCCAGCCTCGAGCCTGACGCGCCCTTTGACCGGGAGGTCATCGAGCAAATTCTCGATGAGCTCAAGGCACTGCGGCGTGAGGTCAGCTTGAGCCAAAAAACCTCGGGTTGGCACAGCGGCCTTGATTTGGCGCCTGAGGTCGACAGCCTGCTGTCGTCCTTCACCCAGGCGGGCATGCCCAGCGGGTTGCGCACCCTGCTGCTTGACACCGTGAAGGACATGCGCAGCGAAAAAGAAGCGCTGGAGGCGGTGCGCCAGCAGTTGGAGCAGGTGGTGCACCGGCCCAGCCAGGCGCTGCCGCTAACCGGTATTCATTTGGTGGCGGGTCCAACCGGCACCGGCAAAACCCTGATGGTGGTGCGCTTGGCCAGCCATGCTGCAGCCCAAGTGGACGCTGGCAAGGTGGCCATGGTCAGTTACCGCGATCTGCGCCTGGGCGCCTGGGCACAAACCCTTTCCATGGCGCGAGAGGCGGGCGTGGCGTGTTTCAGGGCCGACACGGCCGAAGCGCTCGGCACTGTCTTGGCCGACCTGTCCACTTACAGCCTGGTGCTGATTGACACCTCGGGCAACCAACTGGCCCAGCGGGTGACTGAAATCCAGTCGGTTTGTCCGTCCTGCCAGGCCCATGCACTGGTGGCTGCTGACTCCTCGACTGCAACCTTGCGCCGCACCCTGCGCAGCTCCGGAGTGCGCTGGAACAGCCTGATGATCAGCAAGCTTGACGAGTCGGTCCAGCCCTGGCCTCTGGTTGATTTTCTCTGCGATAATTTTATTGCCTTGTCAGCAGCGAGTGACGGCGTCGATCCCGGTGGATTCAAGCGCGATTTGACAACTGCTGCCCTGGTTGAAATGGCCTTGGCGCAGTTGTCTAGGGCGCCCGAGGTGCCGGTTCAGATGCCGGCCATCAAGGTGTCAAAATCGGTAGTGGACAAGATGCCTGCACCGTCGCCCCGTATGTTCATGTCAGGCAGTCCCAAAGGTTTGCGTGGGCCATTTGCCTGACAAAAAGGAAAGTCCTAGATGAAAGTGTCGACTCGCACCGAGGTCATTGGTGTTGCCAGCGGAAAAGGTGGTGTTGGAAAGACCACTGTGGCCGTCAATTTGGCGATTGCACTGCACCAGATGGGGCGGAGGGTCATGCTGTTTGATGCTGACCTGGGCTTGGCCAATTCCCAGATCGCGCTGGGGTGCAGCTGCCCGTTTAATCTGGGTCATTTCATGAGCGGACAAAAAACCCTTCAGGAGATCATCATCACCTCCAGGCAGGGCATCAAGCTGATCCCGGGCGCCTCCGGAGTCAGTGAACTCGCCGCCTTGAGCCGGGTGCAGGCCTCCCGGGTGGTGCAGTCATTCAGTGCACTTGAAGACGACATCGATTATCTGGTGGTTGACATGGCAGCGGGTATCGCGCCCTCGGTGTTGGCCTTTATGGCGGCCTGCCAGCGCAGATTGATTGTGGTGCGTGACGATCCATCCTCCATTGCTGATGCCTACGGCATGATCAAGGTGTTGATCCAGGAGCAAAACCTCAACGAGATTTACATCATTCCCAATGCGGTCAAAAACCAGGCTGGCGGGCAAAGTCTGTTTCGCCGCATCAACCAGGTGTGCGCCCAGTTCTTGAACTACACCACCAAGTACCTGGGTTCGATCGAAAACGACGAACAGATATTGGCTGCACACCGAAAATTTCAGCCCATCATCGAATATGCGCCTGAGTCTGCCAGTTCGCGTGATTTCAAGCGCTTGGCCAAATCGGTCGAGCAAATGCCCCGAGTCGGCGATTTCGCTGGCGGTATGCAGTTTTTTGTGGAGCGACTGGTTCGCTTCCAAGCCTGAGTAGCCTGCTGTGATGACCGCCCGAATGTATGAGGATGCCCACAACAACAGCGAAGCGCTGGTGTTGGCCCATCTGGGTATGGTCAAGCGGGTGGCACTGCACCTGAAGGTTCGCATACCGCCGTTTATGGAGCTCGACGAGCTGATTCAGGTGGGCATGATTGGGCTGCTGGAGGCGGCCAGGGCGTTTATACCCGCCAAGGGCATAGACTTCGAAAATTTTGCATTGAGCCGGGTGCGCGGCGCCATGCTCGATGAGGTGCGGCAACTGTCTTACCTGCCGCGCTCGGCTGTGGCCTTCAGCAGCGCTGAGAACAAAGCCAAGATTGCGCTGGCCACCGAACTCGGCCGAACCCCGACGCAAAGCGAGTTGGCAGAGTACCTGGGCGAAGACCTTGATGTTTTTCAAAAAAAACGCGGCAATGCCAAACGGTTTGAGACCCTGTCCATGGAACTCATCACCGACGAGGTGATGGGTATTGCCGATGAGAGGTCGCGCCAGCCCGATGCCATCGTGGAACATCGGGATTTCATGCGGGCTGTGGGCGATGCGATTGCTGCGTTGCCGCAAAGCGAGCAGCTGCTGATGTCGCTTTACTATGTGGAAGAACTCAACCTCAAGGAAATCGGGGCCACTTTGGGCGTCACCGAGTCCCGAGTGAGCCAGTTGCTCAGCGCCATTGTGAAAAAAATCAGGGTTTTTTTGAAGATTGAGGTTGCGCCTAAGGCCGCGCCGGGGAGGGCTGTGCCGACTTGATGTCGGTAATACTCAAGTTTTCGCTGCTGCTGTCGATTTCTGGTGGGTACATCAACTCATCAGGAGATTAGAAAATGCGAATTAACTTCAAAGCCATGGAGTCCTACGGAGCGGACAACTTGATGTCCCAGGCTTCTGTTGCTGATGGCGCCGAATTGATTCAAATGCTGTTTGACGGCTTGGTGAACAGCATTGCCGAGGCGCGAGGGCACATTGAGCGCGGGGTGATCTTGGAAAAAGGAAAGAGCATCACCCGGGCTTGCCGTATCGTGCTTGGCTTGCAGCAGGTGCTTGATTTTCAAAAAGGCGGCGAGTTGGCACAGAACTTGAATGACCTTTATGGTTATTTCACTCGCCGTCTGATTTACGCCAATGCGCGCAATGATATCGGCGCTTTGGACGAAGTGTTGGGTTTGACCTCTGAAATCCGCAAAGCCTGGTTGGAAGTGCCGGCACAAATACAAAGCAACGCAAGTATGCGTCTGCAGTAGTAAAGCTTGGGGCGTCCTGCTGGGTGGGTGAGTGGTTTTGGAGTTGTTGGTGCTTGGCAAACCTCGCGGGAGGTGCCAGACACGGGTTTTTCGGTGATCACTCACCCTTATAGGAATCTACCATGGGCGGTATAGTCGGAATTGTTTTTCTAAATGTTTGCGTGTTCGGCAGCTTTATAGTTGGCGGCGGCACCATGGGGACATTCATACACGCAGCGCCAATTGAAGGCTGGTGTATCTTAGGTTCTGGTATTGGCGGCTTGATCATTGGTAACAGTCCAGACGTGGTGAAGGGCGTGTTTGCCGGTATCGGGCGCACCTTCAAGGGCTCGAAGTACCACAAACAAGATTATCTGAACACGATATTTTGCGTCTCCAAGGTGATGAAAACCCTCAAAAGCGAGGGTGGCGTGGCGCTTGAGGCGCATATCGAGACGCCCGAGTCCAGCGCGATCTTCAGCGAATACCCCAACATTCTCAAAGATCATGCGCTGCTGCATTTGATCACCGACACGGTGCGACTGATGGTTGTGTCGCAGGGCACGCTCAGCCCCATGGCGGTTGAGGAGGTGATGGATGCGGCCATCAAGACCCACCACCATGACGAGTTGAAGGCCGCTGATGCTATTTCCACGCTGGCTGGCGCACTGCCTGCTTTAGGCATTGTGTCTTGCGTGATGGGCGTGGTCAAAACCATGGACAACATCGACCAGCCACCGGCTATTTTGGGCGGGCTGGTGGGCGCGGCCTTGGTGGGCACTTTTATTGGGGTGTTTTTGGCCTATGGCTTTTTTGAACCCTTTGCCAAACGGTTGGCCCAGATCATCGAGGATGAGTCTTGCATGTACCACGTGGTCAAGCAGATCATTATTGGCACCATGCACGGCCACCCCATGCCGCTGATTCTCGAGGCCGCACGGGTGGCTATCAGCCACCACAACCAGCCCAGTTTTGCTGAGGTGTTTGACGGTTTGCGTGGTAAGTAAGCATGGCAACCCAGGCCGCTGTTGCGCAGCCGCAACCTGACCCAGAAGCCGAGGCGCCCGCGCCGCCGCTGACACTGGTGCCCACTGCAGCACCCGAGGCTGCAGCGCCCGAGGCAGATGCGGCGCTGGCGCCGATCATTGTTATCAAGAAGATCCAGCCCGGCCACGGCGGCGCGCACGGCGGCGGCTGGAAGATTGCACTGGCTGACATGATGACGGCGATGATGGCCTTCTTTTTGCTGATGTGGATTCTGGGTGCCACACAAGAGGTGCAAAGAAAAAGCGTGGCAGACTTCTTCATCCCTTCGGCCTCTATGGCGCAGGTGCAAATGGGCGCCATGGCCGGCTCTAATGGCCTGCTGGGCGGCAAATCAATCATTGACCCTGACGGTTTCCCCTACACCGCCAAACAGACCAATATGATGCAAATGGTGTCGCCCCGTTCCGAGGGCGGACCTACCGAGAACGAGCCCTCGCCCAATTCCGAGAACGCCCGTGATAATGACGCGCAATCCAAAACCGAACAAAAACAGGCGACCGAGGCAGCCGACAGGGCCAACTTTGACAAAATGGAAAAAGAGGTCAGAGAGCAACTCGCCGCCAACCCGAATCTCGAGCAGGTGCAAAACCAGGTTCAGTTTGTGCGCGAAAAAGAGGGGCTGCGCATCGAGGTGATCGACAAGGCAGATTTCTCCATGTTCCCGCTGGGCAGCACCAAGCTGCAACCCCAAGCGCAGGCGCTGATGACAGAAATTGCCAAGTCTTTGGCGGGCACGGACAACAAACTCAGCGTGCGGGGGCACACCGACAGCCTGGCCTTTGCCAACAAGGAGGGTCGCAACAACTGGTCTTTATCAGCCGAGCGGGCTGAGGCAACCCGTGCTACGCTGGAGAAAAGCGGTATTAAGTCTGACCGGTTTACCCAAATTGAGGGCGTGGCCGATACCGCGCCTTACAACCCGAACGATCCGAAAGACCCGCGCAATCGGCGCATCAGCATCACGGTAAAGTTCAAGGATTGAGCGCTGATTCGCAGGCCTTGTAGGCCCGCTTGATGCAGGTCTGCGCCAAGCGGCTGGCCAGCGCGCTCTCTTTGGGCGACAACTCGGCTGAGACCCGCATGAGAGCCTCGCTGGCCTCTGGGTGTCCCAACTCTGCGGCCATGGTGTAGGACACCGCGGCCATCAGATTGTTTTGAGTAAAGCCCTGTGCGTTTTCGTGCATGCTGCCGATTCTGAAGTGGGCCCTGGGCTCGCCCTGGGCTGCAGCCAAATTAAGCCAACTGATGGCCTGCGGGTAGTCTTGCTTGACGCCCTGGCCAAAGAAATACATCAGCCCCATCAAAGACTGGGCCTTGGCATTACCCTTGTCAGCGACTTGGCGCCATTTGGCTACCGCTGTGGTGTAGTCTCTGCGCTGGTATGCGGCGTAGCCCTCCTCCCATGGCCCGGCGCTGGCCAACCCGGATGCGAGCAGCAGCAGTGCGAGCAGGGCGGGGGCGAATCTGGGCATCTTGGTTGGGGTGCTGAACTGAGTTTTGAGACCGGGCAACAGTGTACGGCTTGGGATAAATTTTAAGTTTATTTCCTAGCTTGTTTGTGGGGGTAGCTGCCAGGAATCGGACCGGGCCGGGCAGTCGTCGATAAACCGACACTTCCATTGGCACATGTCTTGCTCAAGGGCTATGGTCATTGATGATCATTCGAACAACCTTCTGCAGAATTGAAAAATATGTCTTCCACCGCCCTCTGGCTAGATCCGTTTCGTTCGCTTAAGCCGGCCGAGCAAGTGTTGCTGGGTCAGGCAGGCGTGTCGGCTTCCATGGTTTGCACTTATGAAGAGTTGGAAGCATCGGTAGCCCAGTTGGGCGATCAGCGCGGCCTGCTGGTTTTGGGGCTGGGGTCGGATATTGATTTGTTGATTGAGGCCTTGCAGCTGCTGCAAAGTGCCAAGGATCGGGTTTCGGTGATTTGTCGGGTCGAGCGCAGACACCTTGAGTTGGCGGTGGCAGCCATGCGTCATGGCGCCTGCCATGTGCTTGCTGCAGATGATTGGTCTGCCCAGGCCTGGCGCAAGGCGCTGGATTGCGCCAAGACGCAGGCTCCAGGCGCAGCGCAGCCGGTTGCTGGTGCGGGCTCGGTTCAGTCTACCGGGCTGAGCATGCACAAGCCGGGTTCTGTGGGTGCCAGCCTAGCGCTTCAAAGCGGGGTGCGCAGCGTGGTGTTTGTTGATCCCGTGAGCATCAAGCTGCTGGCCTTGGCCCAGCGGGTGGCGCAGGCTCAGGTGGCGGTTTTGATCGAGGGTCCGACCGGCTCTGGCAAAGAGGTGCTGGCCCGCGTGTTGCACGAGTCTTCCCCATGCGCTGACGGCCCCTTTGTCGGGCTGAATTGCGCTGCACTGCCAGAGCACATGATCGAAGACATGCTGTTTGGCCATGAAAAAGGCGCCTTCACAGGCGCTGTCAAAGACCACCGCGGCCTGTTTGAGCAGGCCCAGGGCGGCACAATTTTTCTCGATGAGGTGGGCGAGTTGCCGATAGCACTGCAGGCCAAGTTGCTGCGAGTTTTGCAGGAGCGCAGCCTGGTCAAACTCGGGGGCGAACGCGCTATTGCGCTGAACCTGCGGGTGGTCGCGGCGACCAACAAAAATTTGCGTTTAGCGATTGAGCAACGGGAATTCCGGGAAGACTTGTACTTCAGGCTGAGCACCTTCAAATTGCGGGTGCCGCCAGTGTCCGAGCGCACCGGCGATATTCTGCCCATCGTGGCGCGTTTGCTGGCGCGTTATCAGCGCGATGACCAGGCCTGGAGCGTCAGCCCGGCAGCGCAACTGCGTTTGTTGTCTTACCCTTGGCCGGGCAATGTGCGCGAAATTGAAAACGTGGTCCAGCGCGCCATGGTTCTTTGTGGTGATTGCCATATCGACACCCAGCACCTGATGTTTGATGATGGCGCGGATGGGGCTGAATTTCTTTCAAGCCTGAGCCACCAGCCAGTTTTACCTGGCCCACCGTCCTGCCAGCTGCCCAGCTCGCTCAGCTCACCCAGCTTGCTCAGCCCGATGTTTGGTGGCGAAGTTGGTTTTACTGCAGGCAACAAGTTACAGACTGTGGTGAAAAACAGTGAGCAAAGCGTGATCCGCTCAGCGCTTGAAACATCAAAAAACAAAATCGAAGCAGCGCAAAAACTCGGCATCAGCCCACGCACGCTGCGCTACAAAATGGCCCAATTGCGGGATAACAACCCTGAACAGCTGGCCAGCGCCTGAGCTGACAGATTGAAC
>SHXM01000096.1 GCA_009693325.1 Rhodoferax sp.
TCAGGCTGGCCGCGTGAGGGCCGTCAAAACAAAACGCGCGATGGCTTTAAAGCCATCGCAATCCAAACAACAGAAAGCGGACAATCTACTTGTTACCAAACCGGACAGTTCTATTTACTGCCGACAGGCCTGCTCTCAGCACTTACAGAAAAGTACTTTATAAGGTACACTATCGCGCATGCCATCCGATAAAAAAATCCCTGCGATCTTCTTTCGCTCGGCAAGCGGGGACGAACCGGTACGCGAATGGCTAAAGGCCTTGGACAAGACGGCTCGTCAGGCTATTGGCGAAGACATTGCCTACGTTCAGTACAAATGGCCTATAGGAAAACCGCGGGTTGACCATTTGCGCGGATCAGTCTGGGAAGTCCGCAGCAAGATTGGCAACCGTATTGCGCGAGTGCTTTTTGCTGTAGAGCAATCCGAAATGATTTTGTTGCACGCATTCGTCAAGAAGACCCAGCAGACCAACCCTGCCGATATTGAACTGGCAATAAAACGCTTGAAGGAATGGAAAAATGGCCAAAGTAACTAAAGTGAACCCCCACGCGGGCAGCAGTTTTGATGACTTCCTGAAAGTGGATGGCATCTATGAAGAGGTGCAGGCCCGCGCGCTCAAGCGGGCGCTGGCGGAGCAATTGGACGATGCCATGCAAAGCGGCAATCTCAGCAAGGTGAATATGGCGCAGCGCATGGCTACCAGCCGCTCCCAACTAGACCGCGTGCTTGATCCGAACAACCTGTCCATTCAACTAGATACATTGATCAAAGCAGCGAGTGCGGTCGGTCGGACAGTAGAAATTCGGTTAAAGCCTGAACCCAAGCGCACGCGCACCGCTGCAGCATAAAAGAGCCTCGTAGCCCCGACGAGGTATGCGCGGCAAGCTACTGTATTTGTAACGTTTCAGCAGCCATCATTTTTCTGTTGACGCCCGATTGGTAGAGCAATTGGGCCGATGCTGTGAGCACTGTGGACAGCGGGTTCCGCAGTTGTCGAGCGAGGCGACTTACCCCGGATCGATACGTGTTACCTGGCCGCCAGCACAGGCATGGAAAGAGTGGGCGATCGGGCGGCAGATCTCGTCCGAGCAGCAACACGTTCTCGCTTCATTTGACGGCAATCGGTCAGGCCTTGCAGAATCGGCGCTCGTCTACGACAGCGTGTGCGAACCTGTTCTGCCAGGGGAGGATTGCGTCCATTCAGGCGGCACCAAAGGGGCGCCTGAACCAGAGCCCGAGCTTGAGCTTGTGGGCTGAACTCTGGGCGTGTTCTCATTAGCAGGTGCCAACCCACAGTGGTTGTGAACCGAGCTGGCGCTCAGCCAGTTTGATCGGCAGCCGCTCAGAAAATGGGCGCCAGTGACCGGCGGGGCCGATCCGTTACTATTTGTTCCTGTTCAGGCTCCATGGCGGCCAGGGCCTTTTTAGGCCGTTAGGGCGAGACCTTGAGCTTTTGAAGGTCTTAAACCATGAGCCGACACCTAATGATTGCCGCTGCCCAGATGGGGCCGATTGCGCGTACTCAGGGCCGTCCTGCGGTGGTGCACCGCATGATTGATTTGATGCGCCAGGCCAAGGCGCTTGGTGCGCAGGTGGTGGCTTACCCCGAGGCTGCCTTGACGGCTTTTTTCCCGCACTGGTTCACCGAGGACGAGGACGAAGTCGACGCCTGGTTCGAGCGTGATATGCCGGGCCCGCAGACCCAGCCCCTGTTTGACGAAGCCCGCCGGCTCGGGCTGGGCTTTCACCTCGGCTATTGCGAGCTCGATGTCTCGGCGGGCCAGAAGCGGCGCTTCAACACCTCGATCTTGGTCGACGCCAGTGGCCGCATCATCGGCAAGTACCGCAAGATCCACCTCCCAGGGCACGCCGAGCATCGCGCCGAGTCGCCGTTCCAGAACCTGGAAAAACGCTATTTTGAAGTGGGCGACCTCGGCTTTGGCGCCTGGCAGGCCTGGGGCGGGGTTGCCGGCATGATCATTTGCAACGACCGGCGCTGGCCAGAGTCTTACCGTGTGCTGGGCCTGCAGGGGGCCGAGATGATTTTTTGCGGCTACAACACGCCGGTACACCACCCGGGGGCTCCCGAGCATGACCGCTTAGGGCAATTCCACAACGAGCTGTGCATGCAGTCTGGCGCCTACCAAAACAGCGCCTGGGTGATTGGTGTTGCCAAGGCTGGTCTGGAAGAGGGGGTGGACATGATTGCCGGCAGCTGCATCATCGCACCCACCGGCGAGTTGGTAGCCCGTTGCAGCAGCAATGGCGACGAGGTCATTGTGGCGCGCTGCGACCTTGATCTGGGTCGCTCGTACCGCGAAACCACCTTTAATTTTGCGCGCCACCGGCGCACAGAGCACTACCACATGATTGTCGAACGCACTGGCGCAACGCCCCCTTGATGGGACTGGCCCGCCCGGATCGGGCAGCTGACAATGCGCGTACCGGCCCGTGAGGGGCTTGTGAGCAAGAGCCCATACCTTTGTTAAACAGTTTTTTTTCCCCTTCAGGCCTGGATCCGGCGGTACGCCAAAGTTTTCGGCGCGAGCAGTGGACCGAGTTCAGCATGCCCCTGGCCACCGGCCTGCTCGAGGGAGGCTTTGTAGCGGTCTTGGCGGCCAAGGCCTTTGATGCCCAGCCTTGGATGATTGCCGTGATTTCAGCGGCATCCATGTTTGGCAACCTGTCGAGTTTTTTTTGGAACCAGCTCGCCGTTGGCCGTCCCAAGGTGCCCTTGGTCACGGTGTTGCAGTGCTTGGTGCTGGTCTGTGTGGCTGCCATCGCGCTGAGCCCCCGCTCGCTTGCGGGCAGCTGGATTCTGGTCGGCGCAGTGGTGCTCAGCCGTTTGTTGATTGCCGGCATCATCACTCTGCGCAGCATTGCCTGGAGCCTGAACTATGACCGCAGCCTGCGCGCTCGTATCACTGGGCGCTTGCAGGCGACCACCAGCTTGATGATTGTTACGACAACCGGCCTGGGCAGTCTGTTGCTGGACTCTCATCCAGAGAGTTTTCGCTGGTTGTATGCGGCGGGCTTGTTGGCCGGCGTTGTGGGCGTATGGGCCTTTTCAGGGGTCAGTGTGCAGGGCGAAAAACGACTCCAGGTGATGGAGCGCCGCACCGGGCGCGACAGCGCTGGACGCAATGACTTCATAGCGATCCTGCGTGCTGACCCGCATTACGCCCGCTATCAGTGGTTCCAGTTCATCTCGGGCCTTGCGGCCATGATGCTGGAGCCGCCGCTGGTGTACCTGATCTCCAAACAAATCGGAGCCAACTATGCCACCAGCATCGCCATCGTGTTGATCATCCCATTCTTGCTGAACTTCACCACCATGCATTGGTGGGCACGTTATTTTGACCAGGTGCATGTGACCGAGTTTCGCGTGCGCCAAAACGCCCTTTGGGTGGTCGGCACCCTGGTGATGTTTTGGGGGGCGTTCAGCCTGTCGCTGGTCTGGCTGGCGCTGGGGCGTTTTCTCACCAGTCTGGTCAACGCTGGGGGTACTCTGGCCTGGCAACTCGGCCACAATGACTTTGCGCCCAAAGAACAGCTCTCGGCTTACATGGGCATCCATGTGACCCTGACCGGCGTGCGGGGTGCTTTTGCGCCTTTTGTCGGCATGGCGCTCTACCTCGGCTGGGATGCCAAAGGCCATGTACCTGGCAGCACCGGGCTGGGGGTCTGGTTGTTTATGCTCTCTGCTGGGCTTGGGGTCATCGCCTGGCGTGGCTTTGCCCGGCTGCAGCGGGATATGCACAAACTGGGCCTGGTTGAGCGGCCTGGCCGCTGAAATCAGCGCCGGGCTTTGACGGGCTCAAGCCGACACCAACCCCTAATGGACACTCTCGGTTAAACGTTTTTGGAGCCAATCAGGAAACGATTGCCATGGCATGGCAATATGACCGGCACCTGGGGTTGCGGTCAATTTGATCTCCACCGGGCACAACTTGCCTTTGATCATGATGAGCAAATCGACCTTGAGGCCGTCGTGGGAGCGCCAAAAGTACAAATCTGGCTTCTGCCCCAGCGACATGAAAGTCTTCACGGCTTCAGTAATGACCCATCCTTCTAAAAGTGGCCCACCCATC
The DNA here is from genome assembly GCA_009693325.1 of Rhodoferax sp. Lineage (GTDB taxonomy): Bacteria > Pseudomonadota > Gammaproteobacteria > Burkholderiales > Burkholderiaceae_C > Rhodoferax. Next base: position 4,092 of record SHXM01000096.1, read on the forward strand.
TGTCCGGCAAGTGCGGATGCGGCATCCGGTTGACGGGTTAGCAAATTGACAAGCGCGGTGTCGTAGAAATAAAATTTGGGTGTTTTAACCACCCGCTTACCATAGTTTCGAAACCAGGGCGCAAGGAAATACGCAACATAGGATGCCTCTAATACGCCACCCCATGATTTCACTGTGGGCTGAGAAATACCAAGTTCGCGAGATAGACCCGCAGGGTGAAATTCCTGGCTATGACGAGCTGCTGCTAAGTTTAGGAACTGGCTGAATAATCTTAGATCTGGGATATTTCGAAGTTGACGAACGTCGCGCTCTATATACGTCGAGACATAACTTCGCAGCCAGACCTCGCGCCGATCAGGGTGCATCGCCGGAATCGGATAGCCCCCGTTCCACAACACATCTTTCAAATCAGGTCGAGCGAATTCTGCTTGCGAGAAAGGCGGCAATTCCAGGATAGCCACCCGGCCAGCGAGAGATTCGCTGACATTACGCATCAATCCGAATTGTTGCGATCCAGTCAGTAGCCATTGGCCACAGCGGCCCGGCTCATTGTCGATACGCATCTTCAGATGAGACAGAAGGGCTGGTGCATACTGGATCTCATCGAGAATCAACGGGCGATCGTTGAATCGCCCAAGAAAGCCTGCTGGGTCAACGGCAGCAAAGTCGCGTTCGAGAGGGTCATCGAAACTGATGTAGTCGGCCTGCTCACCGGCCTCATGCCTGAGAAAGGTCGTCTTGCCGGATTGCCTGGGTCCCGTTAACAGGACCACAGGAAACCCAGCAAGGGTTTGACGTAATACAGGCGCAAGTTGTCGTTGCTGATACATCTGACGATATTAAATTCGGATTTTATTTTAGTTAAGGCAGTTTTCCTATTCTGCTGCCTCCTGCAGTTACCGTTGACCGAGATCGGCCAATGGTTTTTCAAGTTCCCCTGCAAAGCTGTGGTGGGGTTTTTGTTTGCTACGGGTGCGAACCCCGGTTACCTGGGCGCCGGCGGCACATCGGTGCATTTGCAGTGCGCAATTTCAGCCGGCCCGGGCGACCGCCGCTGCGCCAAGCAGGGGCCCCAAGTCGGAGCAGCCGGTGGGCACGATGCGCACCCCGGCGGAAAAATCCAGGCGGGCGCTTCGGTCCAGCTCCTGCTGGGCCGCTTGGAAAAAATCATCGCCAAATCCAAGTGCCACCGAACCGGCAACCACGGCCAAACGCAAATCAAGCAGGTTGGCCACCGATGCCACCGCCCGCCCGACCAGCAGCCCAGACCTGCGACGCAGCTCGGGCGGGGCATGGTGTGCCGGGCGTCCAATCAGCTTGGCGATGGCTGTGCCGGACACCTCGGCCTCCAGGCAGCCCCGAGCACCGCAAGCGCAGGCCTGACCCTGCGGTTCAACAATCACATGGCCGATGTGGCCGGCGTTGCCTGAGCCACCCTCAAGCAGTTGGCCGTTGAGCACAATGCCAGCACCGACCCCGGTAGAGACCACCATGGCCAGATAGTTTGTTTCGCCACGGGCCGCGCCTAGCCAGCCCTCAGCCCGCGCGAGGGCCTTGGCATCGTTGTCGATAAAGGTCGGGAGTTGGTAGTGCGCGAGCAAACGCGCGCGCAGCGGAAAAGCCCGCCATTGCCCGATATTGAGCGGCGATACCGTCTGGCCCTGGCTGGCCATTGGCCCACCACAACCCACGCCAATCACCTGCGGCGGCTTGGGCGAAGCCTGTATCACCGAATCAAGCAGGGCCGTAAGCCGCTGGAACAGTTCTTCATCGGCGCGCCCCTGGTTTGTGCCGGTTTGGGTGGGTGTTTGGCTGCGTGCCAACACCTGCCCATCGGCATCAACAATTGCCGCTGCGAGCTTGGTGCCGCCAATGTCAAGCGCTGCGACAACTGGCGGCGCACCAAGCCGCTCAGCGCCCGCACGGCTCAAGATGTGAAGCCTGTCTTGAAGTCGTTTTTACCGCTGATATCCTGGCCGCGCAGCAGCCACAGGGGGCGCTTGGCAAATGCCACGGGCAGGTTGGACTGGCCGTCAGCCGGGTTGATGCCGCGCTCAAACACCGAGCTTGCCGGCATGTAGCGCAGGGCCACCCCGGCCCGCCGCTTGGTGGAATGGTTGACCCGGGCACCATGCACCATGTAGACATCATGCATTGACATCTGTCCTGGCTGCAGCTCGAGGTCGACTGCGTCGCGCTCGTCGAATGTGCCGGGCGCCATGCGCAGGTTGAGGACCAGATCTTGCCGGTCTTCGCTCAGGTGCGGATGGCAGGTGCGGGCCAGGTGCGTCTTGGGAACCACCCGCAAACAGCCGTTTTCGGTGGTGGAGGCGTCCAGAGCGACCCACACGGTACAGGTGGCGAGCGGGCGTATCGGCCAGTAATGACCGTCCTGGTGCCAAGGCGTCTCGAGCCCATCACCGGCGGGCTTGCAGAACACATGGCAGCCCCACAGAATGATGTTGGGGCCAATCGCCTGGGCGACCAAATCAACAATGTCCGAGTCCATCGCCAGATCAAGAAAATCACGACTGCCCCGAACACCATCTGAATTGGCTGCCCCATTGGCGCCGGCGAAATGGGCGCTGACGAGTTTCTCCGGGCGAACCCCGGGGTTGTCGTGCAACAGCCGATCAAGCGACTCGCGCAGAGGTCCTATGCGTTGCTCGGGCAGCCGCAGCCGGGGGATCAAATAACCCTCGCGCTGGTACTGGTCCACTTCACTGTCAGTTAAATGTGGCATGGCTCGGTCCTAAAAAATCAATCCAATTTAATTTTGGCCGCAGCGATTGCCTTGGCCCAGCTGGATGTCTGTACATCGAGCAGGCTGGTCATGTCTGCCGGCGCCAGAAAGCGCACCTCGATGCCGGCCTGATCGGCGCGCTGGCGCGTCTCGGGCGCCTCTATGCCCAGCTTGACCTCTTGTGAGAGTCTTTGCACAATGGCCGCGGGAGTACCGCTTGCAACATACAGCGCAACCCAGGATTCGAGCTCGAACCCAGCCAAGCCCGCCTCTGCCACCGTTGGCACCTGAGGCAGCTGAGGGTGCCGAGTTTTACCCGTGACTGCCAGCGCCCGCAGCTTGCCCGCCTGCACATGGCCCATCACAGACGGTGGCGTGGTGATGAACACCTGAACCTGACCGGCTAAAACGTCTTGGATCGCCTGACCAGAGCCTTTGTAGGGAACATGGATGAGCTCCACCCCGGTCTGCTGCTTGAAGATCTCGGTGCCGATATGCGAGACCGAGCCATTGCCCTGCGAGGCGTAGTTGAGCCGGCCGGGGTTTTGCTTCAAATAAGCAATGAATTCCTTGAGGGTGCTGGCTGGAACCGACGGATGGATGGCGATCACATTGGTCGCCACGGTGATCAGGCCAATCGGCGTCAAATCCTTGAGCTCCCAGCCCACCTTATCCATCAAGATATGGTTGGCAATGTGGTAGCCAGAGTAGGACACCAAGATGCTATGGCCATCTTTGGCGGAGCGGGCCACCTGCTGGTAGGCCAGGTTACCGCTGGCGCCCGGCTTGTTGTCAACGATAACGGATTGCCCCAACAGCCGAGCCAAAGGCTCAGCAACCAGACGCGCCGATGTGTCGACCAGTCCGCCCGGCGGATTGGGCACCACCAGGCTGATGCTGCGGCTCGGGAAAGCCTGCGCCAGGGCGGCCTGATGAACCAGAACAGCCAACAATGCTGCCAAGCCATATCGAAAGGTAATTGTCATTGGGTTTCCAGGTGCTTAAGTAGGGTAGGCTATTAGTTTAGCCCCAGCGCTTTGAGGCGGGACATTCCGTTTGCCAGGCTGTCGCGCAGAAGGCCGATATCGGTGCCATAGCCAAGGCATCGAAACTCCCTTTTGCGCCAGGCAATCGCTTGCTGCAAGTCGGAGGCCAAAAACCCAGCTGCCTTGCCGTGCCGGCGGCAGGCAGCGACAAGGGTCTTGACGGCCGCTTTGAACCGCGCATGTTCAAATTCGGCAGGGATGCCCAAACTGTCGGTCAGGTCATAGTGGCCTAGCCAGCCCACATCGATACCCGGAACAGACAGAATTGCATCCGCGTTTTGGATGCCGGTCTCGGACTCGATCAGGGCAATGATCAAGGTGCGTTCATTCAACGCTTTGATCTTCTCAACGACCGAACCGCCCGCATAGTCATCATGGGCTACCGAGAATCCCAAACCCCGCGTGCCCTGTGGACGGTATCGGCACCAAGACACAATATCTTGCGCCTGGGCACGCGTTTCAACCAGTGGCACCATGATGCCCATGGCGCCAGCGTCCAGGACGGGCGAAATCAAATGTCTGGCAGTTCCGGGGACACGAACAATCGGCACGATCGATGTCCCGCGGGCTGCCCCCAACTGCGCTTTGATGACATCGATGCCAACGCCGCTGTGTTCCATGTCAAGCACCACAAACTCAGCGCCCGCTTGGCTCAGAATGGGTAAAAGGCCTGGTGTGAAAAACTCGAAAGCCATCATTCCATAGGCGGCCTGCCCTTCGAGCAATTTCTGCCGGACATGATTTTTGCGAATATTCACAAGGTTAATTCTGAAGGTATTTGCAAGCCCCAAGATGTTGCGGCGTCAAGCAGCTGACGGTGGGTTTGCGTATCAATGAATATGCCGTTCTCACGTCGGTCCAACTCGGTACGTGTTTCAAGCTCCCCCGGCAAAAGAACCTCGATTCCCGGCACCCTGGCAGGAGACCCCTTGACCCATTCGGCCAGGCGCTGTACGTCATCCGCAAAATCAAATTCAGAAAATACGGCTGGGTCAAAGCAAATGGTCATCATGTTGTTAACCAGACGCCAGGCTGTGGGGTTGTTGGGGTGGCTGCTTTGCCCACCGCTCAATGAACCGGCCAGAATCTCGCAGAAAAAAGAGATGCCAGAGCCCTTGTGACTAGCCATCGGGAATATCGCACCAACGGGATCTGCATAAAAACGCTCAGGGTCATTTGTGGGCGCGCCGTGACCGTCCATGATCAGCCCCGGTTCGAGCAGGCTGCCCTGATTGCGCGCTACCTGTATCTTGCCCTCCGCCACCGCGCTGGTTGCGATGTCGAGAATATAAGGGTTTCCGCCCGGGCCAGGACAGCCGGCGGCAACCGGGTTGGCAGAAAGTCGCCTGTCACTGCCGCCATGCGGCGCAACCAGAATCCCATAACCGGAGGTGTTCACAAAATGTACAGACGTCAACCCCGCCCGGGCGAGCTGTTCAGGCCACTCCCCAATCCGGCCGAGATGGCCTGAGTTGCGTATGGCTGCAGCACAAAAGCCGTGCTCCCGGGTTCGCTCAATAACGAGCTTCATGGCCTCTTGGCCGATCACCTGACCGTAACCAAAGCCGCCATCCAAAACCAGGATGCTGCCTTTGCTTGTCACCGCTCGCACATGTTGGTTGGTCAGTAATTCCTTTTTCTGCACCCAATCTAGGTATTTGGGGATTCGCACCACGCCGTGAGAATCATGCCCCTTAAGGTTGGCGTTCACCAAATGGTCTGTAACGATGACCGCCTCGGCTTTGCTCGAGCCTGCTGCGGCAAAGATTTCGTAGCCCCAGTTCCGCAGCACTTGGTGATCAAACCTTGTGCCGGGCGTTGTCGCCCTGGCTGGCGTGGCTTGGACAACGAGCTGCTCAGGCGCCTCTGGTGCGTCTTTGCTCATGTCAGCCACCGTAGGGCATCAGGCCAACCGGCGAGGCGCCCGAGTGATTCAGGTAGACGGTTTTTTTGCGCATATAGGCCTCAAGGCCGTGTACGCCGTCGTCCCCGCCCACACCGCTGTCGCCGTAGCCGACATGAAAGCCCTGAAGACTCTCCGGCCCGATCCGGTTGACATAAAGCTCGCCAAACTGGATCTCGCTCACCGCCTTCATGATGGTTGGCATATGGTCGGTAAAAAGATAGGCCGACAAGCCGTAGCGGCTGGCGTTGGCAATGTTCAGCGCCTCCTCAAAATCACCAAACCCCATGATCGGCAGAACCGGGCCAAAGACCTCACGGTTCATGATTTCCATTGAGGGGTCGACGCCAGTGAAGACAGTGGGCTCAAACCAGTAGCCCCCCGGGGTTGGCGGATTTTGCAGGCGCCTGCCACCCAGACGCAGCTGTGCCCCAGCGGAAACCGCGGCATCCACATAGCGCTCGACTTTTTCGAGTTCGGCAAGACTGACCTTGGGCCCGATGTCGGTGCGCCGATCCATCGGATCCCCGATGCGAAGACTTTTGCTGAAGGCCAGGAATCTCTCGACAAACTCATCATGGATATCCCGATGCACTAGCGTGCGCTCATTGCAGATGCAGACCTGTCCGCAGTTCATGTATCTCGAGCTTGCTGCTGCTCGCACGGCCATATCCAGGTTGCAGTCTGGCATCACAATGAAAGGCGCCTTGCCGCCGAGCTCGAGTGACACAGGCGTGAGGTGATCGGCAGCTGCCTGCATGATGCGCTTGCCGGTTGGCACGCTGCCGGTCATGGTGAGCATGTCAATGTCTGGTGATGACGACATGGCATGGCCGATCAGCTCACCCGCACCGCACACGATGTTCACAACACCTGGTGGAACCCCGGCCTCGTGAAAAATCCGGCCCATTTCCAGCGCCGAGAGCGGCGTCATTTCATGTGGCTTCAGGACAATGGTATCGCCCGCAATCATGCTCGGTGCCACCTTGCGACTGACCAAGGCACTGGGGTAGTTCCACGGGATGATGGCCCCAACAACCCCGATTGGCACCCTTTGGATCCAGATCTGCTCCCCGGCGGCATCAGAGGGCAGAATTTCGCCTTGAATTCGGCGTGCGAACTCGGCGTAGTAATCAAAAAATTCTGCGGTACCGCCGACTTCACCAAGCGCCTCGTTCATCGGCTTGCCTTGCTCCATGACGACAATTTGCGCTAACCGGAGCGCATCCCGCCTGACCAGCGCGGCTATGCGCTTCATGAATTGAGCACGATCCAAGGGTGAGCGTTGGCGCCACCCGAGAAGCGCCGCCCGAGCCGCCGCTACAGCCTCTTGCAGCTGCGCTAAAGAAA